>NZ_JAIHOO010000001.1:4280982-4635198 GCF_019733395.1 Lysobacter sp. BMK333-48F3 | reverse complement strand
CAGCTCTTTTAATGATTTGGTAACATTCCCCGGTCAATGAGTCGCCCAGGGGCGCGGGCAGGTCCGCGTCACGGCCGTCAAGGGACGGTCCGATCGCCGAACGCCGCGCGCGCATTCCCCCTGAGGAGCCGCGGTGGTCTTCCCCCCGAACTGGCGCCGCCGCGGCGCCGCGTCCACGAGAAATCCGACCATGTCCCAGCACCTTCGTGCTCTCCGTCGTCATGCCCCGCGCGCCGGCGTCCTCGCCGCCGCGATCGGCCTGAGCCTGGCCTCCGCCGCCGCCTTCGCCCAAGACGCCGCGCCCGCCGCGCCGGCCGAAGGCGAAGCCAAGACCCTCGATGCGCTGATGGTGACCGCGCAGCGCAAGGTCGAACGCGCCAAGGACGTGCCGGTCGCCCTGACCACGGTCGACCGCGAAAAGCTGCACGTGCTCGGCTCCGGCGGCGGCGACATCCGCTTCCTGTCCGGCCGTCTGCCCAGTCTGAACATCGAATCCTCGTTCGGCCGCGCCTTCCCGCGCTTCTACATCCGCGGCCTGGGCAACACCGACTTCGATCTCAACGCCTCCCAGCCGGTCTCGCTGGTGTACGACGACATCGTCTTGGAGAACCCGCTGCTGAAGGGCTTCCCGGTGTTCGACCTGGAGAACGTCGAGCTGCTGCGCGGCCCGCAGGGCACCCTGTTCGGCCGCAACACCCCGGCTGGCGTGGTCAAGTTCGAATCGGCCAAGCCGACCCGCGAACTGGAAGGCTACGGCCAGATCTCCTACGGCACCTACGGCACCACCAACTTCGAAGGCGCGATCAGCGGCCCGCTCGGCGCCAACTGGTCCGGCCGCGCTTCGGGCATGTACCAGCGCCGCGGCGACTGGGTCGACAACACCAACCCGAACGCGCGCAGCAACCGCGAACTGGAAGGTTACGACGAGTCGGCGCTGCGCCTGCAGCTGCAGTACGACGGCAGCGACACCTTCGACGCGTTGTTCAACGTCCACGCGCGCCACCTCAAGGGCACCGCGCGGCTGTTCCGGGCGATGCTGTTCAAGCCGGGCAGCAACGACCTGGTCGACGGCTTCGACGTGGAAAAGGTCGGCATCGACGGGCGCAACTTCCAGAAGCTGGACACCTTCGGCGCCAGCGCGCGCCTGAGCTGGGACCTGTCCAACGACCTGACCCTGTACTCGATCACCGGCTACGAGTCGGCCGACTCGCTCAGCCGCGGCGACATCGACGGCGGCATCGGCGCCGAGTTCCTGCCCGGCGGCAGCACCCCGCGCGGCATCCCGTTCGCCGCCGAATCGGCCGACGGCCTGCCGGACCACCGCCAGTGGACCCAGGAGTTCCGCCTGGAATCGAACTACGCCGGTCCGTTCAACTGGCAGGCCGGCCTGTTCTACTTCGACGAAGACATCACCGTCGACAGCCTGAACTACGACACCCTCGGCGGCGGCGCGCAGGCCGGCCACGCGCAGCAGAAGCAGCGCAACAAGGCCTGGGCGGCGTTCGGCTCGGTCGAATACGCGGTCACCGAGCGCTTCAAGCTGCGCGGCGGCCTGCGCTATACCCAGGACGAGAAGGATTTCAGCGCCAGCGTGCTGCAGAGCGCGCCGTTCGGCGCGCCGGTGTCGGGCCCGTTCAAGGTGAGCACCGACGTCGACGACGTCAGCTGGGACATCAGCGGCGTGTTCCAGGCCACCGACGACATCAACCTGTACGCCCGCGTCGCCAAGGGCTTCCGCGCGCCCAGCATCCAGGGCCGCCTGCTGTTCCAGGTGCCGCCGAGCCCGTCGGTCGCCGACGCCGAGAAGGTGATCTCCTACGAAGCCGGCCTCAAGGCCGACCTGTGGGACAAGCGCGCCCGCCTCGGCGTGGCGCTGTTCCGCTACACCGTCGACAACCAGCAGCTCAACGCGGTCGGCGGCGCGCTCAACCAGACCATCCTGGTCAACGCCGACAAGACCCTGGGCCAGGGCTTCGAAGTCGACCTGGACGCCTATGTGACCGACAACCTGATGGTCACCTTCGGCGCCAGCTACAACGACACCGAAATCCAGGACGGCAACCTGTTCGTCGCCCCCTGCGGCGGCGGCTGCACCGTGACCGACCCGCTGGTGGTGCGCAACGGCCAGACCCTGGCGGCGATCGACGGCAACCCGCTGCCGCAGGCGCCGAAGTGGGTCTACAACCTGACCGCGCGCTACACCCTGCCGCTGGCCAACGGCAACGAGTTCTACGTCTACACCGACTGGGCCTACCGCAGCGAAGTGAACTTCTTCCTGTACGAGTCCAAGGAGTTCCGCGGCAAGTCGCTGACCGAAGGCGGCCTGCGCGTGGGCTACATGTGGGACGACGGCCGTTACGACCTGGCCCTGTACGGCCGCAACATCCTCGATGAGGTGCGCGCCGTCGGCGGCATCGACTTCAACAACCTGGTCGGTTTCGTCAACGACCCGCGCATCGTCGGCGTCGAGTTCAAGGCTTCGTTCTAAGCCGCAAACGCAAACGGCCCGCTTCGGCGGGCCGTTCGCTTTTTGGAGCCGGGAATGGGGAGTGGGGATTCGGGATTGGCCGAGCAAAAGCGGCATTCGATCCCGATCTTCCCGAATCCTGTTGTGCTTCCCCCCTTTGAAAAAGGGGGGCAGGGGGGATTTGCTTTTTGCCTTTCGCCCACACCGTGCCCGGACAGCGTCACCCCGACGCGCTATCGTGGGTCATCCCCACGGCCGCGAGCCCGCCATGACCACCGCCTACGACTTCTCCGCCAACGACATCGACGGCCAGACCCAGTCGCTGGACCGTTACCGCGACAAGGTGCTGCTGATCGTCAACGTCGCCTCCAAGTGCGGCTTCACCCCGCAGTACACCGGCCTGGAAAAGCTCCAGCGCGAGTACCACACCCGCGGCTTCGAGGTGCTGGGTTTCCCCTGCGACCAGTTCGGCCACCAGGAGCCCGGCGACGAGGCCGAGATCAAGAATTTCTGCTCGCTGACCTACGACGTGAGCTTCCCGATGTACGCCAAGATCGACGTCAACGGCGACGCAGCGCATCCGCTGTGGAAGTGGCTGAAGGACGAGAAGGGCGGCTTCCTCGGCATCGACGCGATCAAGTGGAACTTCACCAAGTTCCTGGTTGGCCGCGACGGCCGGGTGATCAAGCGCTACGCCCCGACCGACAAGCCCGAATCGATCGCCGCCGACATCGAGAAAGCGTTGGCCTGAGAATCAGGCGATCCAAGGCGAAAGCCGGAGCAAAAGCCGGAGCAAATCCCCCCTAGCCCCCCTTTTCCAAAGGGGGGAACAGGGGCTCCGATAGCTCTGTTGTAGGAGCGGCGCAAGTCGCGACCGCGAAACCGCACGCTGCGGCGCGAACGCTCCAAGGGCAGGAGCAAGTTCCCCCTTTCAAAGGGGGAAACGGCATTCTGAGGGGCAAGCGGTTCAAGCCGCCTGCGCTGCCTGCGCCGCCTGCGCGGCTGCGCCCGCAGCTTGCCTCGGCCCGGCCTTCAGCCCGAAGCACGGCCGCAGCCATGCCACCCGGCGGATGCCGGCATGCAGCAGCCAGCAACCGGCCACGGTGCCGGCGACCACGATCGCCGGCTCCAGCACCGGCCCGAACCGCAGCGGCAGGATCCAGTAGGCGATCAGCACGGTCAGGCTCTGGTGCAGCACGTACCAGGGATACACCGCCTCGTTGGCCCAGGGCAGCCAGGCGAACGGACGGTCCAGGCAGGCCCGCGCCCAGCCCAGGATCGCGACGATCGCGCACCACAGGTACAGGTTGCGCAGGGTCCAGACCGCGTACTGCAAGGCGTCGGGGATCTGTTCGGGCAGGACGATCACCAGGGCCAGATAGACCGCCAGCAAGGCCAGCGCCAGGGCCAGGCTGCGCCGGCGCAGCCGGGCCAGTTCGGCCCACAGGCCGGCGTCGTTGCCCAGCCAATAGCCGTAGGCGAACACGGTGAAATAGATCGCATGCCGGTACCAGTCGTGGATCAGGTCGCCGGTTTCCTCGAACAGCGGTTGCAGCAGGCAGGTCGCCAACGCCAGCGGCAGCGCCGGCAGGATCCACAGCGCCGGCCCGCGCAACGCCACCAGACGCGCGTGCAGGGCGCGCCCGGCGCGGTGGCGGAACAACGGCAGCAAGGCGGCGAACACCACCGTGTAGACCCACAGGTAGGCCAGGTACCACAGATGGTTCCAGGTGAAGCCGTACTGCCAGCCGTCGAAGGCGCCCTCCGGCCAGGGCTGGAAGCGGTAGTAGCGCAGCAGGAAGTCGACGAAGCCGGGTTCGACCAGGCCGTTGGCCACGCCCTGGGCATAGGGCTGGATCGGCACCACCACCAAGCAGCCGAAGCTCAGCGGCAGCAACAGGCGCCAGCTGCGCTGGGCGACGAAGCGGCCGAGCTGGCCGCCGCGCAGCAGGAAGTGCACCGACAGGCCCGAGATCAGGAAGATCAGGTCCATGCGCCAACGGTTCACCGCCAGCATCGGCAGCTGCAGCGCTTCGGACAGGTGGGTGCTCTTGAGGTGCCAGTCCCAGTCGGCGACGTAGAGCATCGCGCAGTGGTAGAGGATCAGCAGGGCGAAGGCGAGGGCGCGCAAGGCGTCGATGTCGTGGCGGCGGGGCATGGCGGTTTCGCGGCGGAAGGTCGGCGAATCCTTGTGCGGCAAGCACTTGCGCGACATCCCCAGGGGACCGGCGGCGGCCGCGCGGGGACGAATCGCGGGCCGCAGGGACGACCGGCGGGCGCCGCGAGCGCGGCTCGGGCGAGAATGCGCGGCATGAGTCCGCCTTCGTTCTCGTCCGCCGCCGTCGCCGACCCCGCCGTCGAGCGCGCGCCCACGCCACCCGGTTCATGGGAGCGCTACCAACCCTGGCGGCGCAGCGCCGAGGTCTCGGCCTGGGTGCTGTTGTTCGCGGTCAATGCGGTGGCCGGCAGCCTGACCGCGCTGATGGACATCCGCCGCGCCGGCCTCGACATCCCGAGCTGGGCGCCGCCGGTGTGGGAAGGCAGCAGTTGCCTGGTCGCGCTGGCGCTGGCGCCGGCCCTGGTCTGGTTCACCCGCCGGGTGCCCTGGGGCTTCGACCGCTGGCGCCGGGCGCTGGTCCTGCACCTGCTCGGCAGCCTGGCCTGGTCGGTGCTGCACGTCAGCGCGATGGTCGCGATCCGCAAGCTGGTCTACCTGAGCCTGGGCGAACGCTACGACTTCGGCTTCTGGCCGCTGGAGTACGGCTACGAATACCTCAAGGACGTGCGCAGCTACGCCTACATGGTGCTGGGGATCGAAGGCTACCGGCTGCTGCTGCGGCGCTGGCAGGGCGAGGCCAGCGTGCTGGCGCCGGCCGAAGGCGTGCCCGAGCCGGCCCAGCCCGAGCGCCCGGAGCGGTTCCTGGTGCGCAAGCTGGGCAAGGAATTCCTGATCGCCGCCAGCGAGGTCGAATGGCTGCAGGCGGCGTCGAACTACGTCAACCTGCACCTGCGCGGCCGCGACTATCCGCTGCGCACCACCATGGCCGCGCTGGAATCCCAGCTCGACCCGGCGCGCTTCGTGCGCGTGCACCGCAGCTACATGGTCAACCTGGACTGCGTCGGCGAGATCGAGCCGCTGGACAGCGGCGATGCGCGCATCACCATGAGCGACGGCACCCGCATCCCGTGCAGCCGGCGCTACCGCGGCGCGTTGCGCTCGGAACGGCGCGCGGCCTGAGCCGCGCTCAGCCGGCGTCGCCGGAGGCGGGCAGCCGCTTGCGCAGTTCGCGCGCCAGCGCTTCGATCTTCTGCGGCGAGTAGCCGCGCTGTTGGTGCACCAGGCGGCCCTGGGCGTCGATCAGGAACACCTGCGGCACCGCACGTACGCCGTAATGGCGCGCCACCGGGCCGGGGTCGTGGACGAAGTCGAAGTCCAGGCCAGGGTTGAGGCGGACGAAGGCGTCGAAATCGCGGCGCGGTTCGGCGTGGTTGATCGCCACCACCGCCAGCCGCTCGCGGCCGAAACCGCGGCGCAGCGCCGACAGCAGCGGCAGTTCGCTGCGGCATTGCCCGCACCAACTGGCCCAGAACACCACCAGCAGCGCGCGGCCGCGGTACTGGCCGACCTGCAGCGAACGGCCCTGGCGATCCAGGCCCAGCCATTCCGGCGGCGCCTGGCCGATGCGCAAGGCGGTGCGCGGCGCCGACGCATCGCTGGAAGGGGGCGCGCTCAGCGGCGCGCTGGCGAGTTGGGCGCCGGCGGCGCCGCACCAGGCCAGCAGCAGGCCGGCGAACAAGCCGCGCAGGACGGTCGCGATGGACGACGAGGCCGGCACCCGGCTCACTTCTCGACGAAGGCGCGCTCGAACACGTACTGGCCCGGCGTGCCGATCCGCGGCGCGGCGGCGAAGCCGCGGCGGTCGAGGATCTCGCGGAAGTCGGCCAGCATCTGCGGGCTGCCGCAGATCATCGCCCGGTCGTGCTCGGCGTCCAGCGCCGGCAGGCCGAGCTGGTCGGCCATCCGGCCGCTGTCCATCATCTCGGTCAGGCGGCCGCGCTGGTCGCGGCCGTCGAACACGAAGCCCTCGCGGCTGACCGCCGGGTAGTACTTCAGCTTGGCCGCGATCTGCTCGCCGAGGAACTCGTGGCGCGGCAGCTCGTTGACGATGTAGTCGCGGTAGGCCAGGTCCTGCTCGCTGCGTACGCCGTGGCACAGCACCACGTTCTCGAAGCGTTCGTAGGTTTCCGGGTCCTTGATCACCGACAGCCACGGCGCGAAGCCGGTGCCGGTGCCGAGCAGATACAGGTTGCGGCCGGGGTGCAGGTCGTGGATCAGCAGGGTGCCGGTCGGCTTGCGTCCGATCAGCACGCTGTCGCCGGGCTGGATCGACTTCAGGCGCGAGGTCAGCGGGCCGTTGGGCACCTTGATGCTGAAGAACTCCAGTTGTTCTTCCCAGTTCGCGCTGGCGATCGAATAGGCGCGCAGCAGCGGCTTGGTCGAGCCGTCCGCCTGTTCGACCTGCAGGCCGATCATCACGAACTGGCCGTTCTCGAAGCGGAAGCCGTCGTCGCGGGTAGTGGTGAAGCTGAAGTAGTCGTCGGTCCAGTGACGGACGTCCAGCACCGTCTCGGTGCCAAAAGCGGAGGACATGCCGGTGAGGTCGGGTGGAGCGGGGCGGCCATTGTAGCCGATGGATGAGAGCGGTTCTTATCTTTGAACCAGGAGTCGGCGCGGGCACGAGGTTGCGGGCAGGAGGCAGGAGACAACGAAGCCCAAGCCTGCTCCTCGCTGGCTCCTATCTGCTGTTCGCCATCTCCTTCTGCTGTTCGCCAGCTCCTGCCCAAGCCCACTCCTGGCCCCAAAAAGCCAGCCCTGTCAATGGGTTTCGTCTTCACGCCGGCATTGCCACAATCGTCCCGTTCCCCGCCCGGCGGGGCCAGACCGATGGGAAACGATGCAAGACAAGAACGCGCAGTCCGCACAGATCGCCAAGAAGATCGCCCTGCTCATCGCGGCCGAGATCAACGCCCAGCCCGCCCAGGCCCAGGCCGCGATCGGCCTGCTCGACGAAGGCGCCACCGTGCCCTTCATCGCCCGCTACCGCAAAGAGGTGACCGGCGGGCTCGACGACACCCAGTTGCGCGACCTGGAAAGCCGCCTGCGCTATCTGCGCGAGCTGGAAGACCGCCGCGCCGCGGTGCTGGAGAGCATCGCCGAGCAGGGCAAGCTGAGCGACGAGCTGCGCGCCGACATCGAGGCCGCCGACAGCAAGGCGCGCCTGGAAGACCTGTACCTGCCGTACAAGCCCAAGCGCCGGACCAAGGCCCAGATCGCCCGCGAGGCCGGGCTGGAACCGCTGGCCGACGCGTTGCTGGCCGATCCCATGCTCAAGCCCGACGAGTTCGCCGCCGGTTTCGTCAGCGAGGAGAAGCAGGTCGCCGACGTCAAGGCGGCGCTGGACGGCGCGCGCGCGATCCTGATGGAGCGTTGGGGCGAAGACGCCCGGCTGGTCGGCGAACTGCGCACCTGGCTGACCGAGGTCGGGGTGATCCGCGCCCGCGTCGCCGAGGGCAAGGAGAACGAAGGCGCCAAGTACCGCGACTACTTCGACCATGCCGAGTCGCTGGCCAAGATTCCCTCGCACCGGCTGCTGGCGCTGTTCCGCGCCCGCCGCGAGGAGATCCTGTTCCTCGACCTGGATCCGGGCAGCGATGCCGAAGCCGGGCACCAGCAGGGCGAGGGACGGGTCGCGTTCAACGCCGGCATCCGCGATCAGGGCCGACCGGCCGATCGCTGGCTGCTCGACTGCTGCCGCCTGACCTGGCGCGCCAAGCTGCACCTGCACCTGTTGCTGGACCTGTTCGGCCAGGCGCGCGAGAAGGCCGAGGCCGAGGCCATCGACGTGTTCGGCGACAACCTCAAGGACCTGCTGCTGGCCGCGCCGGCCGGCCCGCGCGCGACCCTGGGCCTGGACCCGGGCCTGCGCACCGGGGTCAAGGTCGCGGTGGTCGACGCCACCGGCAAGCTGGTCGCCACCGACACCATCTACCCGCACGAGCCGCGCCGGCAGTGGGACCAGTCGCTGCACGCACTGCGCGCGCTGTGCGCCAAGCATCAGGTCGAACTGATCGCGATCGGCAACGGCACCGCCTCGCGCGAGACCGACAAGCTCGCCGGCGACCTGATCAAGCTCGCGCCCGAACTCACGCTGAGCAAGGTCGTGGTCAGCGAGGCCGGCGCCTCGGTGTACTCGGCGTCCGAATTCGCGGCCAAAGAATTCCCGGGCCTCGACGTCAGCCTGCGCGGCGCGGTGTCGATCGCCCGGCGCCTGCAGGACCCGCTGGCCGAACTGGTCAAGATCGAGCCCAAGGCGATCGGCGTCGGCCAGTACCAGCACGACGTCGACCAGTACCGCCTGGCGCGCGCGCTGGACGCGCGGGTCGAGGATTGCGTGAACGCGGTCGGCGTGTACGTCAACACCGCCTCGGCGGCGCTGCTGGCACGGGTGTCCGGCCTGTCGTCGACGGTGGCCGAGAACATCGTCCGCCACCGCGACGAGAACGGCCCGTTCAAGTCGCGCAAGTCGCTGCTCAAGGTACCGCGCCTGGGCGAGAAGACCTTCGAACAATGCGCCGGATTCCTGCGCATCGTCGACGGCGAGGAGCCGCTGGACGCCTCGGCGGTGCACCCGGAGGCTTATCCGGTGGTCGAGCGCATCGTCAAGCAATGCGGCCGCGAGGTGAAGCAGTTGCTCGGCGATCCGCAGTTCGTGCGCAGCCTCAAGCCGGAGCAGTACACCGACGAGAAGTTCGGCGTGCCGACGGTGCGCGACATCCTCAAGGAAATGGAAAAGCCCGGCCGCGATCCGCGTCCGGAGTTCAAGGCGGCCAAGTTCGCCGACGGCGTGGAGGAGCTCAAGGACCTGCAGGTCGGGATGATCCTGGAAGGGGTGATCAGCAACGTCGCCGCGTTCGGCGCCTTCGTCGACATCGGCGTGCACCAGGACGGGCTGATCCACATCTCGGCGTTGTCGGACAAGTACGTCAAGGATCCGCGCGAGGTGGTCAAGGCCGGCGACGTGGTCAAGGTGCGGGTGCTGGAGGTCGACATCGCGCGCAAGCGCATCGCCCTGACTCGCCGCCTCGACGATCCGTTGCCGACGGCGCCGCGCGCGCCGGGCGAGCGCAGCGAGCGCCCGGACCGCAACGCCGGCCGCGGCCACGACCGCGGCGGCCGACGCGAGCCGCACGCGCGCGGCGGTTCGTTCTCGCCGCCGGGCAAGGCCGCCGCGGCGCCGCTGGGCGGTGCGCTGGCCGACGCTTTCGCGCGGGCCAAGCAGAAGAGCTGAGCGAGCGGGGGACGGAGGATTCCGTCCCCCGGCGGTTTTGTCTCATGCCCCTGTAGGGGCGGCGCCCACAGGGATTTCCTTCGGTCACAAGCCGCGACCACGGGACGCACAGAGAATCCAAGGCCGACGCCATCGATCGAAGCCCGAAACCATCGCCCCGATCTCGCCGCGCCTTTGTCCCGCGCCCCCTGTAGGAGCGGCGCGAGCCGCGACCGCCATCTCGCCCGTTCGCCGCGTCTTTGTCCTGGCCCCTGTAGGAGCGGCGCAAGCCGCGACCGCGCTGCTGCGGCATCGCGATGTCTGTGTTCGAAGGCTTCTAAAGCCGCGACTGCCGTCCGTGCCTCTCGCCACGCCTTTGTCCTGCGCCCCCTGTAGGAGCGGCGTAAGCCGCGACCGCGTTCTTACGGTCTCGCGCCGTCTGTTGTTCGAAGGCTTCGAAAGCTCCAAAGCTCTAAAGCTCTAAAGCTCTAAAGCAAAGCTTCCGTCCGCAAGCGGCCGGGTCACTTTCTTTGTCCAAGGCGACAAAGAAAGTAACCAAAGAAAACGCCATGGCTGTTTCGAATCAAAAGCCACTATGGGACGAGGTTTGCGCGGGGCTGCTCCGCACAGGCCATCCCTGGCCTGGCTGCGCACGGCCCGCATCCCTGCGGGCCGCCCTTCGGGGCTTCAGGGCGTTCTCGCGAGTTCGGTCCCGCGCCAAGCTCTTCACGGCAACGGCAACGGCAACGGCAACGGCAACGTAGCGGTGCTTTCGCGCTGCCTCGCGCTTACTTGGCCGCCGGCGGATCCAGCCGCAGCAGCTTGCCGTCGCTTTCGTCGGTCAGCACGAACACTTTGCCGTCGGCCGAGACGCGCACGTCGCGGATGCGCCAGTCCAACTCTTTCAGCAGCCGTTCTTCGGCGACGATCTTGTCGCCGTCCAGGCTCAGCCGGATCAGGCTGCCGTCGGCCAGCGCGCCCAGGAACAGGCTGTCGTTCCACGGCGACTGCGGTTGGTTGACGTAGAAGGCCATGCCCGACAAGGCCGGCGATTTTTCCCAGACGTGGTAGGGCGATTCCATGCCCGGTTTTTCCTTGCCTTCGGCCTCGGAAATCTTCAATCCGCTGTAGTCGATGCCGTGGGTGACGATCGGCCAGCCGTAATTCTTGCCGGCCTGCGGCCGATTGATTTCGTCGCCGCCGCGCGGGCCGTGTTCGGCCTCCCACAGGGCGCCGGTGCGCGGATCGAGCGCCAGCGACTGCATGTTGCGGTGGCCGTAGCTCCAGATCTCCGGGCGCGCGCCGTCGCGGCCGACGAAGGGGTTGTCGGCGGGCACGCTGCCGTCGGCGTTGAGCCGCACCAGCTTGCCCTGCAGCTTGTCCAGCTCCTGCGCAGCCATGCGCTGCTGGCGCTCGCCCTGGCTGACGAAAAGATGGCCCTGGCGGTCGAAGGCCAGACGCGAGCCGAAGTGGTTCGGTCCCTCCAGTTTGGGCTGCTGGCGGTAGATCGTCTTGACCTCGCTCAGCGCGGCCTCGCCGAGCGTGGCCGAGGCCACCGCGGTGCCGGCGCTGCCGTCCGGGCCGGGTTCGGCGTAGCTGAGGTAGATGCGTCGGCTGGAGGCGAAGTCCGGCGCCAGGATCACGTCGAGCAGGCCGCCCTGGCCCTGCGCCCACACCGCCGGTACGCCGCCGATCGGCGCGGAGATCGCGCCGTCGGCACCGACCCGGCGCAGGCGGCCGGCGCGCTCGGTGACCAGGAAGCCGCCGTCGGGCAGCAGCGCTACCGCCCAGGGGTGCTCCAGGCCGGTCGCGACCTCGACCACCTGCACCGGCCCGCGTTCGCTGTCGACGCGGTGCGCGGCCTGCTGCTTCGGCGCCGGCTGCGCGGTCGCCGCGACCGCGTCCTGGCCGCGCTGGCAGGCGGCCAGGGCAGCGATCAGGCTCAGGGCGAGGGCGGCGCGGCGGAACATCGGTGCGGGTCGGACGGCGGTCATGCGGGGCTCCCGGTTTTCATCGGATCGTAGGTTCCAGCGAAGGGGCATCCTTGCCGTCGAGCGGGGCGTCCGCGCTGCGAGGCTCAGCGATAGCCGGCCGCCTGCAGTTCGAACAGTTCGGCGTAACGTCCGCCTTGGGCGAGCAATTCGGCGTGGGTGCCGCTGGCCTCCAGGCGGCCTTCGGCCAGCACCAGGATCCGGTCGGCCATGCGCACGCTGGAGAAGCGGTGCGAGATCAGTACCGCGGTGCGTTGCGCCGACAGCTCCTTGAAGCGTTGGAATACCTCGAATTCGGCGCGCGCGTCCAGTGCCGCGGTCGGCTCGTCCAGGATCATGACCTGGGCGTCGCGCATGTAGGCGCGGGCGATCGCGATCTTCTGCCATTGCCCGCCGGACAGGTCGACTCCGGTCTTGAAGCGGCGTCCGATCAGCTGGTCGTAGCCGCGCGGCAGCGATTCGATCACCTCGTCGGCCAGGGCGCGCCGCGCCGCATCGCGGATCCGGCCCTGATCGTGCATGGCGTCGATCTGGCCGACGCCGATGTTCTCGCCGGCGGTCAGGTGGTAGCGGACGAAATCCTGGAACACCACGCCGACGTTGGCGCGCAGTTCGTCCAGGTCGTATTCGCGCAGGTCGCGGCCGTCGAGCAGGATGCGGCCTTCGTCGGGGTCGTACAGCCGCGCCAGCAGCTTGACCAGGGTGGTCTTGCCGGCGCCGTTCTCGCCGACCAGGGCCAGCACCTCGCCGGCGCGCAGTTCGAAGTCCAGCCCGCGCAGCGCCCAGCGTTCGGCGTCGGGATAGCGGAAGCCGACGTTCTCGAACGCGAAGCCTCGCTGGATCGGCCGCGGCACCGGCCGCGGCAGCGGCGGCGAGACGATCTCGGGACGGATCCGGAAGAACGAAAACAGATCGTCCAGGTACAGGGCCTGGCCGGCGACCTGGGAGAAACCGACCAGCAGGCCTTCGAGCAACTGGCGCAGGCGCAGGAAGCTGCCGGCGAGGAAGGTCAGGTCGCCGATGCTGAAGTCGCCGCGCACCGTGCGCCAGGCGATGTAGCCGTAAGCGACGTAGTAGCCCAGCGTGCCCAGCGCGGCCAGCAACGTGCCCCAGAACGCGCGCCGGCGGGCCAGGGCGCGGCTGGCGCGGTAGAACTTTTCCGCCAGCTCGCGATAGCGCGCGATCAGGAACCGGTGCAGGTTGAAGATCTTCACTTCCTTCGCCGTCTCGACGCTGGCGCCCATCTGGCGCACGTATTCGAGCTGGCGCCGCTCCGGGGTCCAGGCGTAGTTGAGCGAATAGCTCAGCGCGTTGAAATGCGCCTCGCCGACGAACGCCGGCACCAGGGCCACGGCGAGCAGGGCGATCAGCCACGGCGCATAGACCAGCAGGCCGAACGCGAAGGCGACCACGGTGATGCTGTCCTGCACCTGGCCGAACAGCTGGCTCATCAGGTTCATCCGGCCCATGGTCTGGCGGCGGGCGCGGTCGAGCTTGTCCTGCAGGTCCGGGTCTTCGAAATCCTCCAGGTCCAGGGTCGCGGCGTGCTCCATCAGGCGCACGCTGGTGGCGTTGGTGAACAGCTCCGACAGCAACGCATCGCCGTAGCTGACCAGACGGCCGAGCAGGTCGGAGCCGACCGCCAGGGCAAACTCCAGCGCCAGCAGGGCGAACAGGGTGTCGAGCTGGCCGCTGCGCCAGGCCGCGGCCAACGAGTCCACGTCCGGGCCGGTCGCGACCAGCCGCACCGCCTCGTCGATGATCAGCTTGCCGACATAGAGGGTGGCGACCGGCAACAGCGCGCGGACCAGGCGCAGGCCCAAGGTCATCAGGGTCAGGCCCGGACTGGTGCTCCAGATCTGGCGCAGGAACGGCGGCAGGTTGCGCAAGGCGTCGAAGCGTTCGCGCAGGCTGGGTTTGCCGTCGCCTGGCCGGCGCATTGCGCCGTTCTCGCTGGAATGGGTCATGCGCCGATTGTGCCGGGAACGCATGCGCGCTGCGTATACGGGGCGATCCGTCCGCAGCGGCGGCATTGGCGGAAACGCCGGCGCGGCCGTAATGTGGCGCCGACCGCGTCGCTGCGACGCGGAACAGGGGGCTGCATGGGCAAGGGATGCCGATACGCGACGGCGGTCGCAAGCCGCTCGACGGCGATGCGCGCAACGGCGGCCGTTCTGGCCGCGACGGTCGCAGGACCGGCGGCGGCCAGCGACTACGCCGGGCTCGCCTATCCTCTGCTGATCGCCAGCGTTCTGGTCGTGCTGTTCGCTGCGGTGACCTGCATCGTCCTGTTCCGTGCGATCGCCCGCCCGGCGGCTAGCGCGCTGGTGCCGGCGACGATCTTCGGCCCCTTGTTGGCGCTGCCGGTGGTGGCGGTGGTCGAACAGGCCCAGTCCTGGCTGGGTTGGGCCGGCATTTCTGCCGCGATCGCCGTGCCGGTTTGGGGCCTGACCTGGTTTTTCCTGGCCAAGATCCGCCCGCGCTTCCGCGAAATCGAGCGCGAAGCGCGCGAGTGGAAGCCGGCTGTCGGCGTCAAGAGCGCGCCGGGCGCCGCCGAAGACGGACCCGATCGTTCCGACGCGGGGCCCGAACGCGACACCTGAGCGCCGCTGCGGGAATCGTGTTGCAGTGCGGCTACCTTCCGCGATGCCCGCAGAGTAAGTTGGGCGCCCCGGCCAGGGACGGCAGCGTCGAGCTTGCCCCGATCCGGCACCGGACAAGGAGAGTTCGCATGACGGGCGCCTCGCGTGCCATGCCGCCGCATCGCTTCGATCCGGAACGATCGCGTATCCAACGATCGCGTATCCGTCGTTCTACCGTTTCCGGTCCGGCGTCGGCGGACGTCGCCGCATCGCGCTCGCATCCGGGTGCGTTTCCCGCTCCCGCCGCACGCGCGCAGCCCGCGCGCGGCGTCCGCTCGCGTCCGGCCCGGCCGGACAGGCTGCGCAAGGCCCGCTTCAAAACTGAAAGATTCAAGACCGAAAGATCCATCACCGAAAGATCCACCATCCGAAAAGGAGAGTTCGAATGAAGATCAAGCTGTTCGCCGTGGCCGTGGCCGCGTTCGGTTTCGCCTTCGGCGCCACCGCGTCCTCGCGCGACATCATCGTCTGCTCGGGCGGCGTGTATTGCGACCAGGAAGTCCGTCAGCCCTGCCTGGACGGCGGCGGCAGCCCGTCGATGTGCGATGTGTTCTGGCGCTCCTGCGTGCTCGACGCCTGCCCGCAGTAAGCCGCACCGCGGCCCGCTGCCACGAGGCGGCGGGCCGTTGCGCCGCGGCTCACAGGGCCGCGCCGAGTCGGTAGATCGGCAGATACAGCGCGACCAGCGTCGCCGCCAGCCCGGCGAGCCCGGCGCCGATGCCGAACAGGCAGGCCGCCAGATCGCGCCGCCGCGCCGGGCTCAGGCCCCAGACCGCGACGGTCGACAGCGGCAGCAGGCACAGGGCCCAGGGGTAGTCCAGCAGCAGCCGGGTCGGCCAGGGCAGATCGGCGCCGAAGGCGGCGTAGACCGGGGCGAACTGCGGCACGGCGAACACCGGCGCTAAACCGCACAGCAGGCTGACCAGCACGCCCAGGGACGGCAATACGGGATTGAACGGCGTTGCGGGCGGCGCGGAGGACGCAGTCATGGGCGATCGGCCGGGGCGGGTGGGGGCCTTGGCCGAACCGGGCCGCTGCCTGGGGCGGCGGGCCCGGACCGGCCGGGACAGGTAGAATAATCGCCCCACCGCCAGCCTTACGCCCGCCGTGACCGCTTCTTCGTCTTCCGCCGCTCCCGCCGTGTCGGGCCCGGTCGTCGTCCGCCAGGACGACCTGATCCAGTCCGTCGCCGACGCCCTGCAGTACATCAGCTACTACCACCCGGTCGACTACATCAAGAACCTCGCCGCCGCCTACGAGCGCGAGGAATCGCCTGCGGCCAAGGACGCGATCGCGCAGATTCTGATCAATTCGCGCATGTGCGCCGAAGGCCACCGGCCGATCTGCCAGGACACCGGCATCGTCACCGTGTTCCTGGGGATCGGCATGGACGTGCGCTGGAGCGGTGCCGATGGAGGCAGCGCCACCATGGGCGTGGAGGACATGGTCAACGAAGGCGTGCGCCGCGCCTACAACCACCCCGACAACAAGCTGCGCGCCAGCGTGCTGGCCGATCCGGCCGGCAAGCGCGCCAACACGAAAGACAACACGCCCGCGGTGGTCAACGTCAAGGTCGTGCCGGGCAATACGGTGGACGTGATCGTCGCCGCCAAGGGCGGCGGCTCGGAGGCCAAGTCCAAGTTCGCCATGCTCAACCCGTCCGACTCGATCGTCGACTGGGTGCTCAAGACCGTGCCGACCATGGGCGCGGGCTGGTGCCCGCCGGGCATGCTCGGCATCGGCATCGGCGGCACCGCCGAGAAGGCGATGCTGCTGGCCAAGGAATCGCTTATGGAGCCGATCGACATCACTGACCTGCAAGCGCGCGGCGCCAGCAATCGCGCCGAAGAACTGCGCCTGGAGCTGTACGAGAAGGTCAACGCGCTCGGCATCGGCGCGCAGGGCCTGGGCGGCCTGACCACGGTGCTCGACATCAAGGTCAAGGACTATCCGACCCACGCCGCCAACCTGCCGGTGGCGATGATCCCGAACTGCGCCGCCACCCGCCACGCGCATTTCACCCTCGACGGCAGCGGCCCGGTCATGCTCGACCCGCCGTCGCTGGAAGATTGGCCGAAGCTGACCTACGACTCGTCCAAGGGCCGTCGCGTCGATCTCGACACCGTCACCGCCGAGGATGTCGCGAGCTGGAAGCCCGGCGAAGTGCTGTTGCTCAACGGCAAGCTGCTGACCGGCCGCGATGCCGCGCACAAGCGCATCGTCGATATGCTCAACAAGGGCGAGCCGCTGCCGGTCGACTTCAAGGGCCGCTTCATCTACTACGTCGGCCCGGTCGATCCGGTGCGCGACGAAGTCGTCGGCCCGGCCGGCCCGACCACCGCCACGCGCATGGACAAGTTCACCGAACAGGTGCTGGCGCAGACCGGCCTGCTCGGCATGGTCGGCAAGGCCGAGCGCGGCCCGACCGCGATCGAGGCGATCCAGAAGCACAAGTCGGTCTATCTGATGGCGGTCGGCGGCGCGGCTTACCTGGTGTCGAAGGCGATCAAGGCCTCGCGCGTGGTCGGCTTCGCCGACCTCGGCATGGAGGCGATCTACGAATTCACCGTGCAGGACATGCCGGTGACGGTCGCGGTCGACAGCGCCGGCGAGTCGGTGCACAAGACCGGCCCGAAGGAATGGCAGGCGCGGATTTCGGGCGGAAGGCTCGGCAAGATCCCGGTGGTGGTCGAATAGGCCTGACCGGCCGCCGTACCTGCTTGCGAAAACGCCCGGCCTCGCGCCGGGCGTTTCGTTATCGGCGCCGCCGCCCGCCCCTGTAGGAGCGGCGTGAGCCGCGACGACCGAAGCGGTGGAATACCACGGTTCGACCCGAAACCCTGCAGCGAGGCGAAGCATGCATCCGGATGCCCGGCTTCGTGGGCAGCGCTTGCGTACACCGCTTCGGCGGTCGCGGCTCACGCCGCTCCTACAAAAATCGGCTGCTCAGTACCACTCCAGCAAGGAGATGCCCAGGCCGACGTAGGTCGCGCGATGGTTGTAGTCGATCAGGCTCTCGCCGTAACCGTCGAAGATCTGCAGGTGGCCGCGTAGCTGGTTGTGGATCGGGAATCCCCAGTCGAACTGCAGCGCGCCGTGCGAGCGGTCGCCGCCGCGCAGCGAATGCCGGGCCATCAGCGAGAACTCATGGCCGCCGCGGGTATGGACGATGGTGAGATCGCCGCGGCCGATGTAATCCTCGATGTCCGGATTGTCGTCGTCGTTGCCGTCCGACAGGCGCCACCACGGCCGCGCGATCACCGCCCAGTTCTCGCGGTCCCAGCCGACCTGGCCGATCACCCGGTTCCAGCTGCGCGAGAACGGGTCGGCGCGGCCGTTGGACTGGTGGTTGATGCCGATCCCGGCCATGCGCCCGTTCCAGCCGCCGATGCGGTAGTTGTTGCGGAACACCAGCATCACTTCCGGTTCGTAATTGGTCTCGCGGAACGGGCGCGAGTCCTCGCCGTTGTAGACCTGCCAGCGCGAGGATTGGGTATAGCCCATCCAGATATCGCCGTTGTCGCCGAACAGGTTCTCCACCGCCTTGGTCTTGAAGCTGACCTGGAACTTGGCCTCGACGTCCTTCAGCGATTGCGGATCGGTCACCGTGTTGCGCGGGTTCGGCGAATGCGGCAGCACGTTGGGCTTGCTGCTCCAGAACGCCGGCAGCAGGTACACCGGCTTGTAGGCGCGGAAGTTGAACACGCCCAGCTTGGAGTCCTTGGCCAGTTCCCAGCGGCTGTCGAGCAGGCCGCCCTTGCCGGCGTTGGCGATCGCGCTGTCCAGCGCCTCCTCTTCGTGACTGAAAAGGTCGCTGCTGCCGGCCTTGCGCCGGGCCGGTTCGGCCAGGCCCGGCGAGGGCGCGGCTTCGATCTGGTCGCCCAGCTCCAGGTTGCGCTGGATCGCCTTGGCTTCCTTGGCGGCGATATCGGCCGCGCGTACGCCATCGGCGCCGCGGCCCAGGGCGGTGTCGTAGCAGGCCAGCCGGTCGGCGCCGTTGGCGATCGCCACGCAAGCTTCGGGCGTGGCCGGCTGCGGCTTGATTTCCTGCGCGCCGGCCGCGGCGGGCAGGACGGTCAGCAGCAGGCAGGGCAGCAGGCGGGTTCGGGGCAAGGCAGGGGTCATGGCGATAAGGGTCTACGGACGGCAAACCGCTGCAGTCTTGCATCGGCGTGCGAACGAGAGGTGAACCGGCCGCGTCGGCGCGGCCGGTCGGTTCAGATGAACCCGCAGCGGCGAGGCCCGTTCAGAAGAACCACGCCAGCGCGAACAGGCCGACCATGGCGAAGGCCAGGCCGAACTTGAGCACGGTGCCGACGACGATGCCGACCCAGGTGCCGACCCCGACCTGGGTCGCCTTGGACAACTCGCGGGTGTGGATCAGTTCGCCGACCAGCGCGCCGACGAAGGGACCGACGAACACCCCGATCAGGCCGAAGGCCAGGCCGGCGAAGGTGCCGATCACCGAGCCGATCAGGGCCAGCTTGCTGGCGCCGACCCGTTTGGCCCCCATCGCCGTGGCCAGGAAGTCGATCCCCAGGGACAGCGCGGTCAGCAGGCCCAGCACGACCAGGGTGACCCAGCCGACTTTCTCGAAATCCGAGGCCCAGGCGGCCAGGACCATGCCGCCGAACACCAGCGGCAGGCCGGGCAGGGCGGGGAGTACCGTGCCGACGATTCCGATCACCACCAGGACGCCGGCCAATATGTAATAAAGTGTCTGCAAATCCATGCTTATTCCCTGTCCGGACGGGGTGTCCGGCCGGTTTGCATTTTCACCGATGTCGGGGTACGTTGCGGGCGCTGCGTTTGCCAAGGGTCACCGTGAATCGTGGCCCGATGCGGTTGATCCGTCGATCCGCTACATCGTTGCACCTCGCTTCCTCCTTGCAACCAGCACGCGAGCCAGTCGCGTTAACAACACCACGTTTCAAGGAGAGAGTAGCGATGTCCGCGAAAGAAACCGGAACCGTCAAGTGGTTCAACGACGCCAAGGGTTTTGGCTTTATCAGCCGTGAAAACGGCGAAGACGTATTCGTGCATTTCCGCGCGATCCAGACCCAGGGCTTCAAGAGCCTGAAGGAAGGCCAGAAGGTCTCGTTCACCGTCGTCCAGGGCCAGAAGGGCCTGCAGGCCGACGCGGTCGAGCCGATCTGACCCGGTACTGAGATCCGCCGCGGCGCCGTCGGCGCCGCGAACGCATCGGAAAGACCCGGCTACGGCCGGGTTTTTCTTGTGCGAAAGTTCGATAATCGTCACAAAATCGCCAATTGCCGCCGCGCCGGTCATACGAAATGTCCAAAGCGTGCGCGCAGTCATCGGAGCGGCGCCGGAAACTCCGACCGTCATCGCGTTTGACTCGATCCAAGCCTGGCGCGGGATTTTCCGCCGCAGCGGCCACGCTGCGAGTCGACGCTGGCGTCGTCCTCGCCCCCTTTCGCCGTCCGCGAATCTCGTCCGCTTGAAACCGTTGCGTTGAATCGGTTGCGTTGAATCCGTTGCCCCGGGGTTTCGCCGGCGAGCGACTGGCCCGCAGGCCGCCGCAGCGACTCGGTCGAGCCGGGGGCGCGAGGCCCCCGACCCGCCGACCGGCCGCCAGGGCCGGCGCTTCCTTGCCCGATCGCGTGCGTTCCCGATGTTCCGCCCTGCGCACGCAGCGCGGCCGTCCCGGCCGCGTCGAACCCCGACCGCGGCGCCGCGGCCTCGTCTTCCGCTGCGCCGCCTGCGTCCCTGCCGATCGCTACGGCGTCCTGCCGCCGGGCTCGATGTTTGCTAACGCGCCGGCGGCGGCAGTGGGGTTGGTGTGGGGGGGCGGGAATGGGGAATCGGGAATCGGGATTGGCGGCCGGAAGCTGGGGGGCAGTAGCCAATAGGCTGGGGAATCTGGCCTGAGTGCCGCGGGCTGCGACCTGGAACGCGGAGTCGGCCTTGCACCGTCCGCCCGAAGCCGTTCGATCCGGCCCCCATCGCAACCGCCTACCGCTTCCCCCCTTTGGAGAGGGGGGCAGGGGGATTTGCTTTACCTCTAGTCCAAGCAAATCCCTCGTGCGCCGATTCGCATCTTCGACTTCGTGCGAAGCGATGCGCGGCTCTCGAGCCGCCGCCGATGCCCGGGCATCGGCGGCCCTTGCTCAGTTCTGGAACGGCGTGTTTTCGGCGAAATACTCGTGGTTGTCGGCGTTGTCCAGCGCCGCGGCGGGGTTGGTGTTGGCCAGGTTCTGCGCCGCGCCCTGGCCGTAGGCGTGATCGTCGGTGCCGGCGACCACGGTGAAGTGGCTCATCTCGTGGATCAGGGTGCCGGCCTTGGAATCGGTGCCGGTCTGCGGCGCGCTCCAGAACGCGTTGCAGACATAGATCTGGTACGGCTGGTTCGGGTACACGTAGGCGTAGGCGCTGCTGCTGCAGCCGCAGTTGATGGTGATCTGGCCGCTGTTCTGGTCCATCGCCTGGTCGATCGAAACGAAGTGCTGGCGCGCGGTGGCGTAGCGGCTGTCGGTGTAGGCGCCGAACCAGCTGGTGTAGCGCGGGCCGAACGAGCCGCCGACGAGATACCCCTTGGCGTTCTCGGAATAGCCGCGCGCCGACACCACCGCCTGGCCGGCGGCGCTGATGCGCGACGTGGTGCAGCCGACGTAGTTGACGCCGTTGACCACCGCGGTCGGGCCGATCGGCTTCTTCGCCGCCGCGGCGACCTTGCTGCCGCCGAGCTGGTCCAGGCCGTCCACCCACAGGCTCAGCGGCACGCTCTGCGCGCTCATCGCCAGGCCGTTGCCCTGGCGCAGCATGGTGCGGTCGGAGGTCGAGGCGTGTTGCAGCGGCGCATTGAAGCGAACCACGTACTGGCCGGTGCGCGACAGGTCGTAGCCGGCCGACAGATCGATGGTGCGGCGATAAGTCTCGCCCGGCTGCAGGATCGCGAAGTCTTCGGCGGCGGGCAGGCCGCGCTTGACCAGGGCGCCCTCGTAGGCGACCGGCTTGCCGCCGTAGCTGATGTCGAACAGGCGCGCGTCGAACTCGTCCGAAGGCAACTGCCACTTGGGCAGGCGCACCGCCTTGCGGCCGGTGTTGGTGATGCTGATTTCGACCGCGCCGAGGAAATCGTCGGCGGCGCCGGTCACCGCGACCAGGCCCACGCGCAGCGGATTGTTCTGGGCCGCGCCCGGCGCGGCGACGGCGGCGGCGATGGCGCCGGTGAGGACGGCGCCGGCGGACACCACGGGCAGGAAGCGAAGTTTCATTCCACGATCTCCTGAGCTTGCGTTGGCTGAGTTGCGTTGGCTGGCGTCCGCAGGGCGGACGCAAACGACCCTAGCGCAACGCGGCGCTCATGAAGACCGGCAGAAGTGCGCCAGTTCCGCGCCCAACCGTGACGCGGGTCGGGAACGCGGATCGCAGCGCCAGCGCGGTGAAAACGCAGCAAAGAACTGCACAAAAAAACGGCCCGCGATGCGGGCCGTTGTTGTCCTGGTGATTTCGTTACTTTGTTTCATCGCCGCCGCGCGAGCGGCGGCGAAGGCGCGGCTCAACGCAGATACGCTCAGCGCAGATACACGCGGCCGTTGGCGACGCGGACGTAGGTGTTCTCGCGGATACCGCCGATGTCCTTCTGGGTGATCACCACGGTGCGGCCGTCGTTCATGCGCACATAGACGTTGTAGCTCGGCGCGCCGACCCGGTTCTGGATCGCGTTGCCGGCCACCGCGCCGGCGACCGCGCCGGCCACCGTGGCGGTGTTCCTGCGGCCCTTGCTGTCGGTGTGGTCGTCGGCGATCTCGCGGCCGGCGACGGCGCCGACCAAGCCGCCGAGTACGGCGCCGGTAGCGCGCGGAGCGGTGCTGGCGGTGCTGATCTGCTCGATCCGGGTGACTACGCCGCAGTCGTAGCAGTTGCTCTGGTTGTAGCTCGGCTGCGAGGGCGGCGGATAGCTGTTGTAGCCGCCGCCGCTGTAGCCCGGCGAGGTCGCGCAGCCGGCGAGCGCCAGGGTGGCCGTCGCGGCAAGGCCCAGCAGTCGGAATTGATTGGTGTTCATTCGAGGCTCCTGCGCTAGAGGCATGTGGCGGGCATCGCCACGCGCCTGCCACGCTAGCCAGCCTTGCGTGAACACGTGTTCAATTTTTACGCCCGTTCCGGCACCGCGCGCCGCTGCGTTCAGCTAGCGTCGGGGAAGGCGACGGGACCGCTAGGAACAAGTGAAGAGGAACGAGTGGAGAGCGAGGAATGAAAGCGGCCGGAGCCGTGTCGTGTCCGCTACTGTTTTCTCTCCACTCGTTGCCGCCTTTCAGCCGCGGAAGTCCTGATGGCAGGCCTTGCAGGCTTCGCCGATCTGCTCGGACACGGCGCTGACCCCGGCGCAGTTGAGCGGCGGACTGGCCAGTGCGCCGTCGAGCGCCGCGCGCAGCTTGCTGGCGTGCTGGCCGAAGCGCTGGTCGTCCTTGAGGTCGGGGAAGGCCGGTTCGAGGTCGTCGGCCATCGTCCGCAGCGCCTTCACGTGCGGCAGGGTGTCGGTGGCGGCGCAGCGGTTCTGCTCGACCCGGCTCTTGAGCTGGCCCAGGTGCCACTGCTGCACGTGCATGACGCTGTCGGGGAAATGGTCCTTGCGCTGGTCGAGCGCGCGCACCGCCATGACCGTGGCGACCACGCCGCCGACCAGGCCGATCAGGAACAGGAACAGATATTTCGAACCATTGCCTTTGCGCTTGGGTGCTGCGTCAGTGGGCTGGGTATTGCTCATTGCCTGGCCTCCGTCCAATTGCCCGCGAACATAGCATGCGACCGCGTGAGGCCGGGGTCGGCGCCGGGCCGGACGGGGCGCGGCTATGCCAGGTCGATCCGCTCGCCCGGGGGCGGTATGTGCCATGGCCCGTCGAGGGGCCGCGGCCGCCCGCAGCATTCCATCGCCGGCGCCGACCCGCGGTGCGCCGGCGACTACACTATGCGGATGAACGCAGCTCTCTCCGACCCCTCCGCCGACACCGTCTGGCAGGAACGCTTCGCCGGCGTCGACCGGCTTTACGGCCGCGGCACGGTCGCGCGCTTTCGCCGCTGCCGGATCGCCGTGGTCGGCATGGGCGGGGTCGGATCCTGGGCGGTGGAGGCGCTGGCGCGCACCGGCATCGGCCACCTGACCCTGATCGACGCCGACGACCTGTGCGTGTCCAACACCAACCGCCAACTGCCGGCGCTGGCCGGCCAGTACGGCCGGGCCAAGGTCGAGGCCATGGCCGAGCGCTGCCGCGCGATCAACCCGGCGATCGAGGTCGACGCGGTGCAGAGCTTCCTGACCCCGGCCAACCTCGACGAGCTGCTCGACCGCGGCTACGACCTGGTGCTGGACGCCTGCGACAGCTTCCGCAGCAAGGTCGAGTTGATCGCCTGGTGCCGCCGGCGCAAGCTGCCGGTGATCGTGGTCGGCTCGGCCGGCGGCCGCACCGACCCGACCCTGGTGCGGGTGCGCGATCTCTCGCGCACCGAGCACGACGCGATGCTGGCGCTGATCCGCAAGAAGCTGCGCGGCGAGTTCAATTTCCCCAAGAATCCGGACCGCTACTTCGGCGTGTCGGCGATCTACTCGCTGGAAAACGTCAAGTACCCGCAGCCGGACGGCACGGTCTGCGGCCTGCGGCCCAAGCTCGACGGCGACGCCGCGCTCAAGCTCGATTGCGGCGCCGGCCTGGGCGCGGCCACCCACATCACCGGGGTGTTCGCGTTCGCGGCGGTGGGGCGGGCGCTGGAGCTGCTGCTGAAGAAGCAGGAATGAGCCTGGAAACAGGAGTGAGCGCAGAGAAGTGAGGAGCGAGTAAGCCGAGGTATTGCCGGCTCACTTCTCGCTTCTCTGTGCTCACTCCTCGCTCAAGCCGAACAACCGCGCCGCATTGGCGCTGGTCGCAGCGGCGATGCGTTCCGGCGGCTCGCCGCGCAGCTCGGCGACGCTGGCGCAGATCGTCGCCAACCGCGCCGGCTCGTTGCGCTGGCCGCGAATCGCGGCGTCGGGCTGGTCGGGGGCATCGGTTTCCAGCAGCAACTGCTCCAGCGGCATGCTCGCGACGATCCGGCGCAGGCGCTTGGCCCGCTCGTAGGTCAGCGGGCCGCCGAGGCCGAGCAGGAAGCCGAGCTTGTGCAACTGCGCGGCCTGCTCCTCGCTGCCGGAGTAGCTGTGGATCACGCCGCGCAGCCCGCCGACGCGGCGGATCGCGGCGATCGTGGCCTCCACCGCGTGCCGTGCGTGCACGATCACCGGCAGGTCGTACTCGCGCGCCAGGGCCAGTTGGCCGTCGAAATACAGTGCCTGACGCTCCGGGGCCAGCCCGTCGACGAAGAAATCCAGGCCGCATTCGCCGACCGCGCAAGGGCGCTCGCGCTCGATCCAGTCGCGCAGTTCGCGCAGGTGTTCGGGGCGGTGCGCATCCAGGTACATCGGATGCAGGCCGTAGGCCGGATGCAGGCCGGGCGCGGCCGCGCAGACCTCGCGCAGCTTGGGCCAGCCGGCGGCGTCGACCGCCGGGACGATTTGCCGGGTCACCCCGGCGGCGGCCGCGCGCGCGACCACCTGCGCACGGTCGCGGTCGAACTCGGCCGCGTCGAGGTGGCAATGACTGTCGGTCAGGCCCACGTTCAGCGAGCGCCAGGCGCCGGCGGCTTCAGCGGCGGCGCCGGGCTCTTGCGGTTCTTCCAGTTGGCCAGCAGCAAGGTGCCCAGGCCGAGCAGCAACTCGTCGGCGAAGGGGATGAAGTCCGGCACCACCACGTCCAGCGCGAACAGCGTCGCGGCGACCATGAACAGCCGGGGATAACTCAGGCGGCCGAGGAAGCCCATCAGGGGGGCGAGCAGCGGATTGGTCATGGCGGTCGTCGGGCAACTCGTCGGGGTAACGGTGGGATGTGACGGCGTTCGCGAACACGCTAGCACGCGTGCGCGGCGGGGTTCATGCCGGGGACAGACTGGCGAAAATCAATAGGCACCGGTTCAGCTTTCCGGTGGTGGAATTGGCACACACACAACGCGCGGCCCGCCATGCCCCGGCGGGACGCATCCAACCACGCTGCACTCAGGTCCCCCGCTGGAGGCTCCATATGAACAAGAACATGATTGCTGTCGCGATCGCGTCGCTGCTGGTCGGCGGCGTCGCCGTCGCAGCCTTCCAGAGCTTCCGCGGCCCGGCCGCCGCCGATGCCGCGCTGACCCCGGCCGGCCAGCAGCTGCAGCCGGGCAACGGCGCTGGCGGCGACATCGCCGCCAGCGGCGCGATCGACGCCACCCCGCAGGTCGAGTACGCCGACGTGGTCAAGGTCGCGCCGATCAACGAGAAGGAAAAGCTGTACGCGACCGTGATCGGCACCGATCCGGTGCGCGAGACCAACACCGTCTCCACCCCGCGCGAAGTCTGCGAAGACGTGGTCGTGCAGGAGCGCCTGCCCGAGCGCGACGGCAACGTCGGCGGCACCGTGGCCGGCGCGGTCATCGGCGGCCTGCTCGGCAACCAGGTCGGCGGCGGCAACGGCAAGAAGGCCGCGACCGCGGCCGGCGCCGTGGCCGGCGGCTTCATCGGCAACCGGGTCGACCGCAACCATGTCGGCGGCCGGGTGGTGAACCGCACCGAGCGCCAGTGCCGCACCGTGTCGGATACCTCGCAGTCCTCGCGCGTGGTGGCTTACAACGTCACCTACCGCAACCCGGACGGCACCACCGGCACCATGCGCACCGAGAGCAAGCCGGGCAGCCGCATCGCCCTGGGCAGCGAAGACAAGGTGGTCGGCTACGACGTGACCTACCGTTACCAGGGCCAGGAGCAGACCATCCGCATGGACGAGCGTCCGACCCAGCGCCTGCCGGTGATCAACGGCGAAGTCGTGACCCAGACCGCTTCGGCGGCGACGCCCAGCCGCGGCTGATCGGCGCCCGAGCGCGACACCCGAAACGGGGCCGGCTTGTCCGGCCCCGTTTTTTTATGCCGCCGCCGCGCGCCGGCCGGGCAGGGCGCGCGGCGCGTCGGCGAGCGCGGCCAGGCCGGCTGCGTGCGGCCCTGCGGCCGGGCGAGCGCGGCGACGGGATTGGATTCGCTGCCGTACCGCGGCGGCCGGCGATAAACCCGCCCGCTATCGCCGCGGCTCGCGCAAGAATTCCCCGTATCGCGCGCAGAGCGCTACGTCCAGCGGTTTTTGGCCTTACCCGGGCCGCAGCCGGCCATTACAATGGCCGTCTTTCTGCCCAAACAGGTCTCCTGAGCACGCCATGGCCCTGCATCCTTACGATCTCTACGACGTCCGTTCCTTGCTCAGCGAAGAGGAGCGCGCCGTACAGGACACCGTGGCCCGCTTCACCGACGAACGCGTCATTCCGATCATCGGCGATGCCTTCGACCAGGGCCGTTTCCCCAAGGAACTGGTGCCGGAGATCGCCGAACTCGGCCTGCTCGGCTCCTCGCTGCCGGAACAGTACGGCTGCGCCGGCCTCAACGCGGTCAGCTACGGCCTGATCTGCCAGGAACTGGAACGCGGCGACAGCGGCATCCGCAGCTTCGTCAGCGTGCAGTCCTCGCTGTGCATGTACCCGATCTACGCCTACGGCACCGAAGAGCAGCGCCAGCGCTGGCTGCCGGGCATGGCCAAGGGCCAGATCATCGGCTGCTTCGGCCTGACCGAGCCGCACGGCGGTTCCGACCCGGCCAACATGAAGACCAACGCCAAGCGCGACGGCGGCGACTGGATCCTCAACGGCTCCAAGATGTGGATCACCAACGGCAACCTGGCCGACATCGCCATCGTCTGGGCGCAGACCGAGGACGGCATCCAGGGCTTCGTGGTCGAAAAGGGCATGCCCGGTTTCGCCGCGCAGGAAATCAAGCACAAGATGAGCCTGCGCGCGTCGGTGACCTCGTCGCTGTTCTTCGACAACGTGCGCGTGCCGGAAGCCAACCGCCTGCCGAACGTGAAGGGCCTCAAGGGCCCGCTGGGCTGCCTGACCCAGGCCCGCTACGGCATCACCTGGGGCCCGATCGGCGCCGCCATCGCCTGCCTGGACGAGGCGCTGGGCTACACCAAGGAACGCATCCTGTTCGACCGTCCGGTCGCGGCCACCCAGTCGGCGCAGATCAAGATGGCCGAGATGGCGCGCCGGATCACCCTGGCCCAACTGCTGGTGGTGCAGCTCGGCCGGCTCAAGGACGCCGGCAACATGCAGCCGACCCAGGTGTCGCTGGCGAAGTGGAACAACTGCCGCATGGCGATCGACATCGCGCGCGAATGCCGCGACCTGCTCGGCGGCGCCGGCATCACCACCGAGCACGCCGCGATCCGCCACGCGCTGAACCTGGAATCGGTGATCACCTACGAGGGCACCGAGACCGTGCACCAGCTGGTCGTCGGCCGCGAACTGACCGGCATCAACGCGTTCTGAGTTTCGCTCCCGCCGTGTGCGGGAGCCGCGAATTTCCCTGCTCCCGCTCGCGGGAGAAGGTGGCCCGAAGGGCCGGATGAGGGCGCGCCGCCGCGGCGCAGGCTGGAGCTCCTCACCCCAACCCCTCTCCCGGATGCGGGAGAGGGGCTTTCAATCGCGATGCATGCGCAATCGGAGAGCCCCAGCCGTGATGACGATTCCCGACATCGAACTGGAAACCCCGCGCCTGATCCTGCGCCCGCCGTGCCTGGACGATTTCGACGACTGGGCCGCCTTCATGGATGCCGGCGACTACCTGCGCTACATCGGCGGGCCGCAACCGCGCTCGGTGGCCTGGCGCGGCCTGATGTCGGTGATCGGCTCCTGGGCCGCGCTCGGCTACGGCTTCTTCTCGGTCTACGAAAAAGCCTCCGGGCGCTGGGTCGGCCGGCTCGGCCCCTGGCAGCCGGAAGGCTGGCCGGGCACCGAGGTGGGGTGGGGCATCGTCGAAAGCGAAGGCGGCAAGGGCTACGGGACCGAGGGCGCGACCGCCGCGATCGACTGGGCCTTCGACCACCTGGGCTGGACCGAGGTGATCCACACCATCGACGCCGACAACGCCGCCTCCAAGGGCGTGGCGCGCAAGCTCGGTTCGCGTTACCTGCGCCAGGACCGCTTGCCGGCGCCGGTCGACATGGAAGTCGAAGTGTGGGGCCAGAGCCGCGAGGAATGGCGCGCACGCCGCCAGGGGCAGGCCGCATGATCACCGTCCACGGCTTTTCGCCCTCGGGCAACTGCCACAAGCTGCGCCTGCTGTTGGAACAACTCGGCGAGCCGTATCGCTGGGTCGAGGTCGACAGCAGCCAGGGCCAGACCCGTAGCGCGCAATTCCTCGCCCTCAATCCCAACGGCAAGGTGCCGGTGATCGAGCTCGACGACGGGCGCACGCTCAGCGAGTCGAACGCGATCCTGTACTACCTGGCCGACGGCAGCCGCTTCCTGCCGAGCGATCGCTGGCAGCGCGCGCAAGCCCTGAGCTGGATGAATTTCGAGCAGTACAGCCACGAACCGTACATCGCGGTGGCGCGCTTCATCGCCGGCTGGACCCCGCTGGATTCGCCGCGCCGGGCCGAACTGCCGGCGCTGCGCGAACGCGGCCATCGCGCGTTGGCGGTGATGGAGCGGCATCTGCAGTCCCACGACTGGTTCAGCGGCGCGGACTACGGCATCGCCGACATCGCTTTGTTCGCCTACACCGACGTCGCCGGCCACGGCGGCATCGGCCTGGACGGCTACCCGGCGTTGCGCGCCTGGCTGGCGCGGGTGCGCGCGACCGAGGGTTTCGTCGCCTTGCCCGAGCCGGACGAGCAGGCCGCGCAGCGGATCGCGCAGACCGCCTGAAACCGCCTCCAAGCCCGATTTCTTCCCCCGATTCCTCACTGTTGAGCCGGCCCGCATGCGGGCGGCGGAGTTTCCGATGTCAGCGCAACCGCAGTCTCCGATCTTCCAGGGCGTGCCGAACTTCAACCCGGTGCCGAGCCCGATCCCGGCGCGCATGAAAGGCCTCAACCGGGCCGAAATCTGCGACGTCAACTTCGTCGAGTTCGTGCGCGGCTGGAACGGCCGCGCCGATGTGCGCCCGGCCGCCGACGAGGCCGTGCTCGACGGCAGCGCGCTGGACGCGCGCGGTTTCCGCGAGCTGTTCGAATCCCAGCTGATCAGCCGCCACCTGGACCTGATGGCGCGCGTGCTGCGGGTCCAGAACAAGGTCTTCTACACCATCGGCTCCAGCGGTCACGAAGGCAATGCGATGGTCGCGCGGCTCGCGCGCCACACCGATCCGGCCTTCCTGCACTACCGCAGCGGCGGCTTCATGGCCGAACGCTTCCGCAAGCTGCCGGGCATGGACCCGGTGATGGACTCGGCGCTGTCGTTCGCGGCGAGCAAGGACGACCCGGCCTCCGGCGGCCGGCACAAGGTCTGGGGCAGCAAGCCCTTGTGGGTGCTGCCGCAGACCTCGACGATCGCCTCCCACCTGCCCAAGGCCCTGGGCACGGCGGTGGCGATCGAGACCGCGCGCCGGCTCGGCCATGCGCTGCCGATCCCCGACGACAGCATCGCGATCTGCTCCTTCGGCGACGCTTCGGCCAACCACGCCACCGCCCAGACCGCGTTCAACGCCGCGGCCTGGACCGCCTACCAGAAGCTGCCGGCGCCGGTGTTGTTCGTGTGTGAGGACAACGGCATCGGCATCTCGGTCAAGACCCCGGGCGGCTGGATCGGCAACCGCTTCCGCAACATGGACGGCCTGGATTACTTCGCCGCCGACGGCCTCGACCTGGCCGGCGGCTACGGCGACGTGCAGCGCGCGGTCGAGCATTGCCGCCGCACCCGCCGGCCGACCTTCCTGCACCTGCGCACGACCCGGATCATGGGCCACGCCGGCACCGACTTCGAGATCGAATGGCGTTCGGTCGAAGAGCTGTGCGCGGTCGAGGCCAGCGACCCGCTGTTGCGCTCGGCGGCGATCGCCTTGGAATCCGGGCTGATGTCCAAGGACGAAGTGCTGGGGCTGTACGAAGCCACCCGCGCCAAGTGCTTCGCCGCAGCCGAAGAGGCCGACCGCCGGCCCAAGCTGGACCGGCTCGACGAGGTGATCGCGCCGCTGGCGCCGTACTCGCCCGACGCGGTCGCCGCGGAGGCCGCGCGCGCCGATTACCAGGCTCGGCGCCTGGAGGTGTTCGGCGGCGAGGCCAAGCTGCCGGAAGCGCAGGCGCCGCGCCATCTGGCGATCCAGATCAACAACGCCCTGCACGACTTGTTCGCCAAGTACCCCGAGACCTTGCTGTTCGGCGAAGACGTGGCGCAGAAGGGCGGCGTCTACACCGTCACCAAGGGTCTGCAGAAGGCATTCGGCCCGCGCCGGGTGTTCAACACCCTGCTCGACGAGACCATGATCCTGGGCATGGCCCAGGGCTTCGCCAACGTCGGCCTGCTGCCGATCCCGGAAATCCAGTACCTGGCGTATTTCCACAACGCCTGCGACCAGATCCGCGGCGAAGCGGCTTCGCTGCAGTTCTTCAGCAACAACCAGTACCGCAACCCGATGGTGGTGCGTATCGCCGGCCTGGGCTACCAGCGCGGTTTCGGCGGCCACTTCCACAACGACAACTCGATCACCGCGTTGCGCGACATCCCCGGCCTGGTGGTCGGCTGCCCGTCGCGCGGCGACGATGCGGCGACCATGCTGCGCACCCTGACCGCGCTGGCCAAGGTCGACGGCCGGGTCGCGGTGTTCCTGGAGCCGATCGCGCTGTACATGACCAAGGACCTGTACGAGGCCGGCGACGGCCAATGGCTGACCGCCTACCCGGCGCCGGACCAGGCCATGCCGCTGGGCGAGGGCCGCACTTACGGCGAGGGCGAGGACCTGGTGATCTTCAGCTACGGCAACGGCGTGCCGATGAGCCTGCGCGCGGCGCGGGCGATCGAAGGCAAGCACGGCTGGAAGACCAAGGTCGTCGACCTGCGCTGGCTGGTGCCGCTCAACGATGCCTACATCGCCGAGCAGGCGCGCGGCGCCAAGCGCATCGTCGTGGTCGACGAAGGCCGGCGCAGCGCCGGCGTCGGAGAGGGCGTGATCACCGCGCTGGCCGAGGCCGGACTGGGCGGCGTGCCGATGCAGCGCGTGGTCGGCGTCGACACCTACACCCCGCTGGCCGGCGCGGCCTTCCTGGTGATTCCGGGCGACGAGGACATCGTCGCCGCGGCCGACCGGCTGGCCTGAGCCGGCGTCGCGGTACGGTCCGGGCGATCGCCGCCCGGCCGTGCCGCGAACGCGGCCCGTTGCCGCGGTCGCCGCGATCGGGCCTTCCGTCGCGCCGGATCGGCGCATCAGGACGCGATCACGGCGCCGGCGGCATAATGGCCGCGGCGACGTAGGGGGAATCGAATGTGCGGTCTGGCGGGCATGTGGCAGGCAGCGGCGCGGCAGCCGGAAGACGCGCTGCGGCGCCTGGCGGCGGCGATGGGCGAAGCGCTCGCCCACCGCGGCCCCGACGATGACGGGGTCTGGGCCGATCCCGCCCACGGCGTCGCCCTGGCGCACCGGCGCTTGAGCATCCTCGACCTGTCGCCGCTGGGCCATCAGCCGATGGCCTCGGCCGACGGACGCTACGTGATCGCCTACAACGGCGAGGTGTACAACTTCGCCGAACTGCGCGAGGCCCTGGTCGGGCGCGGCCACGCCTTCCGCGGCCATTCCGACACCGAGGTGTTGCTGGCGGCGGTGGTGGAGTGGGGCGTGGAAGCGGCGCTGGCGCGCTGCAACGGCATGTTCGCGATCGCATTGTGGGACCGCGAGCAGCACGCCCTGTGGCTGGCCCGCGACCGGGTCGGCAAGAAACCGCTGTACTACGGCTGGGCCGGCGACACCCTGGTGTTCGGCTCCGAGCTCAAGGCGCTGTGGCGCCATCCCGATTTCGACAACGGCGTCGACCGCGACGCGTTGGCGCTGCTGCTGCGCTACGACTACGTGCCGTCGCCGTACGCGATCCACCAGGACACCTACAAGCTGATGCCGGGCGCGCTGCTGCGGCTGGACGCGCAGACGGTGGCGCGCGGCGCGGCCGGGCACGACCCGCACCGCGACCAGCGCCGCTATTGGGATGCGCGCGAGCGCATGTCGGCGGCGATCCGCGCCCCCTTCGACGGCGACATCGACGCCGCCGAGGAGCGGCTGGACGAACTGCTGCGCGATGCGGTCGGCCTGCGCATGGTCGCCGACGTGCCGGTCGGGGTGTTCCTGTCCGGCGGCACCGATTCGTCGGTGGTCACCTCGCTGATGCAGACCCTCAGCGCCAAGCCGGTACGCAGCTTCACCATCGGCTTCCAGGACTCGCACCACGACGAGGCGCCGCTGGCGCTGGAAGTCGCGCGCCACCTGGGTACCGACCACACCGAGCTCTACGTCAGCGGCGCCGATGCCCTGGCGGTGGTGCCGCAACTGCCGACGATGTTCGACGAACCCTTCGCCGACGCCTCGCAGGTGCCGACCGCGCTGGTCTGCCGGCTGGCGCGCAGCCAGGTCACCGTGGCCCTGTCCGGCGACGGCGGCGACGAATTGTTCTTCGGTTACACCCGCTACGAGCGCGCCTTGCGCAATCTGCGCCTGCTCGGCCAGGTGCCGGCGCCGTTGCGGCGCTGGCTGGCGGCGAGCGCGCGCGGGCATGGCGAGACCTCGCGCGCCGGCGGCTTCGCCGCGTTCGCGGCCGAGATGGGCGCGCGCGGCATCGGCGACGTTTACCGCAACCGGATCGTGCGCTGGCGCTTCCCGCAGGCCGCGGTGCCGGGCGCGAAGCTGCCGCCGACCCTGTACGACCGGGCCGAGCCGCTGGACGGCCTGGGCACGCCGGCCGATGCGATGATGCTGGCCGATTACGCGGTGTATCTGCCCGACGATCTGCTGTGCAAGGTCGACCGCGCCAGCATGGCGGTGAGCCTGGAGGCGCGCGCGCCGTTGCTGGACACGCGGGTCGCCGAGTTCGCCTGGTCCTTGCCCTTGGCCTACAAGCGCGACGGCGGCAGCAAGCGCCTGCTCAAGCGGGTGCTCAAGCGTTATCTGCCCGATGCGATGGTCGACCGCGGCAAGCGCGGCTTCGGCGCGCCGGTCACCCAATGGCTGCGCGGCGATCTGCGCGGCTGGGCCGAGGAATTGCTGGATCCGGCGCGGCTGCGCCGCGAAGGCTATCTCGACGCCGACCTGGTGCACGGGCTGTGGCGGCAATTCCAGGCCGGCGAACGGCGCTGGCATACCCATCTGTGGAACGTGCTGATGTTCCAGGCCTGGCATGCGCACTGGCGCGCGCAGCGCGACGCCGCGGCTGCTGCGGGCGCGGCGTCCGACGGGATGTCCTTCCGGTCATAAGCCGCGACTGGGACGCGTGGAAAAACCAAGGTCGGTGCAACCGATCGAAGCGGGGACCCGGCGCGCGGGCTGCGCCATCGGGTGAATCGGCACGCGAGCCCGGTTTCGCCGGGCTTCGGCGTCTGCGCTTGCGTGCGTCGCTTCGGTGGTCGCGGCTTACGCCGCTCCTGCAGGAAGGAGTGGCCTGCGATAGGCGGCCTGGCTCAGCGCGCCAGGCCGTCGAGCAAGGGCTGCTCGCTCACCGGCTGGCCGTCGATGCTCGCCGGTTGCGCCTCGCGCTCCAGCGGCAGCACCGCCAGCGCCAGGTGGGTGTCGCCGCTGCCGGCACTGGCCGCGACCGTGCCCAGCACCGCCTCGGCGCAGCGCACTTCGGCGCCCTCGGCGATCGGCGCGGCGGCGGCGAACAGGACCAGGCCGCGCTTGGCCTTGCCGAGGAAGTGGGTGCGGGCGACGATTTCCTGGCCCGGATAGCAGCCCTTCTTGACGCTGAAGGCGCGCAAGCGTTCCAGCGACAGCTGCTGCGGCGTCCAATGCTCGGCCTGGGCCGCGGCCAGCCGCGGCAGGCCGTGGCGCAGGTCGGCCAGAGCCCAGCGCGCCGCCGCCTCGGCGTCGGCCGGGGCGGGGGCCGGCGCCAGGATCAGGCTGCGGGCCTCGCCGTCGCCGCTGTAGTCCAGTTCCAGCCCGGCGTCCTCGTCGCCGGCCAGGGCCGCGTCCCGGGCCTGCGCCGGGCGGCCCCAGCGGCCGGCGGCGTGCAGGTCCTCGCGCACCGCGATGGCGACCTTGCTGCGGAACACGAAGCGACGCAGCCGCTCGGCCAGCGCCGCGGCGTCGGCGTCGGGCACGACCAGGCGCAGCTGCTGGTCGGACAGATGCAGCAAAGCGAACAGCGCGATCACCCGGCCCTTGGGGGTCAGCCAGCCGTTCCATTGCCACTGGCCCTCGCCGAGCGGCTTCACGTCGTTCATGAACTGCGCCTGGGCGAAGACCGCGGCGTCGCGGCCCTCCAGGGCGATAACGGTATGGCCGGGCAGGGCGAAGGCCTGTCCGGGCAAGGCTTGCGGGTTGTCAGGCATGGGGGCCGGGAATTAATATTTAACGCTGTGATGATAGGCGAAACCACCCCGGAAGCACGTTCGGACCCGACGTCCGAGATCCCGGCGACTCCCGTGCCCGACACGGGAGGCCACTCGCCTTCCGCCAAGGACGCTCCGACGGAGCGAGCTCCGCGTGAGCACGGTGGTCGCGAGGGTCTCGAACCGACCCGCTACGGCGACTGGGAAAAGAACGGCCGTTGCATCGACTTCTAGTCCGCTGGAACTGAGATCCGACAGCCCGCTTTTCAAGCACACCCCCACACAGCGCTCCCACGCTTCCCGCCACGCGGCGCCGCCGCCCAGCCGAGATTGCCATCGCTCATGGCGAACCGCGAACGACCCTTGTCACCCCACCTGCAGGTTTACCGCTGGCAGGTGCAGATGGTGACCTCGATCCTGCACCGGGCCACCGGTGTCATCCTTTCCATCGGCGCGTTGCTGATCGCCTGGGCGCTGCTGGCCCTGGCCGGCGGTCCGGAGTCGTGGGCCAAGTTCGTCGCCTGCGCGCGCTCGCCGCTCGGCTTCCTGGTCCTGTTCGGCTGGACCTGGGCGCTGTGCTACCACCTGATCAACGGCATCCGCCATCTGGTCCAGGACGCCGGCTACGCCTACAAGATCGAAGCCTTCGTCCGCAACAGCTGGATCAGCGTGATCGGCAGTCTGGTCCTGACCGCCCTGGTCTGGATCGTCGCCATGATGTCGCGAGGTGGCGCATGAGCACTCAGGATTCCAAGCGCCTGCGCAACCCGCTCAAGACCGCGCGCGGCCTGGGCTCGGCGAAGGACGGCACCCAGCACTTCGTGGTCCAGCGCGTCACCGCGATCGCGATGATCCCGCTGGTGCTGTACGTGGTCGGCCTGATCGTGTCGTGGATCGGCGCCGATTACGTTGCGGTGCGCGCCTCGGTCGCTAACCCCTGCAACGCGGTGCTGCTGAGCGCGTTCCTGATCGCGATGTTCTGGCACGCCAAGCTCGGCCTGCAGGTGGTCATCGAGGACTACGTCCATACCCCGGGGCTGGCGATCGCATCGCAGCTCGCGGTCGTTTTCGTTTGCGTACTCGCGGCCCTCGCCAGCGTGCTCGCCATCATCCGCATCGCGTTGGGAGCCTGAGCCGTGGCCTCTGCCTACAAGATCCAAGAACACACCTTCGACATGATCGTGGTCGGCGCCGGCGGCGCCGGCCTGCGCGCCACCTTCGGCCTGGCCCAGAAGGGCCTGAAGACCGCCTGCATCACCAAGGTCTTCCCGACCCGTTCGCACACCGTGGCGGCGCAGGGCGGCGTGGCCGCGGCGTTGGCCAACATGGGCGACGACAACTGGCAGTACCACTTCTACGACACCGTCAAGGGCTCCGACTGGCTCGGCGACCAGGACGCGATCGAGTACATGTGCCGCGAGGCGATCCCGGCGATCATCGAGCTCGAGCACTACGGCGTGCCGTTCTCGCGCACCGACGACGGCAAGATCTACCAGCGCCCGTTCGGCGGCATGACCACCCAGTTCGGCAAGGGCCCGCCGGCGCAGCGCACCTGCGCCGCCGCCGACCGCACCGGCCACGCCATCCTGCACACCCTGTACCAGCAGTCGCTGGCGCACGACGCGCAGTTCTTCATCGAGTACTTCGCGCTCGACCTGATCATGGACCAGCACGGCGTCTGCCGCGGCGTGCTCGCCCTGGACATGGCCGAGGGCACCCTGCACCTGTTCAAGGCCCAGGGCACCGTGCTGGCCACCGGCGGCTACGGCCGCGCCTACTTCAGCGCCACCTCGGCCCATACCTGCACCGGCGACGGCGGCGGCATGGCCCTGCGCGCCGGCCTGGGCATGCAGGACATGGAATTCGTCCAGTTCCACCCGACCGGCATCTACGGCGCCGGCTGCCTGATCACCGAGGGCGTGCGCGGCGAAGGCGGCATCCTGCGCAACAGCAACGGCGAGCGCTTCATGGAGCGCTACGCGCCGAGCGTGAAGGACCTGGCGCCGCGCGACATGGTCAGCCGTTCGATGACCATCGAAATCCGCGAAGGCCGCGGCGTCGGCGAGCACAAGGACCACATCCTGCTCGACCTGACCCACCTCGGCCCCGACGTCATCCACAAGAAGCTGCCGGGCATCGCCGAATCGGCGCGCATCTTCGCCGGCGTCGACGTCGAGAAGGAGCCGATCCCGGTGCTGCCGACCGTGCACTACAACATGGGCGGCATCCCGACCAACTACCACGGCGAAGTGGTGCAGCTGCGCGACGGCAACCCCGACGCGGTGGTTCCGGGCCTGTACGCGATCGGCGAAGCCGCCTGCGTGTCGGTGCACGGCGCCAACCGCCTGGGCTCGAACTCGCTGCTCGACCTGGTCGTGTTCGGCCGCGCGGTGGCCAACCGCTGCGCCGAGACCATCGTCCCGAACGGCAAGCAGGCGCCGCTCGCCGGCGACGCCTGCGACACCGCGCTGGCGCGCCTGGACAAGCTGCGCAACGCCAACGGCGGCACTCCGACCGCGGTGATCCGCGACAAGATGCAGCGCACCATGCAGGCCGACGCGGCGGTGTTCCGCACCAGCCAGACCTTGGCCGAGGGCGTGGCCAAGATGCGCGAGATCCACGCCTCGTTCGCCGACGTCAAGGTCACCGACCGTTCGCTGGTGTGGAATTCGGATCTGATCGAAACCTTCGAGCTGTCCAACCTGCTCGACCAGGCCCTGGTCACGATCGTTTCGGCCGAGAACCGCAAGGAGTCGCGCGGCGCGCATGCGCACGAGGACTTCCCGGAACGCGACGACGCCAACTGGCAGAAGCACACGCTGTGCTGGGTGGACGACAAGGGCGAGACCCGGATCGACTACCGTCCCGTCCACATGCAGCCGATGACGGGCGAGGTCGCTTCGATCCCGCCGGCCAAGCGCGTCTACTGATCCGGAGCGAGCACCGTGGCTGAATTTTCCCTACCCAAGAACTCGCAGATCCAGAAGGGCCGCCACTGGGCGTCTCCCGGCGCCAAGCAGCCGCGCACCTTCAAGGTCTACCGCTGGAACCCGGACGACGGCATGAACCCGCGCGTCGACACCTACGAGGTCGACCTGGCCGCGTGCGGTCCGATGGTTCTGGACGCGCTGATCAAGATCAAGAACGAGATCGACCCGACCCTGACCTTCCGCCGGTCCTGCCGCGAAGGCATCTGCGGTTCGTGCGCGATGAACATCGACGGCACCAACACGCTGGCCTGCACCAAGGCGATCAGCGACTGCGGCGGCAACGGCGAGCTGCCGATCTATCCGCTGCCGCACATGGAAGTGGTCAAGGACCTGGTGCCGGACCTGACCCACTTCTACGCCCAGTACGCCTCGATCAAGCCCTGGCTGCGCACCCAGAGCCCGGCGCCGTCGGACCGCGAGCGCCTGCAGTCGCCGGCCGACCGCGAGAAGCTCGACGGCCTGTACGAGTGCATCCTGTGCGCGTGCTGCTCGACCAGCTGCCCGAGCTACTGGTGGAACGGCGACCGCTATCTCGGCCCGGCGATCCTGCTGCAGGCCTATCGCTGGATCATCGATTCGCGCGACGAGGACACCGGCGCGCGCCTGGACGATCTGGAAGACCCGTTCAAGCTGTACCGCTGCCACACCATCATGAACTGCGCCCGCACCTGCCCGAAGGGTCTGAACCCGGCGCGGGCGATCGGCGAGATCAAGAAGCTGATGCTGGCGCGCCGCGTCTGATGCGCGGCCGGCCGCGCCGCCGTCGTTGCGGCGCCGCGGCCCTCCAGCACCGACTCACGACGGCGCCCGGTGGCGCCGTCGTGCCGTTACGCCCACCGCAATCGGCGGCCGCGCGCCGCAAACGGGGTCGAACATGACGTCGAAGGCGATCTTCCTGCCCGCACTGGCGATGGTCGCGCTGACCTGCGCGGTGTGGATCCGCCTGTACGTGGTGCGGATCGGCCAGATGCGCCGCGAGCGCATCCATCCGCAGGCGGTGGCGACGTCCTCACAGGCCGCGGCGAAACTGACCGACAGCGCGGCGGCGGACAACTTCCGCAATCTGTTCGAACTGCCGGTGCTGTTCTACCTGGCGCTGACGGTGGCGGCGCTGAGCGGCCTGGCGAACGCGGCGACGCTGGCGCTGGCCTGGGCCTTCGTCGCCCTGCGCGTGCTGCACAGCCTGATCCACTGCGGCTACAACCGGGTCATGCACCGTTTCATCGTCTACATCGCCGGCGCGGTCGCGCTGTGGGCGTTGTGGATCCACCTCGCAATCGGATTGCTCCGCTCATGACCCGAATATTCCATCGATGCCTGCCCCGGCCGGCGCACCGCTACGCTGCCGCGCTGCTGGCCGCGGTCATGGTGTCGCCGGCGCTGGCCGCAACGCCCGCCACCGACGCCGCCGCCGGGCAAAGCGGACTCGCCGACGCGCGCAGCCTGCTCGAGGCCATCGACTATCCCGCGCTGATGCGGCAGATCCTGCAGCTCACCGCCGGGCAAGGGCCGAGCGGTCCGGACGATTCGCGCAGCGAGGCCGAGCGCGAGCTGGTCCGGCGCTGGACCGCGGCGATGCCGATGGCGCCGTTCGTGGACGGCGCCGCCAGCCGCCTGGCGGCCGCGAGCAGCGCGGCCGAACTGGCGCAGGGCGTGGCCTATTTCCGTAGCGACGCCGGCCGCACCGAACTGGCCTGCATCCGCGCCGCGCTCGGCACGCCCGGCGTGCCGGACTGCATTCGCGAGCGCGGCGGCGAAGCGCAGTACCAGGCGCACCGGGCCTTCGCCGAGACCTCGATCGAAGACAAGCTCGGCGATGTCATGGCGAGCGGCGCGTCGGAGGAGGATTTCCGCACCGCGGCGCGCCTGGCGGTCGAGAACGACCCGGCCCTGGCCAAGGACGCCGCCGCGCACTGCGAGCGTAACCCCGGCGGCCTGTGCGACGCGCTGGAAAGCGCGCCGGCGAAGCCGTGAACGCAACGAGGAGCTCATGAACGACGAGATCGGCGCCGACGAACGCGAACGGAACGACGAACTGGAACTGCGCCGCCTGCGCTGGCGCTGCCGACGCGGCATGCGCGAACTGGACCAGTTGTTCGGCCGTTATCTCGACCGCGCATGGCGGCAAGCTTCCGACGCCGAGCGCGGCGTTTTCCTACGGTTGCTGGAAACCGAGGACGATAAGCTCTGGCACTGGTTCATGGGCCACGAGACTTCCAGCGATGCCGAACTGCAGCGACTCGTCGAATCGATCGGCAAGCTGCCGCCCTGAGCGCGGCGCGCCGGCGGCGCACTCGTTGGCCCAGCCGGGCAGGGCGCAGGCCGCCCGCGCCGCGATCGGCCCCGGAGCGCGAGGCCCGGCCGCATCGGCGGCGAGCGACGGGCAGGGCGAAGACGGCCTGGCGTGGCGCCCCTCGCGCCTGCTCGCGGCCGGCCTGATCGTCCTGGGCCCCGCCGCCGCCGCGGCCTGCCTCGGCAGCGAGCTGCCGGCGGCGTGGGCCTGGCCGCTGTCGGCCGCGGCCCTGGCCTGGGCCGCGCACTCGGCCCGACGCGAACTGCGCCGGCCGCCGCACCGCCTGCTGTTGCGCGGCGGCCGCGCCTGGCTCGACGGCCGCCCGCTGAGCCACTGGCAGGTGCATTGGCGCGGCTGGCTGGCGCGGCTGGACTACCGCGACGCCGACGGCCGCCAAGGCCGCCTGCTGTGGTGGCCCGACACCCTGGCGTCCGCGCAGCGGCGTGAACTGCGGCTGGCCGCCGCGGTCTCACCGCCTGCGGCTCGGCCGCGATCGGTGGCACCATGAGTCGGGACTCGGGATTCGGGATTCGGGACTCGGGATTCGTAAGAGCAGGTTGCCGCGCAGCTTGATTCAACGAGTCCCGAATCCCGAGTCCCGAGTCCCAGTTTCGAACCAATCCCTCATCCCCAATCCCGGCACCTGATGTTCAAACCCATCTCAGTAGCCATCGGCCTGCGCTATCTGCGCGCCAAGCGCCGCAACGGCTTCATCTCCTTCATCTCGCTGGCCTCGATCGCCGGCATCGCGCTGGGGGTGACCGCGTTGATCACCACCCTGGCGGTGATGAGCGGGTTCCAGCGCGAGATCCGCGATCGCATGCTGCAGATGGCCGCGCACGCCACGGTCAGCGCCTACGGCGAGCCGTTGACCGAGTGGCGGCTGGCGGTGGACAAGGCCCAGGCCGATCCGCGCGTGGCCGGCGCCGCGCCCTACATCGAGAAGGAAGCGCTGTTGTCCGCCACCCGCCAGCAGCCGGCGATCATCCGCGGCGTCGATCCGGCCCAGGAGCGCAAGGTCTCGGTGCTGGCCGACAAGATGGTCGAAGGCAAGCTCGATTCGCTCACTCCGGGCAGCTTCAACATCGTGCTCGGCAAGGAGCTGGCGCTGTGGATGGGCGCGCAGGTCGGCGACAGCGTGGTGGTGATGACCGCCGACGGCCGCAGCACGCCGATGGGCGCGATGCCGCAACTCAAGCGCTTCACCGTCAGCGGCATCTTCGAGGCCGGCTACAACGAGTTCGACAAGGGCCTGGCGGTGGTCAACATGCACGACGTCCAGCGCGTGCTGCGGATGGGCGAGGGCGTGACCGGGGTGCGCCTGCGACTGCACGACATGGACCAGGCCTGGAACGTGGCGCGCGACCTGGCGGTGAGCCTGGGCGGCCCGTACCGGGTCAGCGACTGGAGCAGCGACAACGCCAACATGTTCCGCGCGCTGAAAATGGAAAAGACGGTGATGGCGATCCTGCTGTCGCTGATCATCGCCATGGGCGCGTTCAACCTGGTCTCCTCGCAGGTCATGCTGGTCACCGACAAGCAGGCCGACATCGCCATCCAGCGCACCCTGGGCCTGACCCCGATGAGCGTGATGCGGATCTTCGTCGTCCAGGGCACCCTGATCGGCATCATCGGCACCGTGCTCGGCGTGGTCGGCGGCATCGTCCTGACCCTCAACCTGGAGCACATCCTCAAGGCGATCGAGCGTGTGCTGAAGGTGCAACTGCTGCCGGAGGACGTCTACTACATCACCGGCCTGCCGACCGACCTGCAGACCAGCGACGTGGTGATCATCGCCGGCGTGGCTTTGGCGATGGCCTTCCTGGCCACCATCTACCCGGCCTGGCGCGCCGCGCGCACCGCGCCGGCGGAGGCCTTGCGCTATGAGTGAGGCGCCGATGCATTCCAATTCCAACGGCGCCGACGTGGTCCTGCAGTGCCAGGGCCTGGCGATGACCTATGCCGAAGGCAAGCTGCGCACGCCGGTGTTCCACGACCTGGACCTGAGCGTGCGCAAGGGCGAGACCGTGGCCATCCTCGGCGCGTCCGGCGCCGGCAAGAGCACCCTGTTGCACCTGCTCGGCGGCCTCGACACGCCGACCGCGGGCGAGGTTTACGTCGCCGGCGAGCGCATGAGCGCGCTGTCCGACCGCGCCCGCGGCCTGTTGCGCAACCAGGCGTTGGGCTTCGTCTACCAGTTCCATCACCTGTTGCCCGAGTTCACCGCGCTGGAGAACGTGATGCTGCCGGTGCTGCTCGACGGACGCAGCCGCTCGGCCACCACCGCGCAAGCCAAGCAGCGCGCGCGCGAATTGCTCGAAGCGGTCGGCCTGGGCCATCGCCTCGACCACAAGCCCGGCGAGCTGTCCGGCGGCGAGCGCCAGCGCGCCGCGGTCGCGCGCGCGCTGGTCAACCGGCCGGCCTGCGTGCTCGGCGACGAGCCGACCGGCAATCTCGACGAAAAGACCGCGGCGACGGTGTTCGAGCTGATGCTCGCGCTGAACCGCGACCAGGGCACCAGCCTGGTGCTGGTGACCCACGACCGCCGCCTGGCGCGGCGCCTGGACCGCGTGCTGGAACTGCACGAGGGCAAACTGCGGCAACTGGACGCCGCCGAGGTGTAGCCATGTTCGATGCGGCAAGGACGCCGCCGTTCGGAAAACGCGTAGCGATCGCATTGTTGGCCGGCATCGGCGCCGGCCTGGCCCTGCCGCGCGTTTGCCCCTGGATCGCCGCCGCGCTGCTGGCGGCCCTGGCCGCCGCGCTGTGGTGGCGGGCGCCGCGCTGGCGTCCGCCGGCCGCGTTCGTATTCGGTTTCGCCTGGGCCGGCCTGCATGCGGCCTGGGCGTTGAGCCTGCAACTGCCGCCGGACTGGGAGAAGCGCGAACTCTCGCTGCGCGGCCGGATCGTCGAGTTGCCGCTGCACGAGCCGCGCCGCACCCGCTTCGATTTCCGCGTCGACGACGATGCGGCGCAACCGGAACCTTTGCGCGGCCGGCTGTTGCGCCTGTCGTGGTACGACCAGGACCCGCAGCCGCGTTCGCTGCTGCGCGCCGGCCAGCGCTGGCAACTGCGGGCGCGCCTGCGCGCGCCGCGCGGGCTGCGCAACCCGGGCGCGCCGGACGCCGAGCGCTATGCGCTGATCGACCGGCTCGCCGCCACCGGCTATCTGCGCAAGCCCGAGCAGGCGCGGCGCCTGGGCGAAGCGCAAGGGCTGCAGGCCTGGCGCGAAGCCATGTCCGACCGCATCGCCGCCGCCGTGCCCACGCCCGGCGCGCGCTTCGTGCGCGCGCTGGCGCTCGGCGACACCCGCGGCCTGGAGCAACGCGACTGGAGCGTGCTGCGCGCCAACGGCCTGACCCATCTGATCGCGATTTCCGGCTTCCACGTCGGCCTGGTCGCCGGCGCCGCGGCCTGGCTGGCGCGGGCCCTGTGGTGGTTGTGGCCGGGCCTGGGACGGCGCTGGCCGGCGGCGGCCGCGGCGGCGGTCGCGGCGATGCTCGGCGCCGGCGCCTACGCCGCCGCGGTCGGCTTCGCTCTGCCGACCGTGCGCACCTGGCTGATGATCGCGGTGGTCGCCGGCCTGAGCCTGTCGCGCCGGCGCTGGCGCGGCTTCGACGCCCTGGCGGTGGCGGCGCTCGCGCTCGCCCTGGCCGATCCGCTGGCCCTGCTCGGGGCCGGGTTCTGGCTCAGTTTCCTCGGCGTGGCCTGGCTGATGTGGTGCCTGCCGGCGACAGGCGGGGCCAGCGGCTGGCGCGCGCGCCTGGGCGGCTTCCTCGGCGCCCAGGGCGTGGCCAGCCTGGGGCTGTTGCCGGTGGCGGCCTGGCTGTTCGGCCAGGCCTCGCTGGCCGGCCCCTTCGCCAACCTGCTGGCGGTGCCTTGGTGGAGCTTGCTGGTGGTACCGCTGGCCTTGCTCGGCACCGGTCTGGAGTGCCTGTACCCGGGCGCCGGCGCACCGCTGTGGCGGGTTGCGGCGGCCTGTTTCGAGCCCGGCTGGCCCTGGTTCGCCGCCCTGGCCGACAGCGGCCTGGCGCTGTGGTGGCTGCCGGAACCGCGCTGGTACGCCCTGCCGCTGGCCCTGGCCGGCGCGTTCTGGCTGCTGCTGCCGCGCGGCACCCCGGGCAAGGCCTTGGCCGCGCTGCTGTGGCTGCCGTTGTTATGGCCGGACCGGCAACTGCCGCGCCATGGCGAGGTCGAAGTGGTCGCGATCGACGTCGGCCAGGGGCTGTCGGTGCTGGTGCGCACTGCCGGCCACAGCCTGCTGTACGACGCCGGCCCGGCGGTGCGCGACGGCTACGACGCCGGCGAGCGCGCGGTGCTGCCGAGCCTGCGCGCGCTCGGCGTACGCCGCCTGGACCGGGTCGTCGCCAGCCACGGCGACAACGACCACGCCGGCGGCCTGGGCGCGGTGCTGGCCGAGTTCGCCGCGCCGCTGACCGCGCCGCCGGAGGTGGCCGGGGAGGCGATGCGCGGGCTGCGCAGCGTTGCGTGCCGGGCCGGGCAGAGCTGGGCCTGGGACGGCGTGCGCCTGCGTTTCCTGCACCCGCCGGCCGACTTTCCCTACCTGGGCAACGAATCCAGCTGCGTGCTGCGGATCGACAGCGCCCACGGCAGCGTGTTGCTGACCGGCGACATCGGCGAAGTGGTCGAACGCGACCTGGTCCGGCGCGCGGCGCAATCGGCCGACGAGCGCCTGCGCGCCGACGTGGTCCTGGTCGCCCACCACGGCAGCGGCGGCTCCTCCGACCCGGCCTTCGTCGCCGCCACCGGCGCCCGCCACGCCTTGGTCTCGGCCGGCCACGGCAACCGCTTCGGCCATCCGCGCAAGCCGGTGCTGCAGCGCTGGCGCGAGGCCGGAGCGCGCACCTGGCTGACCGCCGAGCAGGGCGCGCTGCGGGTCCGGCTGGGCGCCGCCGGCATCGCCGTGGAAACGCGACGCCAGACACACCCGCGCCTGTGGGATGCGACCCGGCGCACGGACCCTGGGCTATCCTATCGCCCGGATTGAAGTCGGCCACGGGCCGGAGGTTCGCGAGTGCTGGAACTGGTCAAGGCCGGCGGTTGGCCGATGATTCCGTTGTTGATGTTGTCGGCGGTGGCGCTGGCGATCATCGTCGAACGCCTGTGGACCCTGCGCCGGCGCGCCGTGCTGCCGCCGAATCTGGGCCAGGAAGTACGCACCTGGGCGGCCTCCGGCAAGCTCGACCCGGCGCACATCGAGTCGCTGCGCGCGACCGCGCCGCTGGGCGCCTTGCTCGCCGCCGCGCTGGACGTGCGCCATCGCCCGCGCGAGGAAATCCGCGAGCGGATCGAGGACGTCGGCCGCCATCTGGTCCACCGCATGGAGCGTTACCTGAACACGCTCGGCACGATTTCCGCGGCCGGCCCGCTGCTGGGCCTGTTCGGCACCGTGGTCGGCATGATCCAGATGTTCCTGGTCATCAACGACCACGGCATCGGCGACGTCAACCAGCTCGCCGGCGGCATCGGCAAGGCGCTGGTCTGCACCGCCGCCGGCATGATCGTGGCGATCCCGGCGCTGATGGCCCACCGCTGGTTCCGCGGCCGCATCGCCGAGTACATCGTCGCGATGGAGCACGAGGCCATCGCCCTGGTCGACGTGCTGACCCCGGGCACGGCCGAAGCGCGCGCGCACGAGGCGCGTCCGCCGGTGCGCCTGGCCGGCGGCCAGGCCGGCTGAGGCGGCGCCGCATGCGTATCCGCGACCACCGCGCCGACGACGAACCGGAGATCAACCTGGTCCCGCTGATCGACGTGATTCTGGTGCTGATCATCTTCTTCGTCGTCACCGCGACCTTCGACGCGCGCTCGGTGCTCAAGCTCGAGCTGCCGCGCGCCACCGGCGAACCGGCCGGCGACGCCAGCAAGGCGCTGATCGTGCTGGTCAACGCCGAAGGCCGTTACTTCGTCGGCGACCGCGAAGTGCTGCGCGACGACCTGGAGTCGCTCAAGACCACCATCGCCGAGGTCGCCGGCAGCGACCGCGACCGCACCGTGATGCTGCGCGCCGACGCGCGCACCCCGTACCAGGCCGTGGTCACCGTCTACGACGCGCTCGGCCAGCTCGGCTTCCGCCGGATCATGAACGCGACCGCGCCGCCGCAACCCAGCGCGGCCAAGCCGGCGACGGAGGCCGCTCGGTGACGGCAGCCGCCTCGCCCTGGCAGACGTATCGCCGGTTGCTGGAATTCTCGCGGCCCTACCGCGGACTGCTGTGGATCGCGGCGCTGGGCATGGCGATCGAGGCCGGCGCCGGCGCGGCGTTCACCAAGCTGATGGAGCCGATCGTCAACGAGACCTTCATCGCCAAGAACATGGCGGTGGCCTTGTGGCTGCCGGCGGCGATCGTCGGCGTGTTCGTGCTGCGCGGCGTGGCCGGGTACCTGACCGACTACTACATGGCCAAGTCCGGCCGCGGCGTGGCCCGCGACCTGCGCGTGCGGGTGCTGGACAAGTACCTGCGCCTGCCGGGTTCGCGCTTCGACACCGAGCCGGTGCCGTCGATGCTGGTGCGGCTGGGCTCGGACAGCGACCAGGTCGCCCAGGCCGCGGTCGACGCGCTCAAGGTGATGGTGCAGAACTCGCTGCAGGCCCTGGCCTTGTTGGCGGTGATGATCTGGACCAACTGGCAGGTCACGATCGCGGTGGCGGTGATGGCGCCGCCGCTGGCCTGGGTCATGGACAAGGTCGGCCGCCGCTACCGCCGGATCAGCCACCGGATCCAGGAGAGCGGGGCGCAACTGCTGGTCTCGGCCGACCAGGCCTTGTCCAATCAGCAGGAAGTGAAGGTCTACGGCGCGCAGACCTCCGAGCTGGCGCGCTACGGCGCGATCGCCAACGACTACCTGCGGCTGAGCCTGAAGGTCGAATCCACCCGCAGCATCGCCTCGGCCATGGTCCAGCTGATGGGCGCCACCGGGCTGGCGTTGCTGCTGCTGGTCGCCGGTTACGAAGCCTCCGCCGGCCGCCTCAGCGCCGGCGGCTTCGTCGCCCTGATGATGTCGATGATGGCGATGATCCCGGCCCTGCGTCAGCTGACCAACGTGCAGAACATGCTCCAGCGCGGCGTCGCTTCGGCCGAGCGCCTGTTCGAGGTGCTGGATGCGGCCGAGGAGCCGGACCAGGGCCAGCGCGCGCTCGCCCGCAGCCAGGGCCTGATCGAATTCCGCGCCGTCACCGCGCGTTATCCGGGCCAGGCCCAGCCGGCGCTGGCGGACATCAGCTTCGTCGCCAAGCCGGGCTCGGTGACCGCGATCGTCGGCCGCTCCGGCAGCGGCAAGTCCAGCCTGATCAAGCTGATCCCGCGTTTCTACGATCCCGAGGCCGGGCAGATCCTGCTCGACGGTCATCCGCTGGCCGAGTATCGGCTCGCCGACCTGCGCCGGCAGATCGCCCTGGTCGGCCAGCAGGTGATGCTGTTCGACGGCACCATCGCCGCCAACGTCGCCTACGGCGAAATGCAGGACGCCGACCCGGCCGCGCTGGCGCAGGCGATCCAGGGCGCCAACGCCGCCGAATTCGTCGACAAACTGCCCGACGGCGTGAACACCGCGATCGGCGCCAAGGGCGGCAAGCTCTCCGGCGGCCAGCGCCAGCGCCTGGCGATCGCCCGCGCGATGCTCAAGGACGCGCCGATCCTGATCCTCGACGAAGCCACCGCGGCGCTGGACACCGAGTCCGAGCGCCTGGTCCAGGACGCACTGGAACGGCTGATGCCGGACCGCACCACCCTGGTGATCGCGCACCGCCTGTCGACCATCGAACATGCCGACCAGGTGCTGGTGCTGGACCAGGGCCGGATCGTCGAACGCGGCCGTCATGCCGAATTGCTGGCGCAGGGCGGCTTGTACGCGCACCTGCACCGCATGCAGTTCCGGGACGGCGAATGAGCGGCGCCGAGCGCCGCCCCGGGGTGCCCGGGTTCTGGTACGACGACCTGCCGGTGCCGGTCTCCGCGCGGCTGCTGTCGGGCCTGTACGGCGCGCTGACCGGCCTGCGCCGCGGCCTGTACCGCAAGGGCCTGCTGCGCCGCCGCCACCCCGGCGTGCCGGTGGTGGTGGTCGGCAACATCACCGCCGGCGGCGCCGGCAAGACCCCGCTCAGCATCGCCCTGGTCCAGCGCCTGCAACAGGAAGGCTGGAAGCCGGGCATCGCCAGCCGCGGCTACGGCCGCGACGAGGCCAAGACCGCGCGCTGGGTCGAGCGCGACACCGATCCGCGCCTGGGCGGCGACGAACCGGTGCTGATCGCGCGCCGCACCGGCGCGCCGGTGTGGGTCGACCGCGACCGCGCCGCCGCCGCGCGCGCCCTGGCCGAGGCCGGCTGCGACGTGGTGGTCTGCGACGACGGCCTGCAGCATTACCGGCTGGCGCGCGACATCGAGATCGAAGTGATCGACGGCCGCCGCCGCTACGGCAACGGCCAGCTGCTGCCGGCCGGGCCGCTGCGCGAACTGCCCGAGCGCGCGGCGACCTGCGACTTCCGCGTGGTCAACCTGGCCGGCGCGGCCGGCGATCCGGCGGCGAGCGCCGGCTTCGGCGAATGGCCGATGCGGCTGATCGCCGACCAGGCCCTGCCGCTGCTCGGCGGCCGGCCGCTGCCGCTGGCGTCCTTCGCCGGCCGGCGCGTGCACGCGGTGGCCGGGATCGGCGACCCGGAGCGCTACTTCGCCATGCTGCGCGAGTTCGGCATCGCGGTGGTCCCGCACGCCTTCGCCGACCATCATCGCTACGTCGCCGGCGATTTCGATTTCGGCAGCAAGCTGCCGGTGCTGATGACCGAGAAAGACGCGGTCAAGCTGGCCCTGGACGGCCCCGACGCGTTCGTCTCCGAACAGCACTACAGCGTGCCGGTGCGGGCCGAACTGCCGGAGGCGCTGTGGGTGGCCCTGATCGACAAGCTGGCCGCGCACCGCCGCCGCTGAGCGCGGACGCCGCCACGGCGCGCCGGCGCCGCTAGACTGCGTCCTACCCGCCGCAACCCGCGCCTGCGCGCCGCGGCCGCACCGTTTCGCCCCGGAACCGAACATGAGCCAGGACTTCGTCGTCGCCATCCCCGCCCGTTACGCCGCCTCGCGCCTGCCGGGCAAGCCGCTGCGCCTGCTCGGCGGCGAGCCGCTGGTGCTGCACGTCGCCCGGCGCGCGCTCGCCGCCGGCGCGCGCGAGGTCTGGATCGCCACCGACGACGAGCGCATCGCCCGCGCCCTCGACGGCCAGGGCGTGCGGGTGGCGATGACCTCGCCCGACCACGCCTCCGGTACCGACCGCCTGGCCGAATGCGCCGACCAGGCCGGCTGGGGCGACGACACGGTGGTGGTCAACCTGCAGGGCGACGAGCCGTTCGCGCCGGCGGCCGGCATCGCCGCGACCGCCGCGACCCTGCGCGACAGCGGCGCCGAGATGTCGACCCTGGCCACGCCGATCGACGAGGTCGAGATCCTGCTCGACCCGAACGCGGTCAAGCTGGTGCGCGCCGGCAACGGCGACGCGCTGTACTTCAGCCGCGCGCCGATCCCGTGGCCGCGCGACGCCTTCGCCAAGGACCGCAGCCGCATGCCCGGCGGCGGCGAGTGGCTGCGCCACATCGGCATCTACGGCTACCGCGCCGGTTTCCTGCGCAAGTTCGCCAAGCTGCGCCCGGGCCGGTTGGAGCAGATCGAGTCGCTGGAACAACTGCGCGCGCTGGAAGCCGGCTACCGGATCGCGGTCGGGATCGCGCCGGAACCGTTCCCGCCCGGAGTCGATACCCCCGAGGACCTGGCCCGCGCCGAGGCGCATCTGGCGGCCGGCGCCGCGGCGGGCGAGGGCGGCTGAGCATGCGCCTGCTGGTGGTCTGCCTGGGCAACATCTGCCGCTCGCCGGTGGCCGAGGGCGTGCTGCGCGCGCGCATCGCCGCGTCCTCGATCGCCGGCCGGGTCGAGCTGGATTCGGCCGGCACCGGCGACTGGCACATCGGCGATCCGCCCGACCGGCGCTCGATCGCCAACGCCGCCGGCCACGGCATCGACATCGCCGGCCTGCGCGCGCGCCAGCTCCAGGCCGCCGACTACCGCCGCTTCGATTGGCTGCTGTGCGCCGACCGCGCCAACCTGCGCGACGTGCGCGGCCGCGCGCCCAAGGACGCGACCGCGCAGAGCGCCTTGTTGCTGGACTGGTGCGGGTTGGGCGAGGGCAGCGAAGTGCCCGATCCCTACACCGGCGGGCCGGACCAGTTCGAGCACGTGTTCCAGTTGCTCGACCGCGCCGCCGACGGCGCGATCGCGCGCCTGCGCCAGGAACTGCGGCTGGGCTGAGCGCCGCCGGGGGCCGGAGGGGCTGCGCCGCTCGCGGCCCGGTTCCGCAACGCGGGTCGGGCGAAGCCGCACATCGCCGAACCGGGCGTCCGCGGTCGAGCCGAGCCCGCCGCCCGAGGTGCCGGCGCCCTGGATGCCCACGCCCCGGGGCCGGTCTACGGTCGATGGTCGACGGCCGTCCCGTCCGCCGCACCGCACACCTGACAGGTTCAGCGCCGCATCCCGGTCGCGGCCCTTGCACTCGCGCATAATCAACCCAATTCATGCTCCGTTCCCGCCATAACCCGCTTCGGATTCCCGCCCGCCGCCTGCCGCCGCCGATGCCTGTGACGCTCTCCGCCGCCGTGCTCCCGAACGACATCCTGCGCGGGCCCGCCGCGGGGGCGCCGCGCGCATGAGCCAGGCCGCCGCGCCCGCGCCGTTCGACGGCAAGGCCTTCGTCAAGCAGCTCAGCACCGCGCCGGGCGTGTATCGGATGATCGGCGCCGACGAGGGCGTGCTCTACGTCGGCAAGGCCGGCGCGCTGAAGAACCGCGTCTCCAGCTATTTCAACGCCACGCCCAAGTCGGCGCGGATCATGTCGATGCTGGCGCAGACGGCGCGGATGGAAGTCACCGTCACCCGCACCGAGGCCGAGGCGCTGATCCTCGAGAACCAGCTCATCAAGTCGCTGAAGCCGCGCTACAACGTGCTGCTGCGCGACGACAAGAGCTACCCCTACGTGCTGATGACCAACGAGGCCTGGCCGCGCATCGCCATGCACCGCGGGCCGCGCGCGGTGCCCGGGCGCTACTTCGGCCCCTACGCCAGCGTCGGCGCGGTGCGCGACACGCTCAACCTGATGCACAAGCTGTTCCGCCTGCGCAGCTGCGAGGACAGCGTGTTCCGCAACCGCTCGCGGCCCTGCCTGCAGCACCAGATCGGCCGCTGCAGCGCGCCCTGCGTCGGCCTGGTGCCGGCGCGCGACTACGCCGAGAGCGTGCGCCGCTCCGGCCTGTTCCTGGAAGGACGCAGCGACGAGCTCACCGACGAGCTCGGCCGCGACATGGAAGCGGCCAGCGCGCGCCTGGACTTCGAGGACGCCGCGCGCCTGCGCGACCTGATCGCCAGCATCCGCAGCCTGCAGGCGCGCCAGTACGTCGACGGCCGCGCCGCCGACCTGGACGTGCTGGCGGTGGCGATGCAGGGCGTGTCGGCCTGCGTGCTGCTGCTGGCGTTCCGCGACGGCCGCAATCTGGGCACGCGCGCGTTCTTCCCGCAGACCCGCGGCAGCGACAACCCCGAGGAAGTGCTGACCGCGTTCGTGTCCCAGTACTACGCCGAGCAGCCGCCGCCGGGCGAGATCGTGCTCGACCGCGACCTGCCCGAGCGCGAACTGCTCGAGCATGCGCTGTCCAGCTCGGGCGAGCGGCGGGTGCAGATCAGGCATAACGTGCGCGGCGAGCGCGCCGGCTACCTGGACATGGCGCGGCGCAACGCCGAGCTCTCGCTCGGCACCGAGCTGACCAGCCACGCCGCCCAGCTGGCCCGCGCCGAAGCGCTGCGCGAGCTGCTGCGCATGCCGGCCTTGCCGGGCCGGATCGAGTGCTTCGACATCAGCCACACCATGGGCGAGGCGACCGTGGCCTCGTGCGTGGTGTTCGACGCCGAGGGCCCGGTGCGCGGCCAGTACCGCCGCTACAACATCGCCGGCATCACCGAGGGCGACGATTACGCGGCGATGAACCAGGCGATCTCGCGCCGGTTCCGGCGCGCGGTCGAGGAATACGGCGTGCTGCCCGACATCCTGCTGATCGACGGCGGCGCCGGCCAGGTGGCCCAGGCGCGCGCGGCGCTGGACGAGTTGGGCGTGGAGGGCGTGATCCTGGTCGGCGTGGCCAAGGGCCCGGCGCGCCGGCCCGGCGACGAAGAACTGCTGCTGCCGGACGGGCGCACGGTGCGTCCGGGCGCGGAGTCGCCGGCCCTGCAACTGGTCCAGCAGGTCCGCGACGAGGCGCACCGTTTCGCCATCACCGGCCACCGCGGGCGTCGGCAGAAGGCCCGCAACAGCAGTAGGCTGGAGGACATCCCAGGCATCGGGCCGCGCCGGCGCGCTAATCTGTTGCGGCACTTCGGCGGACTGGGCGGGCTCAAGGCCGCCGGCGTCGAGGAGATCGCGCGGGTGGAGGGCGTCAACGAGGCCCTGGCCGAGCGCATCTACGCCGCCCTGCACGGGCTGGAGGCGCCGGCCGAGCCGGCCGCCGCGGCGACGGCGGGGCGGAGCAGGAAACAACGGGGCGCCGCCGATGCGGCGCCCGACGGCAAGCGGAGCGAGCGATGAAGTTGACCATACCCACCATGCTGACCCTGGCGCGGATCGTCCTGATCCCGGTGCTGGTGGTGGTGTTCTTCCTCGACTACCCGTGGGTCAACCTCGCCGCCGCGTCGATCTTCGCCTTCGCCTCGATCACCGACTGGCTCGACGGTTGGATCGCGCGCCGCTACAACCAGTACTCGGCCTTCGGCGCCTTCCTCGATCCGGTCGCCGACAAGCTGATGGTGGCGGTGGCGCTGCTACTGATCGTGCAGAAGCATCCGACGGTGTGGATGACGCTGTGGGCCGCGGTCATCGTCGGCCGCGAAATCGCCGTGTCGGCGCTGCGCGAATGGATGGCCGAACTGGGCCAGCGCGCCGCGGTCAAAGTGGCCGCGATCGGCAAGATCAAGACCATCGTGCAGATGGTCGCGCTGGTCTGCCTGTTGTATCAGGAACCGTTTTTCGGCCTGCCGATCTTTCCGATCGGCGAATGGTTGCTCGCCGCGGCGGCGTTGCTCACTTTGTGGTCGGGGCTGGCGTATTTGCGCGCGGCATGGCCTATAATGCTCGCCGACGAGAACAAGCCTTCGACCTGATCGGCAACGAAACGGTCGACGCGCAACGGATCCGGACACGGAATCGCGGCGCGGGGCGGTCTAACCGGCCAAACCGGTTTGACCGGTTCCGGAACGGGTCCGGCGCGGTCCCGGGGCGTGAAGAAAGGTGTTGACACTTTCGCTTCCATGCCTAAAATATCGCTTCCTCAGCGGGAATAGCTCAGTTGGTAGAGCACGACCTTGCCAAGGTCGGGGTCGCGAGTTCGAGTCTCGTTTCCCGCTCCAGATTCAAAGCGGTTTCGGCAACGGAATCGGTTTAGAAACCAGACCCCTTCGCGGGGTCTTGTTTTTTCAGCGAAGGCGGGCAGAGATTGCAAGCCGACGCGACCGCAGGCAGTATGCTGTGGCGAGTCACCGGCCGGGTGGCAGAGTGGTTATGCAGCGGACTGCAAATCCGCGTACGCCGGTTCAATTCCGACCTCGGCCTCCAAATCGGGCGCATCGATCAGACCAAGGGTCGGTCCGCCGCAGTAACGAAAAACGGTAAAACAAAGTTTCAGCGGGAATAGCTCAGTTGGTAGAGCACGACCTTGCCAAGGTCGGGGTCGCGAGTTCGAGTCTCGTTTCCCGCTCCATATTCTTCGCCGCCTCCGGCAGCGAACGCCCAAGCCCCGCGATGCGGGGCTTCGTCGTTTTGGCGGCTATGGTTTTTGCAGCAATCCGATTCGTCAGGGGCCGGCCTCCGCGCCTGGTTTCCGCATCGCATCGTCCCCTCGGCGGAGCAGCCGAAGCTTCGCTTGGCGACTGCGGTTTTCGCTGCGGTCAGGTTCGCAGGATCGGCTGGCGCATGCGGTTGCCGCATAGGCCTGCGGCACGGTGCGCGAAGCTGCGGCGTCGCGCTCGTGCGCGGCCATCGTGTGCGCTGCCTGCCATTGGCTCAACGAATCCGGCGGACCGTAAGCGGGTCGCAATCGCGGCGACGCGAATCGACTATCGTCCGCGTGTTCGCCGCATTCGCCCACGAACGCACACAAGGACCGTCGCATGCCCACCGCCAATCCTGCTCTCGCCAACCCCGCTCTCGCCGGCCACGTCTTCCTCGGCGAGATGCTGCAGGACGATTATTTTCCGCCGCAGCTGGTCGAACGCGGGCAGGCGATCCTGGTCGAGCTGTGCCTGAGCATCGAACGCGATCGCCCCGCCGATCTGGCCGCGCTGTACGCGCTGACCCACGCCGCGACCGAGCGCTTCAACGCACTGGGAGAAGCGTTCGACGCCGCCGGCAGCGAGATCGAGACCGTCGCCCGCGAAAGCATCGGAGCCGACTTCGCCCGCATCGCCGCCGCCTACGGCTTCGAGGCCGACATCGAGGAACTGATCGCCCCGCGCGAATGGTGAACGCCGCCGTCGCGCGGCGCCTGGCGACCCGCGGCCCGGCCCCAGGTCCGGATGCGGTAAGCTACGCCGGTCACCGCATCCTGCCCGGATGGCGAAATCGGTAGACGCAGCGGACTTAAAATCCGCCGGCTTCGCGGCCGTGCCGGTTCGAGTCCGGCTCCGGGCACCACGAACCAGGCAGCAAGACCGACGACCGCGGCGCCTTGGTTGTATATGCAGCACCAGAGCCCGCCATCGAGCGGGCTTTTCGTTTCTGGCCTCTGCGCTTCGGGGCCGCCCCGCGTTCGCCGCTTCCGCGCGTGCGTCTGGGGTGGGCCGTCAGAGCCATCGCGACGCGCATTGGACTGCTTCCAGGCGCGCGCATCGTCGCTTATTGCATCAGAGCTTCATCGCCCCGGCCGCTTGCGCCTGCTGGCGTTGCTGCTCCTGATCTTGCGACTGCTTTTGGGTTTGGTCTTGGTTGAACTGCTGGGTATCGCGCAAGGTGTCGCGCAGTTGCGGCGCCTGCTGGGCGAGGTCCACGGCGGTGTGGAAGCCGGGCACGGTGCGACCGATCCACAGGGTGTCGTCGACCAGGCCGACCGGGCCGATGCGATCCGCATCGGGGATGCCGTTGCGCTTGGCCGCCAGCATCGCCGCGGCCGCGTGTTCGTCCGACAGGCCGGCGGGAACGGCGGCGCGGATCTTGGCAATCATCGCCTGGTCCTCGCGCGAGAAGCGCGACAGGCCGAAAGCCGGCTCGGGCTCGGTGGGCGGCGGCACACGCTGGGACTGCGGGTCGGGCGCGGCCGGCGCCGGCCGTTCTGCGGACTCGGGCGCCTTCAGCGGCGCCGGCGCCGCCTGGCGGGCGTCGGCCAGCACTTCCTGGCGCGCTTGCAGGATGTCTTCGCGGCTGGTGACGGCGACCAGGCGGTTCACGCCCTGGGCGTCGCGCTGGTAGTGGGCGATGGAACTGTCGGCGCCATAGGCTCCATTGCTGCGTTGCAGTTGCAGCGCGCCGGGCCCGTCGATGCCGTGCGCGTCGCGGGTGCGTTGCACCGCCAGGCCGATGGCCTGCTGCCATTCGGGACTGAGTTCGGTCCTGTCGGCGGTAACCCGGTACTGGTGCAGCAGGTGGTTCTGCTGGCGCTGTTCTTCTCTGGGCGCAGGCCTGGCGTCGAGCGCGGCGATACGCGCATCGAGCTGCTGCAGCGAGGGCTCGCGAGCCGAGCGGGTCAGCTCCAGTTCCAGCGCCAGATTGCCCTGCGCCACCCGGCCGGCACCGGCCCATTCCCCGTCCGGACTGCGCCGATAGAGCTGGCCGTCCGAGCCCAGCGCCTCCTCGGGCCGCGGCCGCGCCGATTGCACGGCCGCCGGCACCGCGACGAAGTCGCTCGAGCGCTGCGCGGCGTAGTTCTCCAGGTAGGCGGCGGCGACGGCCTCGCGGCCGTTGCCGATGTTGTGTTGGATGCGCGCGACCGCTTCGCGGTTCAGCTCCATCGCCCGTTCCGGAGCGGCGACCTGTTGTTCGTAAACGCCGCGATCGTTGGCGCCGGCGACGCCGGTCTTGACCTGGCGCTGCCACTGCTCCGTCGCCGGGTCGCGGCGCCAGTTCGGGTTGTCCAGGCCTCCTTGGTCGTGCGGGCCGGCCGGAATATCGAACGGATCCTGCGGCCGCGGCACCTTGCCCAGGGCCAGTTCCACCGCCGTGACGCTGGCTCGGGCTCCCAGCTCGCGCGCCTTGTCGTAGTTCGCGCCCAGCGTGCCTTCGACCGGGTTGTCGCGGCCGTCGGCGCTGCGGTCGATCAAGCCCTCGCGCACCCAGTTGCGGCCATTGAATTCCCACGCCACACCCTGCCGGTCGGTCTGATGGGTGATGTCGTGGTTTTCTTTCAGGTCCACGGCCTTGTCGAAGGCCTTGCTCATCAGCATCGCGTCGGCGACGACCAGGGCCGCGGGCACATAGCCCGAGGTGCCGACCGCGTAGGCCGCGGCGCTGCCGCCGACCCAGCCGCCGAGATTGCGCGCAGCCGCATGGGTGGCTTCGGACCGCGCGGCCGTGGGATTGTCCTGCTCCAGCAATTCGGCGACGCGGCGGGTGCTGGCAGCCACATCGACCCCGCTGGCCAGCAGACCGCCGGAGCGGATCAGGGTGTTTCTGGGAACCTCGCCGATCAGCAATTGGGCGGAGGCGAAGCCGCGCTGGCCGTTGGGGCCGCGCAAGGAGGCTTCGCCTTCGGGGAGATCGGCGGGGGCGGGGGAGAGGGTGGGGTCGAACGAGTTGAGGCGGGTGCTGTCTCGAAAGACTTTCTGGCTGCGGTAGCCCGCCAAGTGCTGTTGGTACTGGGGCTCGGTGGTCAAGCCATGCACACACGACCAATCGAGCGTCTCAGCGGTGGTCGTGAGTTGCAGGCCAGGTAAATTGCGTTGCAACTGGCGCCGTATCTGCGGTGATGTGAAATAGCCGTCATCAGACCAGATGACGACGTTGCGTCCTTCCGCTTGCTCGCGAGTGGCGATTTCGACCAGAGAGCGCTCGCCTGCGTTCTTCGAAAGCTTTTCCAGCTCTATTTCATCAACGGCAGACTCCAGTTCCAGCATCGTCTCGGGGGCGCTAATGGCTTCAATTCTTCGGCTCTTAAGGTAGTCGCCGAGCTCTTCTTCGAGAGGGCCTTTGGCAATCTCCCTTTCAATCGTTCTGGATATGACGAACTCGTATCCCATGGACTTTGCAACCTCCATGTATAAATCAAGTAACTGCTCGCCGCCCGCACGATAGGCATAAACCAAGCTGTTCGTGTCAGCTAGAAAATATTTCGTGGACATTTGATCTTCCGTGATCAGTTAGAAAGCGACCTGACATAACGGCGAAATTTCCTGAACAAGCCGGTGGTGTCCGACTCATCCAGGTCGGGCATCCACTGTTTCGCCAGGATGTGGAAGCTCCAGGCGAGCTTTGATTCAATTTCATTGAATTCCCTTTCTTGTCGCAAGAATTCAACGTAGCTATCCGGTTTTTTCTCATTGAAATACCGAGCGAAGGCAACGACCTCTTCATCGCTCCAATTTCGTAGTCTGTCCTGCTGCTCCTTGGCCCTCATGTAGCTGGCTACGGAGCTCGCAAATATTTCTTCATCGCTTACGTCTTTCTTGGCAGGGCTTGTAAGCAAGTGAAGAATTCTGGCTTTGAAGTCCTCGTCTTCCAGTGCGTCAATCTTGGCTTGTAGTTCAGCGCTGATAGGCATCGTCCAGTTCCTTGGGATTTTGTGAGATCGAGTCGATTGGGTATGGTTGCGAAATTCGAAGAGCTCGTCGCAATCCGAAAATCTCAGTCCTGGCATCCATTACCCCATCAGGTGGAGAGCTTTCCAAGGCGAGCACTGCGTTCGCGGACATTGGTCTTCCTTGGTCAGTCAAAAAACGACTTGGCGTGATGACGAAGCTTCCTGAAAAGTCCGCTGCAGTCAGCGGAGCTGAGATCGGGCATCCAATCCCAGATCAAACGGCGAACGTCCCAGGTAAGCGCTGTGTCAATCTCATTGAGTTCCTTTTCCTGTCGTAGGAGTTCGGCATAATCTTCCGGCTTTTTTTCTTTAAAGTACTGTATGAAGGCGAGTACTTCGTCGTCTTTCCATTGTTTCAGTCGGGCCTGTTCCTGCTTTGCCAATACGGAGTCGGTGACGATCAACTCGTAGATGTCCTCGTCGCTCGCTCGCCTAATGCCGGGGCCTGTAAGGGCTTGGATAACTTTTGCTTTGAGCCCTTCATCTTCTAATGCATCAATTTTCGCTAGTACTTCAGAAGTGATGGGCACGACACGGATCCTTTAAGGGTTGACGGTTAATGTGTCAAATGTTTTTGGATTGAATTACTGATTTGGTCGTGTTCTTGTTTATAAAAGAACGCCCAGCAGGGGTGTGCATCCATTTCGCCCACCTCGATCGGATCAATGCGACTTGAGGTAATCGCGAAGCCTGCCGATCAGCATCTTGTGGTCGGAGGAGCTCAGATCCATGATCCATTCCCTCAGCAGGCGAGACACGTCCCAGCGCAGTTGTGGGGCGATCTCGCTGGATTCCTTCGCCTGGCGCTGGAACTCGGCATAGTCTTGCGGCCGGTGTTTGCGGAAGTATTCGGCGAAAGATACTTCTCCGTCGATGCGCCATTGCTCCTTGTCGCCCCATTCCTCGAGGTAGGACCGCTCGATTTCGGCGTCCTCGTGTTCGGAGGTCACCAGGGAGTAGATCGCGCTATCGAGAGTGTGGCCCCGCCAGGGGCATGAAAGCAGGCGCAGGACTCTGGCTTTGACCTCGGCGTTCTCGATGGCGTCGATCTTGGCTTGCAGTTCCGGATCGACGGGCGTGGTTCGTTCCCAAAGACTCCGGTCGGTCTCGTCCGCGACCGGAGCGGCGGTCTTGAGGTGATTGCGGTACTGGCGGAACAGCCCCTTGATCTCGACCATGGTCGAAACCGGCGCCCAACATGCCAGCAGCCATTGAAGACTCGAGGCGAGTTCGGGTCCGATCAGGCTGGGATCCTGCTGCCGCAGCAGTTCGGCATGGTCTTCCGGCCAAGTTTCGCGGAAGAAGCGAGTGAACTCCGCCAGCTCGTCCTCGCTCCAGCTCTCTACCCCGGCCAGTTGCTGTTTGGCCAAGGCGTCGGCGGACAGCACGATCTGGAAGGTCGCCTCATCGTCGGCGCGCCGGTGCGCGGGTGCCGCGAGCACCCAGCGCAATCTGTCCCTGAGCGGTTTTTCCTCCAGTGCGTCGATCCTGGCCTGTAGCTCCGGGCTGATGGACAGGTCCGTAGCCTGACTTTCGAGCGCGGACTCGCAAAAGGTGGCCTCGATGTAGGTGCGGAAGTCGCCGAACAGCTCGCCGGCGTCCAGGAAATAGTCCAGCTTCGGCGCCCATACCGATATCCACCGACGGACATCCCAGCCCAGTTCCGCGTCGATGTGGTTGAACTCTCTCTGCTGGTGCAGGAAGTCGGCGTAGTCTTCCGGGCTTACCACGCTCAGGTACTGGGCGAAGGCGACTACCTCGTCGTCGCGCCACTTGCGTGTCCGGGCCTGTTGTTCCTGAAATTCCTTGTGATTGGACACCATGTTTTCATAGATATCCTCGTCGCTGGCCGTCCGTTTCCCGGGGCCGGTAAGCACACTCAGAATTCTGTCCCTGAGCTTCTCATTGTCGAGCGCATCGATCTTGGCTTGCAGTTCAGGGCTGATGGCCATGGCTGGTTTCAGGGAAGCGGGGGAGTTCATGCCTATCGTCCTAGGAAGCCGTCGCTCTGGGTAGTCGCTGAATGTGCTTAGTGGCCGGCCTATGCCGCGCTTTATCCGTGCGCAGACGGGTTGTCGGCGCGGCGCACGACGGACGTCGTCGCGTCGCGCGTGAAGGCGGCGGTGTGGTGGTGCGAGCGTCGTGGCGATGGGGCATGGACGGTCCTTGTCTGCTCTGTGCGGCGGCCTCGTCGCGCATCCTGCGCAGCGGCGAATGGGGCGTGTTATCGCGCCTGGGCCCGGCGGTCAGGCCAGGCAAGGGCGCCGGTGGCGGGCGCCCGTATTGTTCGACAGTTTCAAGATTGGCCGCTGGGTGGAGCGGACGTCAAGTGGCGGCCTGGCGACGCGAGCTGCGGCCGGCCGAAGCGCGGTGTGATTTCCAGGATGGCGTCGGCGTCGTCGCAAAACGCCGCCGACCATTGGGCGAGATGCGGATCGTCCGCATGCGATGGTTCCTGTTGATCGCATCGCTCAGCTGAGTCCGGTGCGCCGTCGGATTTCCCGATGTCGCTAGCGGTTCGCTTTCAGCGCTTACCGCTCCGGCACCCAAACCGACGCCAGCTCAGCCGCGGCAACCGCCGCAGCAGGCGTTTGCGCTTTGCGGCTTTGCGCTCGAGTTGCCGATCGCGGCATCGAGCACCGCGACGACTTCATAGCCGGCTTCGCCGAGCGCATCGCTGGCGGCGGCTGGGCTGAGATCGGTATTGGCGATCGACACCGTGGCCGCGGCCAGATCGACTTCGACCTCGGCCGCGGCGTCCAGCAGGCGGATGGCGGAGGTGATGGCGACGATGCAGTGGCCGCAGCTCATTCCTTCGACGATCAGTTTCATGGCGGTTTCCGGTAAGCCGGCGGTTCGCCGGCGCTGCCAGCCTCCGGCTTGCCACGATGGGAAGGTCAAGCCGCGAGCCGCGTCGGTCCCCGGCGCTTAACCGGGCTCGCCGCATTCGAAATCGGCGGCGCCCATATGCTCGAAGCCGATGAAGGACACCGAGGTCACGCCGCGGGCGGGGTCGCTGGCGCGCTTGCCGACGGCATCGTCGTTGCTGAGCGGATACTGCACCGAGGTGTCCATCAGATGTTCGGGCAGGGCCTCGCGTTCGGCGTCCGAAAGCCGGAACGAATCGGTGCGCGGCAGGCGGAAGACCTTGCGCACCTGCGCTTCGTTCCAGGTGCCCTTGAGGGTCACGGTCACGTCGCGCAGCTCTTCGTGTTCCCAGTCCAGCTCCACGCGGGTGGCGAGCGGGTGCACTTTGCGGGCCGCGCGGTCGGGAAAAGCCGGACCCTCGTAGTAGGGCTCGGTGTTGCGGCACGGGTCGCCGTCGTTCTTGTAGTGCTTGGTCGCGCAGTTGAAACGCGGGTCGCGGTGGCCGAAGGTCTTTTCCATGTAGCAACCGAACTGGGTCGAGGTCATGCGCGGCCACTTGCTCAGATCGATGCTGAGCGGAGGCAACTCGGCGCTGCGCGCGGACGGCGCGCCGGTCATGGCGGCAATGGAGAGGAGGGTTGCGGCGATGGGCTTGGACAGGAGGGTCATGGGGATGGAAGGGGCGGAGTGATCTTGGGGGGATTGCGCATCGATCCGGATGGCCCGGCGTCGTCGCGGAGCTTGCCAGTCCCTGAGGCTTGCGGCTGTTTTTGTTTGAAACCGCAGGCGCCGCGCGGGCGTGCGCGCCGATCGGAGCGCCGGCACGCCGGAGCGCAGCGCCAGCCGATCGGCGAGCGCCGCCGTTGCCGCATCCGGCCGGGCGGTTGCGGCAGCGGGGCGCGGATTCACGTCCGCCGGCACGCCACGCGGCCGCGGCGCTTGGCTGTCTGCCCGGCCGGCGTCGGCGTCGCGCCGGCGGGGGCGATCAAGGCCCGTGCCGGTGCAGCAGCGAGGTGTAGCGGGCGATGCTCTGATCGATGTGGTCGATGGCGAAGCTCGCCGATTCGGCCTCGATCGCGCCGGCCGCTGCGGCCACTGCGGCGGCGGCGCCGGCCAGGACATCGCTGGCGAGCAGGCCGAGCGCGTCTTCGGCGGCCTGGGCGGTGTGCTGCTGGACCATCTCCTCGGACATGCGCTTGAGCAGCACGGCGTGGCTGGCCAGGGCGAGCTTGCTGACGCTGTCGAAATAGGCGGCGGCCGATTGCGCGACCTGGCCCGCGGCATCGCCGGACACCCGGTCCAGCGAGGCGATCGCCTGCGCGGCGGCCTCGGTGACGCGCTGGATATGGGCCTGGAGCTCGGCGGTCTGCGGCGGGGCGGGCGTGTCGGTCATGGGGCCTGGGTCCTGTGGCGTCGGAGGAAGGACACGGCCTGGACGGGCGGGCGCGGCGGGCGCTCGCGACGCGTCCCCGGCGTCGTGCTCCCTGACAAACGGCGGCAGGCGCGGCCGGGGGACAGGGCCCGGCGTTCGACTTTCGGCGGGTCGGCGAAACTGAGAACACGGGTGCGGAACCGATCCCCGCGAACGCGACGGCGGCCGTGTTTGCGGCCGCGATCGCGCCGTGCGCGTCGCCCGGCGCGTGCGGCGCGGTGCGGCTGACGATGGCCGCTCGCGCCGCCGGCTTGCGCATGCCGGGCTTGCTCGATCGCGCGCAGGCGCAGCGTCGGTTCGAGCCTCAGCCCATCGCCGAGCGCAGATACGGCGCAGTGCGGCTGGCCTTGGCGCGCGCCACCTGCGCCGGGGTGCCGGCGGCGACGATGCGGCCGCCCTCCTGGCCGGCGCCCGGGCCGACGTCGATCACCCAGTCGCTGTCGGCGACCACGCGCATTTCGTGCTCGACCACGATCACCGTATTGCCGTCGTCGACCAGGCCGTGCAGTTGCGCCATCAGCTTGTCGACATCGGCCGGATGCAGGCCGGTGGTCGGTTCGTCGAGCACGTACAAGGTGTCGCCGCGCTGGCGCCGCTGCAGTTCGGTGGCGAGCTTGATCCGCTGCGCTTCGCCGCCGGACAGTTCGGTCGCCGGCTGGCCCAGGCGCAGATAGCCCAGGCCGATGTCGTGCAGCAACGCCAACGGACGCTGCAGGGCGGCCTCGTCGGCGAAGAACGCCAGCGCCTCGTCGACCGTCATCGCCAATACTTCGGCGATATCGCGTCCGTTCCACTGCACTTCCAGGGTCTTGTCGTTGTAGCGGCGGCCGTGGCAGGTCGGGCAGGGCGCGTACACGGTCGGCATGAACAACAGCTCGACCTGGACGAAGCCTTCGCCCTCGCAGGTATCGCAGCGGCCCTGGGCGACGTTGAACGAGAAGCGGCCGGCGCCGTAGCGGCGCGTTCGCGCCAGCGCGGTGCCGGCGAACAGCTTGCGCACGTGATCGAACAGGCCGGTGTAGGTGGCCAGATTGGAGCGCGGGGTGCGGCCGATCGGTTTCTGGTCGACGTTGACCAGACGCCGGATCGAATCGGCGCCGGCGTGCAGGCGACCGCCGGTGACCGCGACCGGACTCAGCGACGGCAGTTCGCCCTCGTTCTCCTCCGGCGCCGGTTCGTGGCCGAGGTGGGCGCCGACCAGATCGACCAGGGCCTGGCTGACCAGGCTGGACTTGCCCGAACCGGACACGCCGGTGACCGCGGTGAAGGCGCGCAACGGGAAGCGCGCATCGAGATCGTGCAGGTTGTTGCGGCGGACGCCGCGCAGTTCCAGCCAGTCCGAGACGGCGCGCGGCGCGCGTGCGGACGCGGCCGGCGGCGCGTACAGATAGCGTCCGGTATGCGAGCCGGCGACCGCGCCCAGGCCCTGCGGCGGCCCGCTGTACAGCACCTGCCCGCCGAGTTCGCCGGCGCCGGGGCCGACATCGACGATCCAGTCGGCGCGGCGCAAGGTGTCCAGGTCGTGCTCGACCACGAACAAGGTGTTGCCGGCGGCCTTGAGTTGATTCAACGCGTCGTGCAGGGCTTCGCCGTCGGCCGGATGCAGGCCGGCGGTGGGTTCGTCGAGCACGTAGACCACGCCGAACAGGTTCGAGCGCACCTGGGTCGCCAGCCGCAGGCGCTGCAGCTCGCCGGGCGACAGGGTCGGGGTGGTGCGGTCCAGGGCCAGATAGCCCAGGCCCAGCGCCTGCAGCGTGCCGATGCGCTCGACCAGGTCGTGGGCGATGCGCTGCGCGGCGATGCGCTTTTCCTCCGACAGGTTCGGCGTGCGCCGCACGTCGGAGCTGCCGGTGTGGGCCAGGCCGCCGGCGGCCACGCGTTTGGCGATGTCGCGGCGGCCGGCGGCGCGGCTGCGGGTGGCGCTGTCGCTAGCGGCTTCGAAGCGGCCTTGCGCGGCCGGGGCCAGCGTTTCGGCGATCCGGTCCAGCGACAACTGCGAAAGGCGGCCGATATCGAGTCCGGCGAACGTCACCGACAGGGCTTCCGGCTTGAGCCGTCGGCCGTCGCATTGCGGGCAGGGCGCGCCGGTCATGAACCGGGCCACGCGCTTTTTCATCTGCGCGCTCTGGGTGGTGGCGAAGGTGTGCAGGACGTATTTGCGCGCCCCCATGTAGGTGCCCATGTAGCTGGGCTCGGCCTTGCGCCGCAGCGCGGCGCGGGTCTCGGCCGGGGTGAAGCCGGCGTAGACCGGGGCGACCGGCTGTTCTTCGGTGTACAGGATCCAGTCGCGGTCCTTTTTCGGCAGATCGCGCCAGGGCTTGTCGATGTCGTAGCCGAGCGTAACCAGGATGTCGCGCAGGTTCTGTCCGTGCCAGGCCGGCGGCCAGGAGGCGATCGCGCGCTCGCGGATGCTCAGCGACGGGTCGGGCACCATCGAGCGTTCGGTGACCTCGTACACATGGCCCAGGCCGTGGCAGTGCGGGCAGGCGCCCTGCGGGGTGTTCGGCGAGAAGTCCTCGGCGTACAGCATCGGCTGCCGCGGCGGGTAGTGGCCGGCGCGCGAATACAGCATGCGCAGCAGGCTGGACAGGGTGGTGACGCTGCCCACGGTGGAGCGCACGTTGGGACTGCCGCGTTGCTGCTGCAGGGCCACCGCCGGCGGCAAGCCTTCGATCGCGTCGACGTCCGGCACGCCGACCTGGTCGATCAGGCGCCGCGCGTACGGCGACAGCGACTCCAGGTAGCGGCGTTGGGCTTCGGCGTAGAGGGTGCCGAAGGCCAGCGAGGACTTGCCCGAGCCGGACACGCCGGAGAACGCGACCAGGGCGTCGCGCGGCAGGTCGACGTCGACGTCCTTGAGGTTGTGCTCGCGCGCGCCGCGGACGCGGACGAAGGCGTCGGGGTGGGGGCTGCGCGCCGAGGAAGTGGGAGCGGAAGATTTGCGAGCCGGAGTGCGAGCCGGAGATTGGGAAGCCATGAGACGCTCGATCGTGGCGGGGCGGCAAGCCGCGCCGGAGACAGACGGACCGCCATGATCCGCCCCCGGGCGCCGTCAGACCAGGATGCAGTGCGGCCGCTCGCGTTTATAAGCCTCCGTGGCGTCTGTCCGTACAGTCGCCGGCAGCGTAGGCAGAAGGACGATGCCGAGCGCCCTGGAACGCAGCCACGGCCGGCGCCGGGCAGGCGAGCGGCTGGGGCAGGGAACTTGCTTGCGGGCGCGACCTAGGTCTGCGTCTGCGACGCGCGCCGATCCTGCAGGGCCTCGTAGACGCGCGCGCTATCGGCGCGCAGATGCCGCTCGATCCGGATGCAGAAGGAGCGCGCCGGTTCGTGCCGGCTGCGCTCCGGTGGGCGGCCGAAGCTGTTGTCGGCCGAACCTGTTTCCAGCCGCGCCTGTATCGGCCGGATCGATCAGGCGACCGGACGGCGGCCGCGGATCAGCGAAATGACCGCCAGGACCAGGAACACTACGAACAGGATCCAGGCGATGCTGCTGGCGGTGCCGGCGATGCCGGTGAAACCCAGCACGGCGGCGATCAGGGCGATGACGAAGAAGATGACGGCATAGCGAAGCATGGGATTCTCCTTGGCGTCGGTGGGGCGCACTCACGGTTCGGGACTGCAGATCGATACATCCGCAACCTGCGGTCTTGAGTCGAAGCTAGATCAGCGTTCGCTAGGGCCGCGTCAATGCAAGCGGCGGATCGCTATGCACGGCGCTAACGCGGCCGGCGATGTTCAGCGCGGGTTTCGCCCGATCGCGCCGCCGCGCCGCGCAGCGCTGGAGCGCGGTGGAACGGGAGCAGCGCACCTTGGCGGGCCGGCCGGACATCGCGCTGCTGGCGCATCGCGCGCTCGGCCTGCGGCCGGGCGAGGCGCCATAGCGTTCCCTGTTGCGGCCGGCTGATCGCCGCGACGGCCGCGACTGGCGCTTGATCGAGCACCGGCAAACACCGATCGCGTCTTGACGCGGCCGGCGCAAGCCGGGGCGTAAAGTGCGACCGGTTGTTCAGGTATCCCGCCGATGACCGAGGTCTCGCTGATCAAGCGCAAGCGCTGGAGCCGCAAGCAAGTGCTGTGGGCGCTGGCGATCGCGGTGCTGGCGACCGCGCTGGCGCTGCTGGTGTCGGTCAATCTGGTCGGGCCGGAAAAACGCCTGCGCCAGTTGCCGCCGCATGCTTATTCGGTGACCGACCTGCAGTTCCGCCGCGAGATGGCGGTGGCGTTGGGGCCGACCATTCTCGACGGCAACCGGGTCGAGGCGCTGCAGAACGGCGACGAGATCTTCCCGGCGATGCTGCAGGCGATCGCCGCGGCGCAGCGCTCGATCACCTTCGAAACCTACATCTACTGGTCGGGGCGGGTGGGTCAGCAATTCAGCGCAGCCCTGTCCGAGCGCGCGCGCGCCGGCGTGCGCGTGCACGTCACCCTGGACTGGCTAGGCAGCACCAAGATGGATGAGGACCTGTTGCGGCAGATGCGCCAGGCCGGGGTCCGCATCGAGCAATACCGGCCGATCCGCTGGTACACCTGGGACCGGCTCAACAACCGCACCCACCGCAAGCTGCTGGTGGTCGACGGCCGGGTCGCGTTCACCGGCGGCGTCGGCATCGCCGACCAGTGGCTGGGCCACGCCCAGGACGCCGAGCACTGGCGCGAAAGCCATTTCCGCGTCGAAGGACCGGTGGTCGGCCAGTTCCAGGCCGCGTTCAACGACAACTGGATCAAGATGACCGGCCAGGCCCTGCGCGGGCCGGAGTACTTTCCGCCGCTCGCGCCGGTCGGTTCGACCGATGCGCAGTTGTTCCTGAGTTCGCCGGCCAGCGGCAGCGAAAGCATGCACCTGATGTATCTGATGGCGATCGCCGCCTCCGATCGCGAGGTCGACCTGGCCGCGTCCTACTTCGTGCCCGACGAGCTGATCCTGCTGGCGCTGCTGCAGGCGCGCCATCGCGGCGTGCGCATCCGCATCCTGGTGCCGGGCGCGCACACCGACTCGGAGGTGGTGCGCTACGCCTCCAAGGCGCAGTGGGGGCGCTTGCTGGATGCGGGCGTGGAGTTCTTCGAGTACCGGCCGACCATGATGCACGTCAAGCTGCTGATCGTGGACGGCGAATTCGTCTCGGTCGGTTCGACCAACTTCGACATCCGTTCGTTCCGGCTCAACGACGAGGCCAGCCTGAATCTGTTCGACCGCGAGTTCGCCGGGCGCATGCAGGCGGTGTTCGAGCGCGACCTGGAAGATTCCTCGGTCTATACCGCGGCGATGTGGCGCAAACGGCCGCTCGGCCAGCGCATCGGCGAGTTGCTGGTGCGGCCGTTGCGGGCGCAGCTGTAAGCGGGAGCGGACGGCTCAGCTCAGGGCACGGCCTGCTCGCGTCGGCGCGGATCGGCGACGCGCTTGCACGGCATCGCGACGCTGCGCCTGCAGCGGCGCCGGCCGACCCGTCAGTTCTCAAGCTGCTTCGGCTTCGTCGTGGATGCTGAGCCAGGCCGCCTCGGCGACCTCGCTCGCGCGGATCCAGTTCAGCCGCGAGCCCTGCCGGACCTGGGCGTAGCGTTCTTCGAGATCGGCCACCAAGTCCTTGAAGCAGGCCTCGGGATGGTCGCCGCGGGCGGCGATGCCGAGATAGATCGCCGGGGCGTAGTCGGAGAAGGACAGGCCTTCGCGGTAGAAGGGGGCGTGCTTGTAGTGGCTCGCCCAGTAGCTGAGCGAACGCAGCTGCGCAGCGTGCATGACGCACTCTCCGGCTGACCACCCCCTGCGCCTTCACCCTAGGCCCGGGGATGTGAAGGCCGCGTTGTGCGCCGGGCTGTGACCAAGCAGTCCGCCGCGGGGACGAACGCCATTGCCGCTGGCGGCCGCGATCGGCTATCACATCGTCCGGGGCGCCACGACGGCGCCGACGCTGGGGATGCGGTCGATGCGGCAAAGCAAGAGCAAGCGGGCAGGGATGCGGCGGGCGGCAACGGCATGGGCGGCGACGATCGGGCTGGCGGCGCTGGCGGGAACCGGGATCGCGGCCGGCGCGCCGAAGGGCGCGGCTTATGCGCCTCTGTTCGAACAGGTCTGGTCCACCGTCGAACGCAACTTCTACGACCCCGGTTTCCACGGTGCGGACTGGGCCGCGGTCGGGCGTCGTTACCGCGGCCGCCTGGGCGATGTCGGCGACGACGCGGCGTTCCAGGCCTTGATCGGGCAAATGCTGGGCGAGCTGAAGGTCTCGCATGTCGCGCTGTCCGCGCCGGCCGGCAGCGCCGCGCGTGCGCGCGGCATCGGCGCGCGCTTCGGCACGGTCGAGGGCGCGGCCACGGCGGTCGAGGTCTCGCCGCTGAGCGACGCCTGGCGGCAAGGCCTGCGCCCGGGCGATCGCCTGCTGAGCCCGGCCGATGCGGTGGCCGGGGCGCTCGGCAGTCGCGCCGAGCTGACCGTGCAACATTGCGCCGGCCAGACCCGGGCGCTGCAGGTCGCCCGAGTCGGACTCAGCGCCGCCGAACATCCCGGCTGGCGCTGGAGCCGTTACTCGCCGCGCAAGGGCCTGAGCCTGGGCTACCTGCGCGTGGATCGTTTCGACGACGGCGCCGCGGCCCTGGCCGACAGCGCGATGAGCGAATTGGGCGATACCCAGGGCCTGATCCTGGACCTGCGCCGCAACAGCGGCGGCAATACCTCGGCGCTGCGCCTGGCCAGCTATTTCATGCAGCCGGGCGAACGCCCGGTGTTCGCCTTGTATGCGCGGTCCTATCTGCAGTCGCTGGGCCGGCGGCCGAGCGCGGCCGACATCGCCCAGGGGCCGAAGACCTTCGGCGCCTATACCGATGCGGCGGTGTTCGAGGCGATCGGCGCGCAGCGCGGCGCGGCGGTGTTCCACTCCGATCCCTTGTCCGGCAAGCCGCGCTACCGCGCGCCGGTGGTGGTGCTGATCGACGGCGAGACCGCCAGCGCCGGCGAAGGCTTCGCCTGGGCGATGCGCCTGTACAGCGGCGCGCGTCTGTTCGGCCGCGACAGCGCCGGCGAGCTGCTGAGCGGCGAGAACTTCGAGCTGACCGGCGGCTGGACCCTGACCGTGCCGGTGCACGGGCTGTGGGCGGCGGACGGACGCGACCTGGGCGACCGGCCGCTGACGCCGGACCGGCGCATCGAATGGACCCGCGCCGATTTGTGCGGCGGCCGCGATCCGGATCTGGATGCGGCGATCGAGGCCTTGAGCGCCGGGGGCGAGAAGACAGCGGAGGGGAACGAGTAGGCAGGAGGGGCGGCGAATCGCCGCGGACGGCTGCCTGCGCTCGTCATGGGTCGCTTCGTACTCGTTCTTCGCTGCCAGTCTGAACGGGCCGTGCCGGCGCGCGGCCGCGCCGCCGCCGACCGGCGCCTGAATGCCGACGGGTTTCGCCAGGCGTCGCGCGGATCGACGCGGCCGGCGGCGCTACCATCGGCCTGTCGCCGCGCCGCCACCGGCCGCGTGGCGGCCCCTAGCGGCGGACAGCGGAGCGAGCGATGAGCAGCACACGACGAATTCTGGCGATGGCCGGCGCGGTCTGGTTGTGCGCGGTCGCGATGCCGGCAGCGGCGCAGTCGCGCAGTGCGGTGCAGGTCTACGGTTTCACTCCGGGGCCGGGGCAGACGGTCGCGCCTTACGACACGGTGCGGCCGCGGACCACGGCGTCGCCGTATCGCTCCACGGGCGGCGACAGCCGCGCCTATCGCGACGGTTACCGCGACGGCTATCGCGACCGCGGCGACGACGGCTATCGCGGCGGCCGGTACGGTCATGGCTACCGGGCGTATCCGCCGGCGCGGGACGGCGTCTATCTGCACTACGCCCGGCCTTCGGTGCGGATCGACGCGGCGATACCGGCCTACGGCTACAGCGAACTGCACGGCTACCGAATCGAACGTTACGGCGGCGGCGACTTCGTCCAGACCACCACCGTGATCGACCGCCGGCCCTCGCGCACCGCGGCCTACTTCCCCGGCTGGGGCGGCGGCCACGCGCCGGCGCGCTATCCGCAGCGCGTGCCCGGCGGCTTGCCCTGCGTCGACGATCCGATGCTGAGCGGTCCAGACTGCGCCAAGATTGTGCTGCCGGAGGACTGAGCGCAGCGGCGCCGGGGCTGGCTGTCGTCGAGTTCCCCGCGGTGCGCGCTCACCCGTGCTGGCGGTGCATCGCGCGGTTCTTGCCGGCGTGCTTGGCCTCGTACAGCGCGGCGTCGGCGACTTCCAGCAAGGGCTTGTAGGACGTACCCGGCGCCGGCATCGCGGTGGCGCCGCCGACGCTGACCGTGATCCGGCCGCCGGCGGCGCGTTCGTTGGGAATGTCCAGCGCGCGCACTTCGGCGCAGATCTGCTCGGAGACGATGCGCGCGCCTTCCAGGTCGGTGGCCGGCAGGACCAGGGCGAACTCTTCGCCGCCATAGCGCGCGGCGACGTCGGCCGGGCGCCGCGCGCAGCCGCGGACCACGCCGGCGACCGCCTTCAGCACCTCGTCGCCGGCCAGGTGGCCGTAGGTGTCGTTGTAGAACTTGAAGTAGTCGACGTCGATCATCAGCACCGAGAACGCGCTGCGCTCGCGCGCGGCGCGCGGCCATTCGTGATCGAGGAAGGAATCCAGGTAGCGGCGGTTGTTGAGCCCGGTGAGGCCGTCGACCTCGCTGAGCCGGCGCAGCACCTCGTTCATCTCCATCAGCTTCTGCTGGTTCTCGCTCAGTGCGCGATAAGCGGCGTCGCGCTCGACCTGGTTGAGGTAGGCGCGCGAATGGTGGCGGATGCGCGCGATCAGCTCGATCGGGTCGGGCAGCTTGACCAGGTAATCGGCCGCGCCGGTGGCGAAGGCCTGGCTCTTGACCGCGGCGTCTTCCTTGCTCGACAGCACCACGATCGGCACGTCGCGCAGGATCGGGCTGTTGCGGTACAGCGGCACCAGGCTCATGCCGTCGATGCCGGGCATGACCAGGTCCTGCATGATCACCGTCGGCCGCAGCGCCTCGGCGACCGCGACCGCTTCGCCGGCGTGGGCGCAGTAGTGGTATTCGATGTCGGCGGCGCTGGCGACCGCGCGCCGCACCGCCTCGCCGATGATCGGCTGGTCGTCGACCAGCAGCACGACGATGCGGCCGGGGCGCAGATCGGCGGGAGCCGGCTCGGCGGTGGCGTTCATTGCGATGCGCTCCGTAGATCCCCGAACAGGACTCGCAGCCGCGCCGCGATCCGGTCCAGGGGCAACACGTCGACCGCGGCGCCGAGTTCGGCGGCGGCCTTGGGCATGCCGTAGACCGCGCTGGTGGCGCGGTCCTGGGCGATGGTGGGATGGCCTTTGCGGCGCAGGCCGAGCAGGCCGCTGGCGCCGTCGCGGCCCATGCCGCTGAGCAGCACGCCGGCGATCGGGCCCGGCCAGCGCTCGGCGATGCTGTCGAAGAATACGTCGACCGACGGCCGATAAGGTTGCTCTTTCGGCTCGGCCGTATAGTCGAGTACGCCCTCTGGCGTCAGCACCAGATGCTCGTTGGTCGCGGCCAGCAGGACCTCGCCGGCGACCAGGCCGTCGCCGGGGCGGGCCAGCCGCACCGGGTTGGGCGAGTAACGGTTCAGCCACTCGGCCATGCTGCCGGCGAATTTTTCGTCGATGTGCTGGACCACGGCGATCGCGGCCGGGAATCCCGCCGGCAGGCCGCCGAGCACCTCGGCCACCGCCGCCGGGCCGCCGGCGGAGGCGCCGATCGCGATCAGGCGTTCGCCGTTGCCGGCGCGGCGGGTCGGCATGCGCGGCGCGCGCGCCGGCCGGTCGCCGATCAGGCGGCCGATCAGGTCGATCTTGGCCAGCAGGCCGTCGGCCGCGCCCGGCGCGTCGCTGCCGAGCGCGGGTACGTCGGTGGCGTCGAGCGCGCCGTGGCCCATGGCCTCGAACACCAGCGGCGCGTTGCCGCCGACGCTGGCGGTGACCACCAGGATCGCGCAAGGGCTGCGCGCCATGATCTGGCGGGTCGCCTCGACCCCGCCCATGCCGGGCATGACCAGGTCCATCAGCACCAGGTCGGGGGTGTTGCGCGCGCACTGCACCACCGCGTCCTCGCCGCTGCGCGCGGTCCACACCACGGTGTGGTCCGAGCGCTGGCTCAGCGCGCGGCGCAGCGCCTCGACCGCGAGCGCGAGGTCGTTGACGATGCCGATTCTCATGCCGATCCGCTCATAGCCTTGTCTTCATTGGGTGATTGCCCGGTTGCGTCGTCGCGCCGCGCTCATGCCGAGGCCTCGCCGATCAGGTCGACCACCGCCTGCAGCAGCGCTTCCTCGTGGAAACCGCCCTTGGTCAGATAGAAATCGGCACCGGAGTCCAGGCCGCGGCGGCGGTCCTCTTCGCGGTCCTTGTAGGACACGATCATCACCGGGGTGGTGCGCAAGCGGGCGTCCTTCTTGATCAGCGAGACCAGCTCGATGCCGTCCATGCGCGGCATGTCGATGTCGGTCACCACCAGGTCGAAATGGCCGGAGCGCACCGCGTTCCAGCCGTCCATGCCGTCCACCGCCACTTCCACCGCATAGCCGCCGCTTTCGATCAGCTTGCGCTCCAGTTCGCGCACGGTCAGCGAGTCGTCGACCACCAGCACCCGCTTGCGGGTCGCGGCCTGGGCGCCGTCGTCGTAGCGCACCTGGGCCAGGTGGCCGGTCGAGACCAGGCGTTCGATCGAGCGCAGCAGGTCCTCGACGTCGACGATCAGCACCGGCGTGCCGTCGTCGAGCAGGGCGCCGGCGTCGATGTCCTTGACCTTGCCCAGGCGCGGATCCAGCGGCTGCACCACCAGCTCGCTGACGCCGACGAAGCGGTCCACGGCCAGGCCGTATTCGTGCGCGCGGCCGCGGTCGCCGAGCACCACCACCTGCAGTTGCTCGGGCGCCGATTTGGCTTCGCCGCCGAGCAACTGCTGCGCCGCGACCAGGCCGATCCGGCGCCCGTCGAGGGCGAAATGCTGGCGCCCTTCCAGCCATTGCAGGTCGTGGCGCGCGACGATCGCGGTGCGGGCGATCTGCGCCAGCGGGAAGGCGTAGGGTTCGCCGCCGATCTCGACCACCAGCGCGCGCAGCACCGAGGTGGTCAGCGGCAGGTGCAACTGGAAGCGCAGGCCCTGCTCGGGACGCACGCTCAGGCGCACGCTGCCGCGCAGCTGCTTGACCATGTTCTGCACCGCGTCCAGGCCGACGCCGCGCCCGGAAATTTCGGTCACGGTGCGCTTGAGGGTGAAGCCGGGCAGGAACAGGAACTCCAGCAATTCGGCTTCGCTGAGCCGTTGCGCGGTGGCCGGGTCGGACAGGCCGCGCTCGATCACCAGCTCGCGCACCCGGTCCACCTCGATCCCGCGCCCGTCGTCCTCGACCACGATCTCCAGCAGCCCGGCGACATGATGCGCCTCCAGGCGGACCCGGCCTTCGACCGGCTTACCCGCGGCGATGCGTTCGGCGGGCGTTTCGATGCCGTGGTCGACCGCGTTGCGCAGCAGATGGCCGAGCGGCGCCTCCAGCCTGGCCAGCACGTCGCGGTCGACCTGGGTCTTGGCGCCGGCGATCTCCAACCGGGCCTGTTTGCCGAGTTCGCGGGCGACGTCGCGGACCATCCGGTTGAGGCCGCGGGTGCCGTCGGCGAAGGGCCGCATGTGGCTGGCCAAGGCTTCGTCGTACAGGCGATGGGCGACGCTGGCGAAGCGGCGTTCGAACAGGTCGAGCTGGTAACTGCGCTCGCCGAGCAGGTGCTGGGCTTCGCCGAGCGCGGTACGCGCCTGCAGCAGCAAGGCCGCGGCGCGCTGCTCCTGGGCCAGCGCCGGCGCGGCTTCGGCCAGCCGGTCCAGCGCCTGCGCGCCGGCATGCTGCAGTTGCTTGAGCCGGTTGAGCGAGCGCAGGAACGGATCCAGCCAGCGCGACACCACCAGCGATTCGCCGGCCAGGCCGAGCAGGCGGTTGAGATTGCGCGCGTCGATGCGCAGCACGCGTTCTTCGGCCTCGGTCTCGGCGGCGGACGGCTCGGCCGTCTGCGCGGCCGCTGCGGGCGCCTGCGCCGCCGCCCGGCCTGGCTCGGGCGCTTCGCCCGCGGCGCTCGCCGCGGGTGGCGGCGCGGCGCGTTCGCCGGCCAGGGCCGCCGCGAGCGCCTCGCGGAAACGCAGCGCCTCGGGCGCCTCGTCCTGCATCCACGGCCCGGCCTCGGCCGCCGGGGTCGAGGCGATCCGCACCAGCAGGTCGACGCCGCCGAGCAGGGCGTCGATGGTGCCCTGGTCGAGGACGATGCGGCCGTGCTGGGCCTCGACCAGGCAATCCTCCATCGCATGCGCCACCGCCACCGCCGCCGACAGGCCGACGATCCGCGCCGCGCCCTTGAGCGAATGCGCCGCGCGCATGCACGACTCCAACTCGGCGGCCGAGGTCGGCTGGCGTTCGAGCAGCAGCAGGCCGTCGGTCAGCAGCTGGCTTTGCCCCTCCACCTCGAGGCGGAACAGGTCGTGCAGGGAGTAGTCCTGGAGATTGCCGTTGCTCATCCCAGCCGCCGGTTGATGCTGCTCAAAATCAGTTCGGCGTCGAGCAGGCCGACGCTGCGCGAGACCGGTCCGGCCGCGGCCGCCGCGGCGTGGGCGCCGCCGTCCCGATGCGGCACGCTCCATTGGAGCACGCCGGTGCTGAAACGCGAGGTCGAATGGGCCACCGTCGACGGCACCGGCAGGCATTCGGCCGGATCGTAGCGGTGCGAGCCGTGCACTTCGTCGGCCTCGAAGGCCAGGCGCTGGTCGTGCTGGGCCAACACCACCAGGCGCCGGCGCGCAGGCGCCTGCGCGCGCGCCGCGTCGAGCTGGAACAGCGATTCCAGGGCCACGCATACGGTCAGCCGGCCGCGCACGTTGACCAGTCCGCGCACCAGGCCGTCGCGGCGGTGCGGCAGGCTGTGCACGCTGCGCGGTTCGATCACCTCGTCGACCACCGCGCTGTCCAGCCCCAGCCATTCGCCGCCGAGCCGGAACAGGAAGGCCGAGCCGCTGAGCACGGCCTGGCCGGCGTGGCGCGCCGCGGCCTCGGCGGTGGCCTCGCACAGGTCTTGCGCCTGCGGCGCGCGCTCGAGCAGGCGCGCGACCGCCGAGCCGATGGCGCCGCGTTCGTCGCCCGGGTTCATGCGCGGTCTCCGCTACGCGATTCGTGCTTGCGGTGGCGCTGGGCGCGGCTGCGCAGCACGCGCGCGCCGGCGGCATCGCCCTTGGCGTCGAGCAGCAGGGCCAGGTGCATCAGGGTTTCCTCATGGGCGGGGTCGAGGTAGAGCGCCTTGCGGAAGCTGTCCTCGGCGCGCGTGGCCTGGCCGATCGCGCCGTACACCAGGCCGAGCAGGTGCAGGGGTTCGACCGAGGGCCCGCGTTCGCGCAACTGCGCCTGGCAGATCGCGATCGCTTCGTCGAAGCGGCCATCGTCGGCGGCGCGCTGGGCGGTCTGCAACGGCGATGCGTCCGCGGCCGGCGCGGTGGCGGTAGGCGGCGCAGTGCGCGGACGCGGCGCGGTAGCCGCCGGCCCGGTCGCGGCGGGCGGGCTGGCGCGCTTGCCCGGAGCGGGCGCGGCCGTCGCAGGCTTGGCCGTCGCAGGCTTGGCCGTTGCGGGCTTGACCGCGCGCGCCGGCGCGACGGCCGCCCCGGCCGTCGCGGCATCGGTCGCGCCGGGTTTGCGGAACGCGAACGCCATCGGCAGCTGCGCCGAGACGAAGCCCAGCGACAGCATCAGCCCGGTTTCGGCCGGGCCGACGAACATCAGCCCGTCCGGCCGCAGCAGGCGGTCGAGCACGGCGACGGTGCGGGCCTGGGTCGGCGGGTCGAAGTAGATCAGCAGATTGCGGCAGAACACCGCGTCGTACACCGCTGCGCCGGGCAGGAAGCCGATGTCGAGCACGTTGCCTTGGCGGAAACCGACCCGCTCGCGCGCCGCCGCGCCGAGCTGCCAGCCGCCCGGCACCGGGCTGAAGTGGCGTTCGCGGTACTGCAGGTCGCTGCCGCGGAACGAGTTGTTGCCGTAGATCGCGCGGCGCGCCTTGGCCAGCGCGCGTTCGCTGATGTCGAACGCGTCGATCGCCAGGCGCTCGCCGGACAGGCCGGCGTCGAGCATCGCCATGGCCATGGTGTAGGGCTCTTCGCCGGTGGAGCAGGGCAGACTGAGCAAGCGCAAGCGTTCGGGCGCGCGTTCGCCGGCGCCGCCGGGACCGAAGCGCTGGGCCAGCGCGGCGAAGGCTTCGCGGTCGCGGAAGAACCAGGTCTCCGGCACCACCACCGCCTCGATCAGCTCCTGCTGTTCCAGCGGCGAGGCGCGCAGCGCCTGCCAGTAGCCGGCCAGGTCGGCGCTGCCGACCGCGGCCATGCGTTCGCGCAGGGCGCGGTCGACGATGGTCGGGCCGATGGTGCTGGCGTCCAGCCCCATGGTTTCCTTCAACCAGCGCTCGAAGCCGGCGAGTTTCATGCGCTCTCGCGGCCCACCGCCGCGAACAGCAGGTCGCGCAGCGACGCCGGCAACAGGCGTTCGACCTGGATCCACTGCAGCAGACCGTGCGCGTCGGCCGCGACCGGGCCGAGGTAGGCCGCGCCGGCGCTGTCGACGCCGCTGGGCGCGAACTCGGCCGGGTCGCGCTGCACGGTCTCGATGACGTGTTCGGCGATCAGGCCCAGGCTGCGGTTGCGGCCCGCGCCGTCGGCGTAGGGCACCAGCACCACCCGGGTGCTGAGCCGCGCCTGCGCCGGCCGGCCCAGGGCCAACTGGCTGAGGTCGATCAGCGGCACCGGTTCGCCGGCGTAGTCGAACACGCCGGCGACCGCCGCCGGCGCCTGCGGGATCGCTTTGGGCGCGACCATCCGCAGCACCGCAGTCACCCGCCGCGCTTCGATCGCGTATCGGTCCTGGTCGAGCTGGAAGACGAGAAAGAGCACGCGTTCTCCGCTGGGTCGGTCGCGCCGCCGGCGCCTTCGCTCAGGCCAGCAGCTTGAACTTGGAAATCCCGTCGCGCAGGCTGGCGCTGACCTGGTGCAGTTCGTCGATGGCCTGGTTGGACTGGCGCAGCGCGTCGACGGTCTGTTGCGCGGCTTCGCTGAGCTGGCTCAGGGCCAGGTTGATCTGCTCGGCGCCGGCGGCCTGCGCCTGCACGCCTTCGTTGGCGGCATCGAAGCGCGGCACCATGGTCTGCACGTGGTCGATCACCTGGGTGAGCTGCTCGCCGACCCGCTGCACGTCGCCGGTGCCGCGGCGCACCTCTTCGGAGAACTTGTCCATGCCCATCACGCCGGCGGAGACCGCCGACTGGATCTCGCGCACCATCTGCTCGATGTCCAGGGTCGCCATCGCGGTCTGATCGGCGAGGCGGCGGATTTCCACCGCCACCACCGAGAAGCCGCGGCCGTATTCGCCGGCCTTCTCGGCCTCGATCGCGGCGTTGAGCGAGAGCAGGTTGGTCTGGTCGGCGACCTTGGTGATGGTGGTGACCACCTGGCCGATGTTGTTGGCTTTTTCGGCCAGCACCGCCAGCTTGCCGCTGATCGCCGCGGTCGCCTCGATCATCCGGCGCATGGTCTCCTCCATCTGCGCCAGGCCGTCCTGGCCGTTGCCGGCCAGGGTCGCGGTCTGTTCGGCGCTGGTCGCGACCGAGTCCATGGTCCGCGCCAGTTCCTTCGAGGTCGCGGCGATCTCGCGCGAGGTCGCTCCGATCTCGGTGGTGGTGGCGGCGATCTGCGCCGCGGTGGCCTGCTGTTCGCGCAGGGTCGCGGTGATCTCGTTGATCGAGGAATTGACCTGGATGCCCGAGGTCTGGACCTGGCCGACCAGGCCCGACAGCTCGCCGCTCATCTTGTTGTAGCCGTGGGCGAGGGTGCCGAACTCGTCGTTGCGGCGGAAATTCAGGCGTTGGCTGAAATCGCCCTTGGCGAACACCTCGGCCGCGCCGGCCAGGCGCTGCAGCGGCTCGGTGATCGCCTTGAGCAGGTAGAACCCGGCCAGCACCGCGACCAGCAGGGCGACGGAGAAGGCGATGCTCATGCCGTAGCGGGCCGACTGCACTGCGTCGTCGATGCGCTTGCCGGAGGTCACTGCGCGGTCGTTGTTGTATTCGATCAGCCGCCCGATCGCCGTCTCGGCCTTGTCGAAGATCGGGTCGATGCGTTCGCGCAGGGTCTTTTGCAGGGCGGCGGTGTCGCCGCTGCCGGCCTGGCGCAGCAGTTCGGCCTGCTGGGCGAACAGCGGCGCGGTCAGGCCGGACAGGGTCTGGAACGCGGCGCGGTCTTCGGCCTGGACGATGCTGCCCTCGTAGTGCTTGGCCGTGGCCTCGTAGGCGGCGCGGCGTTCTTCCAGCCGGGCCTGGGCGGCGGGCAGTTCGGCCGCCGGCAGCGCGGCCAGGCCATGCACGGCGGTGTAGTACGAATGCCAGGCCGCCTCCATCTGCCCGGCGGCGTACAGCCCGGGAATGGAGTCGTTGCGCAGCAGGTCCTCTTCGTCCTGGATGTGCTGCAGGCGGACGAAGGCGATGCCCCCCATCACCAACATCGCGGCGACGATGATGGCGAAGCCGAGCACGATGCGTTGGCGAATCGAAATGTTATTCATGGCCCATCCTGTCGGATTTGTCGCGACTTCTCTAGCCCGGCGGGAACGGCGCGAGGCGGGGGGCGTGACACGCTCATGCGCGGGCTCCGGCGTTGGCGAAACGTTGGGAACTGCGAGCGACAACGGGTAGCGGCGGTGCTTGGCGAGCGGAGCATAGAGGCAAGCGGGGGAGGCCCGGACGTGACCGAGTTCGCACCGCGCGCAGGCCGCTTTCGGCGTATCGCATCCGCTCCCCTGTGTCCGTCGGCCGCCCGGCCTGGGCGACGCTGCGGCGCCAGCCCGGTCCCGGATCGCGTCCGGACCGCGCGCCCCAGGCGACGGTCGCCGCCCGGCAAACCTCGGCCGGCCTAGCCGATACCAACGCAAGGCCGCTGCGGCGTCGGCCGCGGCGTGCGCTCAAGCCCGCGGCCATAGCCAGGCCGACGCCAGCGCGGCCAGCACGCACCAGGCGATCGCCGCCAGCGCCGGCAGCCGCGTCCGCGCCAGCAAGGCGATGCCGACCGCGACGATGGCCAGGTCGCGGACGTCGCCGATGCCCTCGCGGACGATCGGGTCGTACAGGGCCGCGGCGAGCAGGCCGACCACCGCCGCGTTGATCCCGGCCACCGCGCGCGCGGCCCAGGCGCGGCGCATCCACGCCGACCACAACGGCAGCGCCGCGGCGACCAGCAGCAGGCCGGGCAGGAACAGCGCCAGCAGTGCGGCCAGGGCGCGCCACGGCGCCGGCGTCGCCAGCGGCAAGGCCGCGCCGAGGTAGGCGGCGAGCGAGAACATCGGCCCCGGCATCGCCTGCGCCGCGCCGTAGCCGAGCAGGAAACGGTCCAGGTCGAGCCAGCCGCTGGCGACCAGACGTTGTTCCAGCAAGGGCAGCACCACGTGGCCGCCGCCGAACACCAGCGCGCCGGCGCGATAGCAGGCGGCAGCCAGTCCCGCCAGCGATGCCGGCCCGCCGGACCACAGCAAGGCCGCGCCCAGGCCCAAGGCGAACAGCGTCAGGCACAGCAGGGCGACGCCGCGGCCATAGCCCGGCGCGAACGTCGGCGCGGCCGGCGTCGATTCGGCGACGGGCGCCCGGCACCAGGCCAGCCCGGCCGCGCCGCCGGCGGCGACGGCGAGCAACTGCACCCAAGCCCCGCCGATCAGCGCGATCGCCAGCGCGCTGGCCAGGGCGATCAGGCGCCGGCGCCAGTCCGGGGTCAGGCTGCGCGCCATGCCCCAGACGCCGTGCGCGACCACCGCCACCGCGACCAGCTTCAATCCGTGCACCAGGGCGGTGCCGGTGGGGTGGGCGATCCAGTGCGGCGCCGACGCCGCCAGCGCGAACATGAGCAGCGCCGAGGGCAGGGTGAAGCCGACGAAGGCGGCCAGCGCGCCGCGCCAGCCGGCGCGCAGCAGGCCGATGGCGAAGCCGAGCTGGCTGCTGGCCGGGCCGGGCAGGAACTGGCAGATCGCCAGCAACTGGGCAAAACCGGCCTCGTCCAGCCAGCCGCGCCGGCGCACGAACTCTTCGCGGAAATACCCCAGGTGGGCGATCGGGCCGCCGAACGAGGTCAGGCCCAGGCGCAGAAACACCCGGAACACCTCAAGCATGGGCGACGGCAACCGGACGCGGCGGCAGAAACGGGGCAGACAACGGTTCGGCGCCGGCGGTCACGGTTTCGGGGTCCTGTTCAGCGGATTTAGCGTTCGCTGCAGCGCAGCATGAATGTGACAACTTGCGCAAATTACATTTGCCCTGCGGCCGCTCCTGGTCGCGGTTCGACTCAAAGGGTACTCGCCATGACGTCCTCGTTTCGTATCGCCTTGTTGTGCGGCGCGGTGCTGACCGCGCTGGGCGCTTCCTCGGCCGCAATCGCCGGCGGCCGGCCGGATCTGGTGCTGGCGGGGCTCAAGGCCGGGCAAGCGCATCGCGCCGGCGAAGTGCTGGTCAAGTTCCGCGACGGCAGCAGCGCGAGCCAACAGGGCGCCGCGCGCCAGGCTTTCGGCCTGGACAAGCTCAAGACCCTGCGCGGCGGCAATGCGCGCAACGGCGAACTGGCGCTGTGGCGAGTGGCGCCCGGGCGCGATCTGGCCGCGACCGTGTACGAACTGAGCAAGAACCCGAGCGTGGAATACGCCGAGCCGAACTGGGAGTACCAGCACCAGGCGACCTCGAACGACACCTACTACACCAACGGCTCGCTGTGGGGCATGTACGGTTCGGGCACCAGCCCGGCCAACGCCTACGGCTCGCAGGCCGCGCAGGCCTGGGCCGGCGGCCATACCGATTGCAGCAACGTGGTGATCGGCATCATCGACGAAGGCTACATGTACTCGCATCCGGACCTGGCGGCGAACGCCTGGACCAATCCCTACGACCCGGCCGACGGCGTCGACAACGACGGCAACGGCTATGTCGACGACGTCCACGGCTGGGACTTCGAAGGCGGCAACAACGAAGTCTTCGACGGCGCGGGCGACGACCACGGCACCCACGTCGCCGGCACCATCGCCGGCGCCGGCGGCAACGGCCAGGGCGTGGCCGGCGTGTGCTGGAGCGGGGTCAAGCTGATCAGCGGCAAGTTCCTCGGCCGCCGCGGCGGCAGCACCGCCGACGCGATCACCGCGATCGACTACTTCAACGACCTCAAGAGCCGCCACGGCCTCAACATCGTCGCCACCAACAACTCCTGGGGCGGCGGCGGCTTCTCGCAGGCGCTGCAGGACGCGATCGGCCGGGCCAACACCGCCGGCATCCTGTTCGTGGTCGCGGCCGGCAACTCCGGGGTCAATTGCGACACCTCGGACTGCTACCCGGCCGAGTACCCGAACCCGAACGTGCTGGCGGTGACCGCGCTGCGTTCCAACGGCACCCAGATCTACAGCTACGGCGCCACCACCATCGACATCGGCGCGCCGGGCTACGGCATCTGGTCGACCGTGCCGGTCTCGTCCAAGGGCAAGGTGATTCCGGGCTACGCCAGCTACAACGGCACCTCGATGGCGACCCCGCACGTGACCGGCGCGGTGGCGCTGTACGCCTCCTCGCATCCGGGCGCGAGCGCGGCCGACATCAAGAGCGCGGTGATGAGCGCGGCGATCGCCACGCCGTCGCTGAGCGGCAAGACCGTCAGCGGCGGCCGGCTCAACGCCAGCGGCTTCTGAGTCCGGCGCCGCCCGCGTCCGCCCGCGCGACGGGCGAGGGCAGGGACACGACAGTACCCAACAGCGGCAAAGCAGAAGGCCCCGGTTTCCCGGGGCCTTCGTTTTTCTACCGCGCTGCCGCCGGCTCAGTTCTGCGCCGGGGTGTTCTCGGCGAAGTACTCGTGGTTGTCGGCGTTGTCGAGCGCATTGGCCGGGTTGCTGATCGCCAGATTCTTGGCGCCGGCCTGGCCGTAGACGTGGTCGTCGGTGCCGGCGACGGCGTTGAAGTGGCTCATCTCGTGGATCAGGGTGCCGGCCTTGGAGTCGGTGCCGGTCAGCGGCGCGGTCCAGAAGGTCTTGCAGACGAAGATCTCGTACGGCTGGTTCGGATACACGTAGGCGTAGTAACGCTGGTTGCAGCCGCAGTTGACGGTGATCTGGCCGTTGCTCTGGTCCATGGCCTGGTCGATCGCGACGAAGTGCTGGCTGGCGGTGCCGTAGCGCGCCGAGGTGTAGGCGCCGAACCAGGTGGTGTAGCGCGGGCCGACGGTGCCGGCGGCCAGGTAGCCCTTGGCGTTCTCGGAATAGCCGCGCGCGGCGGTCACCGCGTTGCCGATGGTGCCGATCTGGGTCGCGTTGCAGCTCTTGTAGGTCACCCCGCCGACCACCGTGCCGCCGCCGCCGGGCTTGCCCTGGGCGGTGACGTCGCCGCCCTTGCCGGCGCTCCACAGGCTCAGCGGCACGCTGCGCGCGACCAGCGGCAGACCGTTGTCCTGGCGCAGCAGGCTGCCGTCGGACAGCGAGGCGTACTGCAGGGGCGAGTCCAGGTTGACCACGTACTGGCCGCGCTGGGAGAAGTCGTAGGCCTGCGACAGGTCGATCGTGCTGCGCAGGGTCTGGCCGGCGCGCAGGATCGCGAAATCCTCGGCCTGGGGCAGGCCGCGCTTGATCATCGGGCCGAGGTAGTCGACCGCGACGCCGTCGCGGCTGACGTTGAACAGCTTGGACTCGGCCAGGGCGGAGGGCAGCTGCCACTTCGGCACGCGCACGGTGTGGCGGCTGGTGTTGGTCACGGTCACTTCGACCAGGCCGTCGAAGCGGCCGGACGAATCGGCGACGGCCATCAGGCCGATGCGCAAGGGATTGGCTTTTTCGTACTTCGGCGCCGCGGTCACCGAGGCGATCGCGCCGGCCAGCACCACGCTGCCCGCGACCGCGGACATGAGACTGATTTTCATTCCGAAACCCCCGAACGTAAGTGAACAAAATGAACGGCAAAGGCCCGTCGCGCGGACCTGATCGCACCTAAGCAGAGCGCGTGCGCGAATGCATTCTGCGATGCGGCAAACGCGCTCCGGTGCGATTAAGCCAGAATGCGCATACTGCGCTCGACGGCAATGCCGTCCGCGGCCCGGGGGCGCGAAAAACCATGACCGTCACAGCAAAATCACGCACGAACGACGAGGTGCAAGCGATGCGAACCATCAAGCGGACGGCAGCGGTCCTGCTGCTCGGCCTCGGCCTGGCGGCCGGGGTCCAGGCCCAGACCATCGGCTACAACATCCGCACCGGCGACGTGTGGGTCGACACCCGGCTGGGCGAGATCAACGACTACGGGTATCGCTATCGCGATCCCTTCATCAACGAAATGACCGGCTACTACGGCGCGCCGCGCTCGCTGATCGACGAGTTGCTCGGCCGTCGCGGCTGGGCGCCGGGCGACGTCTACTACGCCTGCGCCATCGCCCGCGCGCTCGGCGTGCCGTGCTTGAACGTAGTGCGCGAGTACGACCGCCATCCGGGCCAGGGCTGGGGCGCGGTCGCCCAGCGCATGGGCATCAAACCGGGCTCGCCGGCCTTCCACGCGCTCAAGCGCGGCGCGGTCGGCACTTACGACCGCTGGGGCTATCCGATCACGGTCAACCAGAACGTGCGCGTGGACTGGTCGCAGCACGGCCCGGGCAAGGGCAAGGGCGGTCCCAAGAGCGGTCATGAGCGCGGCGGTCCCGACCGCGGCCCCGGCGCCTCCGGCAAGGGCCGCGACAAGGGCCCGGGCCACGGCAAGCCCGACAAGGGCGGGCAGGGCGGCGGTCACGGCAAGCCGGACAAGGGCGGCCACGGCGGCGGCAACGGCAGAGGCGGCGGCAACGGCAAGGGCCACTGAGCCGCGCGATCGACCCGCAACGACTGCGACAGCCGGCCTTGCGCCGGCTGTCGTCGTTTGCGAGCCGACCCTATCGGGCGAAACCGCGGAAATGTGATGGCGGTCGCGCGCATCCGCCTGTCCACGGAGGCGTCCGCATGCACATTGGGCGTTGGATCAGGAGCGAGGAACGCCCTTCATGTCGGACCCGAACAATCCCACCCGCGAGCGCGGCCTGCTGTACGGCTTCATGGACCGCCTCGGCATGTTGCGCCATCCTGCGCCCTCGCCGCAGTACCAGCCTACGTTGGAACGGCCCAGCGAGCGCGTCGCGGTCGAATTGATGATGGACGGCTACGAGGCCGGCAGCGACAAGAAGATCGACGGTTGGAAACGGCTCGATCGCGACGAGTTGCAGCAGCGCGGGGTCGACGCCGATCGCCTGCAGGACGCGTCGACCGGCCTGGACGTCACCGTCTACGCCAAAGGCGACAGCCTCGCGGCCAATTTCTGCGGCACCAAGCCGACCTCGTTCAAGGACTGGCTGACCAATTTCAAGCAGCACATCGGCCTGGATAGCCCGCAGCACGATCAGTCGGTGGAAGTCGCCAAGCACCTCAAAACGGTGTGCGGCCCGAATCTGGTCTGCCTGCTCGGCCACTCCAAGGGCGGCGGCCAAGCCATGCTCGCCTCGACCGTGACCGGCGTACCCGCGATCGTGGCCAACTCGGCCTCGCTGCACGAGAACACGCTGGCCAAACACGGCGTCGACATCGGTGCGGTCGACAAGCCGGCGCTGCCGATCAAGACCCTCAGCATCGAAGGCGAAGTGCTGGCGAACCTGCAGAGCGCGAGCCCGTTCAAGACCCATCAGGACCTCGGGGTCAACCGGACGTTTCCGCAGGCCCTGATCGAACGCGGCAGCGCCGAGCAGATTTTCTGCAAGTACTACGACCAGGGCATGTCGATGGACGAGGATATGACCAAGCTCGTCTACGACAATACGCGTTCGCTCAAGTTCCACTTCGCCAGCTCGATGAAGCAGGCCCAGGACATGGACGCGCGCCTGGACGAGCGTTCCGGCTCGATGGTCCAGCAGGCCTTGAAGGGCGGGCTCAAGCAGGTCGACGACATCGTCGAAAGCCGCGATCGCCGCAGCCTGTTCCTGGTCCAGGGCGATCCGAACAACGTCTCGCACAAGCGGGTGCAGATCGACGGCGGGCTGGACGGCCTGAATACCCAGTTGCTGCTCGACAAGCTGCGTCAGCACGACGGTTTCGCGCAATCGCTGTCGGCGACGACCCAGACCCAGGGCCAGCAGCAGGCGCCGACCCTGCCGACGCAAAAGCCGGGTTCGCTGTGAACCGCCGCCGGAGCCGCATCGACGCGGCTCCGGCCTGCGCGCCGCGATCGGCTCAACGCGAATCGTCGCCGGACCCGGGCTGGCGCATCAGCCGAGGTTGTCCTCGATAGGCCAGCTGTCGTCGATAGGCCCGTTGTCGTCGATCCGGTCCCGGGCGATCCGGTCGATGTCGGTGGCGATGAAGCCGACGCTCTGAACGATGCGCGGACAAAACGCCGCGCCGCGCATGGCAGCGGTGGGAGCGGCTTGCTAGTCTGATTTTTTGCCGTCGCGCCGCGCCATGCGGCCGACGCCGGCCAGGAGCGTCCACCGATGTCGATTCTCGTTACCGGCAGCGCCGGCCACCTCGGCGAAGGCCTGATGCGCCGTTTGCGCGCTCAGGGGCGGGCGGTGCGCGGCGTGGACATCAAGTCCTCGCCCTACACCGACGCGGTCGGTTCGATCGCCGATCCCGAATTCGCCGCCGCGGCGATGCGCGGCGTGCGCCAGGTGATCCACGCCGCGACCTTGCACAAGCCGCACGTCGCCACCCACAGCTACCGCCAGTTCGTCGACACCAACGTCGCCGGCACCCTGGCCCTGCTCGAGGCGGCCCTGGCCGAGCGGGTCGAGGCTTTCGTGTTCACCAGCACCACCAGCGCCTTCGGCGCGGCGCTGAGCCCGGCGCCGGGCGAACCGGCGGCGTGGATCGACGAGGACGTGGCGCCGGTGCCGAAGAACATCTACGGCACCACCAAGATCGCCGCCGAGGGCCTGTGCGAGCTGTTCCACCGCAAGCACCGCCTGCCGGCGCTGGTGCTGCGCACCTCGCGCTTCTTTCCCGAAGACGACGACGATGCGGCGGTGCGCAGCGTCTACGGCCCGGCCAATGCGCAGGCCAACGAACTGCTGTACCGGCGCGCCGATATCGAGGACGTGGTCCAGGCCCATCTGTGCGCGATCGAACGCGCGCCGGCGCTGGGTTTCGGCCGCTACATCGTCTCGGCCACCAGCCCGTTCTCGCGCACCGAGCGGGCCGAACTGCGCCGCGACGCCGCGGCCGCGGTCGAGCGCCACTACCCGCACTGCCGCGAGCTGTACGCGGCGCAGGGCTGGCGCTTGTTTCCCCAGCTCGACCGGATCTACGACAACGCGCGCGCGCGCCGCGACCTGGGCTGGCGGCCGCACTACGACTTCGGCCACGTGCTGGACTGCCTGCGCGAGGGCCGCGACTTCCGCAGCGAACTGGCGCGCGAGGTCGGGGTCAAGGGCTATCACGCGCAGCGCTTCGAGGACATGCCCTATCCGGTGGCTTGAACGGCGACTGGAGCGGGCGATTGAAGCGGGCGACCGGAGCGGACGGCCGGCGCCGTCGCGACGCGGCTGCGGCGGATTCGGCGCGCGCCGGCTGGGGCGTCCGCCCGGCGCTGGCTAGAATGGGGCCCGATGACGACGGCGCCGGGCGCGCCGTCGCCGCTCACCGACGAGGCGCCGCATTGAGCCACCGCTACCAGACGATTCCGGGTCCGCATTTCCCGCGCGACGGCGCGCCGCCGGCGGGGCCGGCATGAGCGCGATCGCGCTGATCTGCCTGGGCGCCTGCGACGGCGCCCGGGTCGAGACCCTGATCGGCGCCGCCGCGCGACTGCGCGCGCAGGCCGGCCCGAACAGCCTGCGCGCGTGCTCGGACCTGTTCGCCGACCGCCATCGCGATTACCGCGGCGGGGTGACGGTGAACCTGATGCTGGCGCTGCAGACCGCCGCGGCCGACAGCGTCGAGGCACTGGAACGGCGCTTCAAGCAGATCGAAAACGACTTCGGCCGCCGCCGCGATCCGCAGCGGGCCTTGCCGGTGCCGCTGGACATCGACCTGGTCGGGCGCATCGACACGGACGTGCAATGGCAGCCGCGCTACGATCCGGGGCGGCCGTATCTGTTCCACGGCCTGCACCAGCTGCCGCTGCCGGCGTTGAAACAGGCGCTGGACGCGGTCGCCGCGCAGCGCGGCTTCGTGCCGGAGCGCAACGCCGAAGGGTTCTATGCCCTGGCCGGCGCGGCCTTCGTCGAACGTTGCCTGCACAGCAAGGATCTCTGGGTAGATTTCGCAGCGGAGGCCGGTTGATGTCGCAGCGCGTCACCTTGATTACCGGCGCCTCGCGCCGGATCGGCCGCGCCATCGCCGAAGCCTGCCTGGCGCGCGGCGACCGCGTGATCGCGCACCGCCGCGAGGCCGACGCCGAGCCGGCGCCGTATTCGGGGCCGGTGAGCGGCTGGAGCTGGGATTTGAACCAGGCGCTGCCGGCCCTGCCCGAGGCGGAGATCACCGACCTGGTGCTCAGCGCGTCGATGTTCGAGCGCGGCCAGGACTGGAACGCGCTCGACCCGGCCGGGCTGGACGAGGAGCGCGCGCGCATGCAGCGCCATCTGCAGGTCAACCTGCTGGCGCCGTGGGAGCTGGCGCTGGCCTTGCAGCGGCGCCGGCCGTTGGCTTCGGTGGTGATGCTGCTGGACACCTACCTGGACCGGTCCTTTCCCGGGCATGCGGCCTACCAGGTCAGCCGCGCCGCCGGCGCCGGCCTGGTGCGCGCGCTGGCGACCGAACTGGCGCCGACCCGGGTCAACGCGGTCGCGCCGGGCACGGTGCTGCCGTCGGTGCGCGACCCGGCCGAACGCGCCGAGCAGGAAGGCGCGATCGCAGCACGCACGGTGCTCGGGCGGATCGGCGCGCCCGAGGACGTGGTGGCGGCGGTGATGTACCTGAGCGATGCGGCCTACTGCACCGGCGAGATCCTGCGCGTCGACGGCGGCCGCTTCAGGTTGTGAAAGCCTGGGCCGGAGGCCCGGATCCGAATGCTGGGTCCGAGGCCCGGATCCGCATGCGGCGGCAGCGCCGCCGCATGGTCTGTTCGAGGCCGCCGGGATGCGCGCGGCGGGCCCGGCTCAGGGCTGGGCGGCCAGTTCGGCCATGTGCCGGGCGATGCGCGCCTGCGCGGCTTCGGCGGTGTTGCGCGCGCGCTGCCAGGCCGAGCGCGCGGCGCGTTCGGCCTGCTCCCAATTGAGCGCCGAGCCCAGGCGGATGCGCTGATAGCGCTGGCGCAGCTGCAGGGTCGGGTCGTCGAAGTCGCGATCCGGGTGTTCCAGATGCACCGAAATGCCGACGTAGAACGCCGGTGCGTAATCGCTGAAGCGCATGCCGTCGCGGTAGAAATCCGCGTGTCGGTAATGGCTGGCCCAATAGCTGAGCCCGGGCGTGTTCGGGCTGTGGCGGCCGCGTAGGGTGGTCGTCATCGCTCAGGCTCCGTGGAGGAACCCCCTGTTTCGCAGATGGTGCCCGAACGCGCCGTTAGATGCACGTGTAGACGGCGATTCAATCGAGGCAAACGTTCATCTCTGCGATCGCGATCCGCTCCGCTGCGCGACCGCGGTCACGCGCCGGCCGGCGCCGCGACGGGCGCGGACGGGGGGCGGGCGAGGGCGGGCCGGCAGGCCCCGGCCGGCGCTTGGCCGCGCCGGCGCAGACGGCGGATCGGCCCGCGCCAGTGTGCTCGCCGGACCGTCAAGCGAGGTATGCTCGGACGGCAGGCACGACCGGTTCGGCGCGATCATCCACGAGCGAGGGGGCTTGAGCGGAATGACCGACAGTTCCCGCGATTCGGGGCGTACCGCCGAGCATCTGCGTTTCGTCCGCCGCATCTATGCGATGCGCTCGCTGGGGCTGGGCTTCGGGTTCTTCGCCGTGGCCGGGGTGCTGTACGAGCAGCGCGCCGCGGTCGGGGTGTGGGCGCTGTTGTTCGCCAACGGCTATCTGTGGCCCACGCTGGCCTATGTACTGGCTTCGCGCAGCCGCGACCCCGAGTACGCCGAGTACCGCAACCTGGTGATCGACTCGGCGCTGGGCGGGCTGTGGGTCGCGGTGATGCAGTTCAACCTGGTGCCCAGCGCCTTGCTCGCGGTGATGCTGTCGGCCGACAAGATCGGCGTCGGCGGCTGGCGTTTCCTGGTCCGCACCGCGCTGGCGATGCTGATCACCGGCGCGGCGGTGTGGACCCTGATCGGCTTTCCGTTCTCGCCCTACAGTTCGATGACCGTGGTTCTGGCCTGCCTGCCGTTCATGGTGGTCTATCCGATGGCGATCAGCAGCGCCGCCTACGGCCTGGCGCGCAAGGTGGTCCGGCAGAACAAGCAGCTCGACCAGCTCAGCCGCACCGATCCCCTGACCGGCCTGCAGAACCGCCTGCATTGGGACGATTCGGCGACCGCGGCGATGACCCATTGCGCGCGCTCGTCCCGCCACGCCAGCCTGATCCTGATCGACGTCGACCATTTCAAGGACATCAACGACTTCCACGGCCATCAGATCGGCGATGCGGTGCTGCGCCGGGTCGCCGGCATCCTGCACGGCGTGGTGCGCCTGACCGACACCGCCAGCCGGATCGGCGGCGACGAATTCGCCCTGGTGCTGATGAACATCGACGACGAGCCGGCGCGCTCGATCGCCGAGCGGATCCGCAAGGCGATCGAGGACGCGCGTTTCGACGACGCGCCGGCGCTGCGCTGCACGGTCAGCATCGGCCTGGCCTCGACCGGGCCGCGCACGGTCAGCGCGGCGATGTGGATGCGCCACGCCGATGCGGCGCTGTACCAGGCCAAGCAGCGCGGCCGCAACCAGGTGGTGTGCGCCGACGCCGAGGCGGAGCGGGGTTTGCCAGCAACGAAACAGGCTCACTAGAATCCACCGTCCGGAACACCCGGCGCAGACTCGAAGATCGGGGCAGGGCATGGCGGAGCAGGGCGGCAACCTCGCGCAGACGCGCATCGGCATCATCGGCCTGGGCTACGTCGGCCTGCCGCTGGCGCTGGAATTCGGCAAGCGCTACGACACCGTCGGCTACGACATCAACCCGGTGCGGGTGGCCCAGCTCAGCCTGGGCGAGGACCTGCACCGCGAGAACGAGGCCGGCGAGATCGCCGCCGCGACCCGGCTGCGCTTCAGCGCCAGCTTGCAGGATCTGGCCGATCGCGACACCTATGTGATCACCGTCCCGACCCCGATCGACGAGCACAAGCGCCCGGACTTCAGCCCGCTGATCCAGGCCAGCCGCGCGCTCGGCGCGCTGCTCAAGGCCGGCGACACGGTGATCTACGAGTCCACCGTCTACCCCGGCGCGACCGAGGAGATCTGCATTCCCGAACTGGAAAGCGCCAGCGGCCTGCGCTTCAACCGGGATTTCTTCGTCGGCTACAGCCCGGAGCGGATCAACCCCGGCGATCGCCAGCGCCGGCTGGTCGACATTCCCAAGGTCACCTCCGGCTCCGACGCGGCCACCGCCGAGCGGGTCGACGCGCTGTACCGCAGCATCATTCCCGCCGGCACCCACAAGGCCTCCAGCCTGCGCGTGGCCGAGGCGGCCAAGGTCATCGAGAACACCCAGCGCGACGCCAACATCGCCCTGATCAACGAGTTCGCGCTGATCTTCCAGCGCCTGGGCATCGACACCACCGAGGTGCTGGAAGCGGCGGGCAGCAAGTGGAATTTCCTGCCGTTCCGTCCCGGCCTGGTCGGCGGCCACTGCATCGGCGTGGACCCTTACTACCTGATCCAGAAGGCGCAGAGCGCGGGCTACTACCCCGACATCCTGCTCGCCTGCCGGCGCATCAACGACGCCATGGGCGGGCACGTCGCCGCCGAGGTGATCAAGCGGATGATCCAGCGCGGCATCGCCGTGGCCGGTTCGCGGATCCTGATCCTCGGCCTGACCTTCAAGGAAAACTGCGCCGACCTGCGCAACACCCGGGTGGTCGACCTGGCGCGCGAGTTCGGCGAGTACCAGGCCCGGGTCGAGATCCACGACCCCTGGGCCCACGCCGAAGAGGCGCGGCGCGAATACGGCCTGGAAATGGTCGAGGCGCCGCAGGCCGGCAGCTACGACGCGGTGATCGTCGCGGTCGCGCACGAACAGTTCCGCGCCCTCGGCGCCGCCGGCGCGCGCGCGTTCGGCAAGCCCGGCGCCCTGCTGTACGACATCAAGAGCCTGTACCCGCGCGACCAGGTCGACGCGCGGCTGTAGCCGGCGCGGCCGCCGCGCGGGCACGGGCACGATGCCTGCACCCGCGGCCGGTTATGCTCGGCGCCAGCTCGTGAACCGACCGATCGCCATGCGTTATGCCGCCTACGCCGCCAGCCTGCTGTTGACCGTGATCTCGTTGTCGCTGGTCTGGCTGCACCATCCGGACTGGTGGTGGGGCGTGGCCGCGTTCGGCGCGATCGCCGCGCTGGGCACCGCCGACCTGCTGCAGACCCGCAGCACCCTGCGCCGCAACTATCCGGTGCTGGCCCATTTCCGCTACGGCCTGGAATCGATCGGCCCGGAGATGCGCCAGTACTTCATCGAGGCCGACACCGCCGAGGTGCCGTTCTCGCGCCAGCAGCGCGCCCTGGTCTACCAGCGCGCCAAGTCGGTCAACGACGTGCGTCCGTTCGGCAGCCAGCAGGACGTCTACAGCCAGGATTACGAATGGATCAACCATTCGCTGGCGCCGACCGCGCACGTGCCGCACGACTTCCGGGTGACGATCGGCGAGAACGCCGCCCAGCCGTACTCGGCCAGCGTATTCAACATCTCGGCGATGAGCTTCGGCTCGCTCTCGGCCAACGCGATCCGCGCGCTCAACAAGGGCGCCAAGCTCGGCGGCTTCTATCACGACACCGGCGAGGGCTCGATTTCGCCGTATCACCGCGAGAACGGCGGCGACCTGGTGTGGGAGATCGGCTCGGGCTATTTCGGCTGCCGCGACGAGCGCGGCCTGTTCGACGAGCAGCGCTTCGCCGCCAACGCCGGCGACCCGCAGGTCAAGATGATCGAGATCAAGCTGTCGCAGGGCGCCAAGCCCGGCCACGGCGGGGTGCTGCCGGCGGCCAAGGTCAGCGCCGAGATCTCGGCCACCCGCGGCGTGCCGATGGGCCAGGACTGCGTGTCGCCGGCCGCGCATTCGGCGTTCGATTCGCCGCTGGGCCTGCTGCGCTTCGTCGCCCGCCTGCGCGAACTGTCCGGCGGCAAGCCGACCGGGTTCAAGCTCGCCATCGGCCATCCCTGGGAGTGGTTCGGCATCGCCAAGGCGATGCACGAGTCGGGCCTGTTGCCGGACTTCATCGTCGTCGACGGCGCCGAGGGCGGCACCGGCGCGGCGCCGGCGGAGTTCATCGACCACGTCGGCGTGCCGATGCACGAGGCGCTGATGCTGGTCCACAACACCCTGGTCGGACTGGAGTTGCGCGACAAGATCCGGATCGGCGCCGCCGGCCGCATCGTCAGCGCCTTCGACCTCGCCCGCACCCTGGCGATGGGCGCGGACTGGTGCAACGCCGCGCGCGGCTACATGTTCGCGCTGGGCTGCATCCAGGCGCAGAGCTGTCACACCGACCGCTGCCCGACCGGGGTGGCGACCCAGGATCCGAGCCGCTGGCGCAAGCTCGACGTGCCGGACAAGGCCAGCCGCGTGTTCCATTTCCACGAGAACACGCTCAAGGCGCTGCGCGACCTGTTGTGCGCGGCGGGCCTGCGTCATCCGGGCGAAATCGGGCCCGAGCACATCCTGCGCCGGGTCTCGCCGACCGAGGTGCGTTCGCTGGGGGCTTTGTACAATTTCCTCGCTCCGGGCGACCTGATCGGCAAGGTGCCGGCGCATGCGGTGTTCCAGGCGTTCTGGAGCGCGGCACGCAGCGATTCGTTCGCCGCGCCGGCGCGGGTGCTGGCGATGCGCGAGAGCAAGTCGCTGTAGCCGGGTGTTGGCGGGGAGGATCGGTATCTGTTGAGAGAAGGGGGGGGGCGGCGTCCCACGGGGGCTTTCTTCGGTCACAAACCACTACCGCCATCGCTCAATCTCGCTGCGTCTTTGTCCTCCCCTGTAGGAGCGGCGTAAGCCGCGACGGGACGCGTAGAGAAATCAACGCTTGTGCTATTGATCGAAGCTCGAAACCACCGCGGGGTAGGAGCGGCGCAAGCCGCGACCGCGTTCCTGCGGTCTCGCGGCGTGTGCCGTTCGGAGGCTTCTAAAGCTTCAAAGCTCCAAAGCAAAGCTTCCGTCCGCAAGCGGCCGGGTCACTTTCTTTGTCCAAGGCGACAAAGTCCCACGGGATTTCCTTCGGTCAAAAGTAACCAAAGAAAACGCCATGGCTGTTTCGAATCAAAAGCCACTATGGGACGGAGCCTGCGCGGGGCTGCTCCGCACAGGCCATCCCTGGCCTGGCTGCGCACGGCCCGCATCCCTGCGGGCCGCCCTCCGGGGCTTCAGGGCGTTCTCGCGAGTTCGCTGCTGCGCCAAGCTCATTCCGGCAACGGCAACGGCAACGGCAACGGCAACGGCAACGGCTTGTGCCGCTGCGGTGAGCGGAGCGTTCGTCGGAGTGGACTAGGGCGTGCCGCTTACAACAACTCCAGCACCCGCTCGGGCGGTCGGCCGATCACGGCGCGGTCGGCGTGGACGAAGATCGGGCGCTCGATCAGGCGCGGGTGCGCGACCATCGCTGCGATCAGCGCGGCGTCGTCGAGGGCGGGATCGGCGAGGCCGAGTTCGCGGTACTCGTCTTCGCCGCTGCGCAGCAGCGCGCGCGCCGGCAGGCCCAGCAGTCCGAGCAGGGCGCGCAATTGCGCGGCGTCGGGCGGCGAGTCCAGATAGGTCACCAACGCCGGCTCCAGGCCGCGCTCGCGCAGCAGTTCCAGGGCGCCGCGCGATTTGGAGCAGCGCGGGTTGTGGTAGAGGCGGGTGGGGGCGAGATGAGGGTCGGCCATGGGGCGGGTCCTGGTCTGGACGGGGCGAGGGCGGAGGCGAGGTCCGCGCCGGCGCGGTGCCGGAAACGAAAAAAGCCGGCTTGCGCCGGCCTTTCGTGGAACTGGTGGGCGGTGCAGGGTTCGAACCTGCGACCCTCGCCGTGTGAAGGCGATGCTCTACCGCTGAGCTAACCGCCCGATTCTTATCGGGCCGCAAAGTGTAATCGGGCTTTTCCGGGCTGACAAGCCTCGGCGGAAAATTTTTCCGCGGGGCGAGGCAGGCGTGTCCGGCCGCAGTCGCGTTCTGCCCGATCGCGACAGGGACAATCGCGACAGGGACGGAGGGGGTTAAGCGCGGGCGCTTAACCCCCTCCGTCCCTTCATGGTCCTCGCGGCCGCCGCGAGATTACTCCAACTGCTCCTTGGCGAAGGCCGCGTCCAAGGCTTCCATCGCGTCCAGCGGCTTGAGCTTGGCGGCTTTCTCGTAAGCGGCCGCGGCCGCGGCTTCCTGCTTGTCGCCGTGCAGGAGCAGCAGCACGTTGCCGTGTTCGATATGCGCGATCGGCGAGTCCGGGGTCAGCTTGAGCGCGGTCTTGATGTGTTTCTCGGCATCGGCGGCTTTGGCGCCGTAGGTCAGGCCGCCGATCATGCCGCCGATCTTGTCGATGATCTCGGCGTGGTACAGCGCCATCGCGGTATGCGCTTCGGCGTGCTTGGGCGCGAGTTCCAGGGTGGCGTCGAGGGCGTTGCGCACCTTGCCGGCGATGCCGGCCTTCAGCGCCTTGGCGATGCTCAGCCCCTGGCTGTAACGGCCCAGGGCGAAGGCGTGGCGATAGTGGCTGTTGGCTTCGTCCGGCAGCGCCTTGACCGCGGCCTCGGCGATCTTGGCCGCCTGCTCGTAGCGCTGCAGTTGCTCGTCTTCGTCCTCGACCAGGTAAGTGGCGTGGATGCCGAGCGCCTTGACCGCGACCGTGGCGCCGATCGGGCCCAATGCCTGGCCGGCGTCGAAGGCGGCCTTGAAATCGCCGCGGTGGAAAGCGCGCCATGCCTCCTGCAAGGCGTCGGCGAGCGCGGCCGCATCCAGGCCCTTGGGCGCGGCCTTGCCGGCGGCGTCGATCAGGGCGGCGGCGCGCTTGGCGTCGGGGTAGGGCTCGGTGTCGCCGGCATGCAGCTTGGGCCAGGCTTTCTTGAGAGCGTCGCCGGCATAGGCGTAGGCCTTGGCGTCGTGGGGAAAAGCGGCCCAAGCGGATTTGGCGGCCATCTGCGGTCCTTGTCGACAGGTCGGGTGGGCAGCATCCCGCCGCGGCCGCGCGCTGGCAAGAGGGCGGCCGCGGGCTTGCGGCGGCGGTCGCGGCTAGTGTGAATGCTCGATGGCGACGGCCCACAGTGGCGCGGTGAAACCCCCGGTCCCGGGCGGTCGTGCGGAGCGAACCATGGCAGCTGTGAAGCGCAACAAGACGGCGGCGAAGAGCCCCAACCCCACGCTGCGCCACGTCTGGCTGGCCGGCCTCGGCCTGGCCGTGGTCGCGCGCCGCGAAGCGCTGGCGGGCGGCGCGCGCGCGCTGGACCGGATCGGTTCGCTGCAGCGTCGCGCCCAGGGCCTGGTTGCCGATGCGCGCGACAACGTGCGCGGCGGGATCGAGAACATGCGCGGCCAGGTCGAGCCGACGGTGGTGAAGTTCAGCGCCGAAGTCGAAGCCCGGCTGGCGCCGGTGCTGGACAAGCTCGGCCTCAAGGGCGGCAAGAAGTCGCGCCGCGGCGCGCGCAAGCCGCGCAAGGCGGCCAAGCCGGCGCAGGCTCGGCGCGGAGCGCGCAGGCCGGCGCCGCGGCGGACCCGCCGCGCCTGATCCGGGATCGTTGACGAAAGGGCGCTGCGGCGCCCTTTTCGTTGCCGGAGTGTTGCTGGCGTGCGGTCCGGCGCGTTTGCCGGATCGGGGCAGGGGCTGGACCCGGTCGGGCGGCAGTCGGGCGATTCCAGCGTCCTGGACGCCGCCCGCCACGGCGCCGCGACCCCGGTCCCATTCCATCGGCCGGCAACGCGTACGGTCGGGCCCGCGATGGCCTAAACTCCACGGTTCCCGTCGCCGCTTCCGGCGGCGTCCCACGTTGCCCACTCAGCGCGCCGAGCCGATGTCCGCAGAATCGATCGATTTCCACGCTTACCCGGACGCGTCCGGTCACTTCGGCCGCTTCGGCGGGCGCTTCGTCGCCGAGACCCTGATCGCGCCGCTGGAGGAACTGGCGGCGGCCTACGATGCGGCGCGGGTCGACCCGGCCTTCATCGCCGAGTTCGAGCGCGACCTGGCCCATTACGTCGGCCGGCCCAGCCCGATCTACCACGCCCAGCGGCTCAGCGACGAAGTCGGCGGCGCGCAGATCCTGCTCAAGCGCGAAGACCTGAACCACACCGGCGCGCACAAGATCAACAACACCATCGGCCAGGCCCTGCTCGCCAGCCGGATGGGCAAGACCCGGATCATCGCCGAGACCGGCGCCGGCCAGCACGGCGTCGCCAGCGCCACCGTGGCCGCGCGCCTGGGCCTGGAGTGCGTGGTCTACATGGGCGCGACCGACATCGAGCGGCAGAAGATCAACGTCTACCGGATGAAGCTGCTCGGCGCGACCGTGGTGCCGGTGACCAGCGGCTCGCAGACCCTCAAGGACGCGCTCAACGAAGCGATGCGCGACTGGGTCACCAACGTGCGCGACACCTTCTACATCATCGGCACCGTCGCCGGTCCCGACCCGTATCCGCGCATGGTGCGCGACTTCAACGCCGTGGTCGGGCGCGAGGCGCGGGCGCAGATGCTGGACGAGTACGGCCGCCTGCCGGATGCGATCACCGCCTGCGTCGGCGGCGGCAGCAACGCGATCGGCCTGTTCCACGCTTTTCTCAACGACCGCTCGGTGCGCATCGTCGGCGCCGAAGCGGCCGGCGACGGCATCGACAGCGGCCGCCACGCCGCCTCGCTGGCCGCCGGCCGCCCCGGCGTGCTGCACGGCAACCGCACCTACGTGCTGTGCGACGACGACGGCCAGATCATCGAGACCCACTCGGTCTCCGCCGGCCTGGACTACCCGGGCGTCGGTCCCGAGCACGCCTTCCTCAAGGACGCCGGCCGCGCCGAGTACGTCGGAGTCACCGACGAGGACGCGCTGGCCGCGTTCCGCACCCTGGCCCGCACCGAAGGCATCCTCGCCGCGCTGGAGTCCAGCCACGCCATCGCCCAGGCGATCAAGCTGGCGCGCTCGATGCCCAAGGACCAGGTGGTGCTGTGCAATCTGTCCGGGCGCGGCGACAAGGACGTGCATACCATCGCCGGGCGCGAGGGGCTGCACTTCTGATGCTCCCGTCTCCCGTTTGCGGGAGCACGCGTCCGCAGGGCGGATGAGGGCGCGCGCCCGATCCGATGCTCGCCGACGCCGGCGGCCCTCACCCCGACCTCTCTCCCGCACGCGGGCGAGGGGCTAAAGCCAAAGCCTTTCATCCATGAACCGAATCGACGCCAAGTTCCACCAGTTGCACGCCGCCGGCCGCAAGGCGCTGATCCCGTTCCTGACCGCCGGCGACCCTTCGCTGGAAGCGACCGTGCCGGTCATGCACGCGCTGGTCGGCGCCGGCGCCGACGTGCTCGAGTTGGGCGTGCCGTTCTCCGATCCGATGGCCGACGGGCCGGTGATCCAGCGCAGCTCCGAGCGCGCGATCGCGCGCGGCGCCGGGCTCGGCTGGGTGCTGCAGGCGGTGCGCGAGTTCCGCCGCGACGACGCCGATACGCCGGTGGTGCTGATGGGGTATCTCAACCCGATCGAGATCCGCGGCGCGGCGCGCTTCGCCGCCGACGCGGTCGCGGCCGGGGTCGACGGCGTGCTGTTGGTCGACCTGCCGCCGGAAGAGGCCGACGAACTGCGCGGCGCCTTCGCCGACACCGGCCTGGCCTTGATCCTGCTGGCCTCGCCGACCACCACCGACCAGCGCCTGGCCCTGCTGTGCGAGGGCGCCCAGGGCTATCTGTACTACGTCAGCTTCGCCGGGGTCACCGGCGCCGACCGGCTCGACGCCGGCGCCGCCAACGACCGCCTGCACGAGATCCGCGCCCGCAGCCGGGTGCCGGTGGTGGCCGGGTTCGGGATCAAGGACGCGGCCAGCGCCGCGGCGATGGCGCGCGAGGCCGCCGGCGTGGTGGTCGGCAGCGCCCTGGTCGCGGCCCTGGCCGAGGCCGGCGACGAGGCCGCCGCGCGCACCGCCGCGGACTTCCTCGCCCCGCTGCGCCAGGCCCTGGACGCGCGCGGCTGAACGGCCGGCGGCGGGCGTCGGCGCCCGCTGCGCTAAACTCATCCGCCGGTGCGCGGTGGCGCCTGCCGCCCCGTTGCCCGCCGGCACTTCACCCGTGGTTGCCTGAACAGGAAGATTCCATCGCATGTCTTGGCTCAAGAAACTCATGCCCTCCGGCATCCGCACCGAGACGGTCGCGGCCAAGCGGCGCAGCGTCCCCGAGGGGCTGTGGGAAAAGTGCGAAAGCTGCGGCGCGGTGCTGTACCGGCCGGAGCTGGAGGAGAACCTGGAGGTCTGCCCCAAGTGCGGCTTCCACATGCCGATCCGCGCCCGCGTGCGACTGCTCGCGTTCCTCGACGCCGGCAGCTCGCAGGAAATCGCCGCCGAGCTCAGCCCGGTCGACGTGCTGAAGTTCAAGGACCAGAAGAAGTACGCCGAACGCTTCAAGGCGGCGCAGAAGGCGACCGGCGAGCGCGACTCGCTGGTGGCGATGACCGGCACCCTCAAGCAGCGTCCGCTGGTCGCCTGCGCGATGGACTTCGCCTTCATGGGCGGCTCGATGGGCTCGGTCAGCGGCGAACGCTTCGCCCGCGCCGCCGAGCGCGCCCTGGCCGACCGCGTGCCGCTGATCTGCTTCGCCGCCAGCGGCGGCATGCGCATGCAGGAAAGCCTGTTCTCGCTGATGCAGATGGCCAAGGCCTCCGCCGCGCTGGGCCGGCTGCGCGACGCCGGGCTGCCGTTCATTTCGGTCATGACCCATCCCACCTTCGGCGGCACCACCGCCTCGTTCGCGATGCTCGGCGACCTCAACCTGGCCGAGCCCGGCGCGCTGATCGGCTTCGCCGGCCCGCGCGTGATCGAACAGACCGTGCGCGAAAAATTGCCGGACGGTTTCCAGCGCAGCGAGTTCCTGCTCGAGCACGGCACCGTCGACCAGATCTGCGATCGACGCGAAATGCGTGACCGCCTCTCGCATCTGTTGGCGCTGTTGATGAAACAATCGCAACCCGAAGACGACGCAGAGGCGGCGGCTTGATCGCAGCGGCCCGACCGCGCGCGTCATGGGGGACCGCTGCGGCGGTCCTTGCCGTCTGTGGACACGAGCGTGGGCTGGATGGCCTAGGGGCGCGATCGGTGTCGGCGGCGTCTTCGATCCTGTCCCGATCACATCCAGCGCCCGCGTCCTGGTGCGACGCGCCGCGCTACCTGGAGGTTGAACTGCATGGCTCGTAAGTATTTCGGCACCGACGGCATCCGCGGCCGGGTCGGCGAAGGCCCGATTTCCGCCGATTTCGTCCTGCGCCTGGGCAACGCCTACGGTCACGCCCTGACCCGGCGCGGCTGGCGCAATCCGATGGTCATCATCGGCAAGGACACTCGCATCTCCAACTACATGTTCGAGGCTGCGCTCGAAGCCGGGCTGGTCGCCGCCGGCGTCGACGTGCAACTGATGGGGCCGATGCCGACCCCGGCGGTCGCGCACCTGACCCGTTCGCTGCGCGCCGACGGCGGCATCGTCATTTCCGCCTCGCACAATCCGCATTACGACAACGGCATCAAGTTCTTCTCGGCCGAGGGCGAAAAGCTCGACGACGAGACCGAACTGGCGATCGAGGCGGCGCTGGAGCAGCCGTTCCGCACCGTCGAGTCCGAACGCCTCGGCAAGGCCGTGCGCACCCGCGACGCGATCGGCCGTTACGTCGAAGCCTGCAAGAACTCGGTGCCCAAGGGCTTCGACCTCAGCGGCATGCGCATCGCCATGGACTGCGCCAACGGCGCGACCTACCAGACCGGTCCGCTGGTGCTGGGCGAGCTCGGCGCGCGGGTCGACGCGATCGGCATCGATCCCAACGGCCTCAACATCAACGACGGCGTCGGCTCGACCCATCCGCAGACCCTGGTCGCGCGGGTCAAGGCCACCGGCGCCGACCTGGGCATCGCCTTCGACGGCGACGGCGACCGGGTCCTGTTCGTCGACGGCGAAGGCCGGGTCTGCGACGGCGACGACCTGCTGTACGTGCTGGCCAGCGACTGGCAGCGCAGCGGCCGCCTGCAGGGGCCGGTGGTCGGCACCCTGATGACCAACTACGGCCTGGAGCGCGCGTTCGAGCAGATGGGCATCGGCTTCCTGCGCGCCAAGGTCGGCGACCGTTACGTGCACCAGCAGTTGATCGCCCACGGCGGCGTGCTCGGCGGCGAAGCCTCCGGCCATCTGCTGTGCCTGGACCGCACCAGCACCGGCGACGGCATCGTCAGCGCGCTGCAGGTGCTGGAAGTGCTGGGGCGCAACGGCATCAGCCTGCGCGAGGCGCTGGACGGGCTGTACCGGGTGCCGCAGAAGACCGTCAACGTGCGCTACGAGGGCGAGGCCAAGCCGGCCGAAGCGGCCTCGGTGCAGGAGGCGTTGCGCAACGCCCAGGCCGCGGTCAGCGGCCGCGGCCGCGCTTTCCTGCGTCCGTCGGGCACCGAGCCGGTAGTGCGGGTCACGGTCGAGGCCGACGACGAGGCGCTGATGCAATCGACCCTGGACACCTTGTCCGCTGCGGTGCGCGCCGCCGCGGCCTGAGTCGCCGGCACGCAGTTGCGATCTGACGCACCGGCGCCCAGCGCGCCGGTGCGTTTTTGTTTGCGCACCGCCCTTGTAGGAGCGGCGTGAGCCGCGACTGCCATCGTTCAATCTAGCCGCGTCTTTGTCCTATGCCCCCTGTAGGAGCGACGCAAGCCGCGACCGCGTTCTTGCGGTCTCGCGGCGTCTGCCGTTCGAAGGCTTCCAAAGCTCAAAAGCAAAGCTTCCGTCCGCAAGCGGCCGGGTCACTTTCTTTGTCCAAGGCGACAAAGAAAGTAACCAAAGAAAACGCCATGGCTGTTTCGAATCAAGAGCCACTATGGGACGGTGTTTTCGCAGGGCTGCTCCGCACAGGCCATCCATGGCCTGGCTGCGCACGGCCCGCATCCCTGCGGGCCGCCCTCCGGGGCTTCAGGGCGTTCTCGCGAGTTCGCGGCGGCGCCAAGCTCTTTCCGGCAACGGCAACGGCAACGGCAACGGCAACGGCAATGGCAACGGCAACGGCGGCCGCAACGCAACCCCACAGACCGAAGCGCGTGCAGGTCAGTGCTGTTGCTGGAACCGGGTCAGCATGTCCCAGGACTGGCGCAGGGCGGTCGGGTCGACCTTGGCGTTGGGCAGCGGGCGGTAGCGGCGGTCGACCACGGTGGCGGCGCCGTAGCTGTCGAACAGATAGATCCGGTCGCCCTGACGGATGCCGCGCTGCGACCAGCTTTCCACCAGCAACGGCCGCTGCGGCTGGGGCGGGCCGAACAGGTCGCGGCCGGTGCTGTAGTCGCCGGCCGGGTTGCGGCAGCCCAAGGCGTGACGCATCACGGTCGGGACGAAATCCTCGTGCGCGGTGACGTGGGCGAACTTCTGCGGCGCGCGGCCGGGCCAGCGCAGCACGAACGGGGTGCGCAGCTGGTAGTCGGAGAAGTTGCCGTTATGGCCCCAGTAGTTGAGCTTGAGGTCGTTGAATTCCTCGCCGTGGTCGCCGGTGATCAGCACCACCGTGTTTTCGGCGAAGGGGCCGGCGTCGAGCGCGCGCAGGAACTCGCCGATCAGGCTGTCGGCGTAATGCACCGCGGTGCGGTAACGGTTGAATTCCGGGGTCGGGTCGTGGTCCGGGCCCAGGTCCAGCGGATTGACGTCGGCCGCCATCGGCCGCGCCAGCGGCGGATAGCCCTTGGGCATGTAATAGGGCTGGTGCGGCGAATCCAGGAACACGAAGCCGAAGAAGCGCCCGTCGCGCGGGGTCGCGGCGATGTCGGCCTGCAGCCGGCGCAGGATCTCGCGATCGCGCTCGGCGCTCTTGCGCTTGCGCGGGCCGTTGACCACCCGGTCGCGCACCTCCGAGAACACCGTGCGGTCGAATTCGGGGCTGTACAGCGGCGCGCTGCCGTAGATGTGCATGCCGTAGCCGTCGCGCTTCATCTGCCCGATCAGGGCCGAGCCGCGCTGTTCGGCCAGCATCGGGTGCCAATAGCCGCCGGGCAGGCCGTAGAGCAGGCCGAACACGCCGAAGCGGGTGGCGTTGCCGGAACTGTAGTGGTCGTCGAACCATTGCGAGCGCTGCGCGTAGGCCCACACGTTGGGCATCGCCTGCGGGTCGAGCGCGTCGTGGCGCAGCGATTCGAGCAGGATCACCACCACGTTGAGCTTCGGCGCCGGGTCGCACTGCAGCGGGCGCAGCGGGTAGGTCAACAGGCCCTCGCCCTGGGTCGGCAAGGACGCGCCTGGGTCGCGCTCGATGCCGAATCGGGCCAAGGCGTCCTTGAGCGTGATCGGCTGGGCCCAGGGGATGTAGGGCAGCTGCGACATCACCGCGCGGTCGCCGCGCGCGTCGTAGTAGGCGACCATGCCCTGGCCGACCAGCATCACCGCCGCGGCCGCCAGCCAGCCCTTGAGCACGCGCTGCCAGCCCGGCCGGCGCTCGAGCAGGCGCCACCACAGCCAGGCGATCACGATCTCCAGCGCCAGCACCGAGCCGACCGCGAGCGCGATCAGGCCCCAGACCGCGCCGGAGAACACCACCTGGTCCTGCATCGCGCCGCCGAACACCATGTTGGCGACCATCGCGTTGAGGTGGAACCGGTACAGGGCGAAGACCTTGGCGTCGGTCAGCAGCAGGCAGATCCAGGCCGCCTGCAGCAGCACGGCCGACGCGCCCAGCACCCGCACGCTGCGGGTCGCCCAGCCCAGCAGCAGCGCCGGCAGGCCGAGTACGGCGCCGAAGAACAGGAAGTGGCCGGGCAGGGCCAGGGTCAGGAAGAACGCGGCCTTCCAGTGCTCGGCCAGATGGGCGAAGGGGATGTTGGACGCGGCGATGGCGATCGCGGCCAGCGCGTTGCTGAAGATGAACCCGGTCAGCCAGGCCAGGGCGCGGCGCGCCGGGAAGGCGGGGCGGGCGACTGTATCTTGCATGCGGGGGGCGTTCTCGGCGGCCGACGGTACTGCCGGCGCGCAAGGCCGGTCGGGGCGCGACTGTATCGCGTAATCCGCCCCCGGAATACCGCCGGGAGGCGGCTTTGCCGGCCCTGTCGCGCCGCGGCGAGCGCGGACGCCGGGTTTGAGCGAAAATGGTCCATTACTCGAGACCGAAGACACCACAGGAAGGTTACGTGAGTCAGATCCCCACCCTGGACATCCGCCGCTTCGACACCGACCGCGAGGCCTTCGTCGCCGAACTCGGCGCGGCCTATCGCGAATGGGGCTTCGCCGGCATTCGCGGCCACGGCATCTCCGACGAGCAGATCGACCGCTCCTACGACGTGTTCAAGCGCTTCTTCGCTCTGCCCGACGAGGTCAAGCGCAAGTACCACGTGCCCGGCGGCGGCGGTGCGCGCGGCTACACCCCGTTCGGCGTGGAAACCGCCAAGGACTCCAAGCATTTCGACCTGAAGGAGTTCTGGCACGTCGGCCGCGAGATCCCGCGCGACTCCAAGTACGCCGCGGACATGCCGGCCAACCTGTGGCCGGAGGAAATCCCCGAATTCCGCGAGCAGGCCTACGGCCTGTACCAGGCCCTGGACCGGCTCGGCTCGCGCGTGCTCAGCGCGCTGGCCCTGCACATCGGCCTGGCGGAGAACTACTTCGCCGACAAAACCAATTCGGGCAACTCGATCCTGCGCCCGATCCACTATCCGCCGATCACCACCGACGACATCCCCAACGTGCGCGCCGGCGCGCACGAGGACATCAACCTGATCACCCTGCTGGTCGGCGCCAGCGCCGCCGGCCTGGAAGTGAAGTCGCGCCAGGGCGAGTGGGTGCCGTTCACCGCCGACGCCGACACCATCGTGGTCAACATCGGCGACATGCTGCAGCGCCTGACCAACCACGTGTATCCCTCGACCACCCACCGCGTGGTCAACCCGCCGGGCGAGCAGGCGCGCCAGCCGCGCTACTCGACCCCGTTCTTCCTGCACCCCAACCCGGACTTCCTGATCGACGTGCTGCCCTCGACGATCAGCGCCGACAACCCCAGCCGCTACCCCGAGCCGATCACCGCCCAGGGCTATCTGGAAGAGCGCCTGCGCGAGATCAAGCTCAAGTAAGCCTCGCGCGCGAGGCATCGCAGCAACGGAAAAGCCGGCTCGCGCCGGCTTTTTCTTTTTCTCCCGGAGCGAACCAGCCATCGCGATGCCAGACGGCACCGCCCGGCGTTTGTCATCGGCCATTGCGGACCCGCGGCACTTCGGTTCCCGCTGCCGTCCGGGCAAGAAGAAGCCGGCCCACGCCGGCTTCTTCCCTCTTGCACAGGCCATTCCCTGGCCAGGGGAGGAGGCGAGTCGCAACCCGCTTTCCGATTCCCCATTCCCCATTCCCCATTCCCGCTTCAGCACCCAATCGCCGCACACAGCGCCACGATGTTGTCGTCGGCGAAGCGCGGACCGACCCAGGCGGTGCCGAAGGCGCCGATGTGCGGGCCGCTGACCACGCTGTTGACGTAGTGGCTGCCGCCGAGGTTCAGCAGCCAGGCGCCGCCGCTGGCGCCGTAGGTCATGTCGCAGCCCTGCACCAGCACGTTGGTGCCTTCGCTGGGCGAGTCGTAGGTCTGGCCGGCGCAGACGTGGGTGTACTGGGTGCTCAGGTTGCTGGCGTAGCCGTGCGAATAGGCGTACTCGGAGTAGGGGCGGTTCCAGGTGCGGCCGAGCCAGCCGACATAGCTGGTGACCGGCAAGCCGCTGGTCTGTTCGCCGGTGAGCTTGATCACCGCCACGTCCCAGCGTCGGCCGCCGGACGGCAGGTAGCCGCTGGGAATGCGCGCGCTGCTCCAGCCGAAGCGGCCGTACGGCGCTTCGCCGTAGCGTTCGGCGGGCACGAACACGAAGTTCGAGTTCCAGCCCGCGCCGAGGGTGTAGACGCAGTGCGCGGCGGTGACCAGCACCGAGTTGCCGCTGGCGACGTTGGCGGTGCAGTACGAGCCGCTGCCATTGGGCTTGGTGAAGTAGAGCTTGCCGATCTTGTTCCAGGGTGTGGTCTTCCACTGGCTGGTGTAGTAGTTGCCCGGATAGCGGGTGTAGCCGTAGTGCGCGCCGTCCTTCTCGCCGTCGGACAGCGCCGTCGGCGCCGCCGCGCCCTTGGCCGCGTCGAGCGCGTCCAGGCGCTGCCAGGTGGCGCGGAAGTGGTTGCGGGCGAGGTAGTTGGCGAACGCCGGCGCTTCGCCGCCGGGCGCGCTGCCGGCGGCGCGGACCAACTGCTCGGTCAGCTCGGCCGGGGCCGCGGCGGCCTTGTCGTCGCGCTGCGTCCACTGCAGTGGCTTGACCGCGGCGCGTTGGCGGGCGGTCGCGAACGGATGCGCCTGGGCCGAGGCCGACAGGCGCTGCTGCGACTGCGGCGCCTGGATTTCGACCACTTCGCCGTAGGGCGTGCGGACGGTCTTGCCTGCATCGGCGGCCTGGGCCGCGAAGAAGGTCAGGGCCAGCGCGCCGAGGGCGGCGAGGCGGGCGACGGGGCGGGGCGAGCGGTGCTGCGACTTCATGGCGGAACTCCTTGTGGTATCGCTTCCCTGAGGGCGATGAACGGGTCGGCGGTCGCCGGCGCGCGCCCCGACCCGGAAGGCGCGTGCGTTGGATCGGGGCGGGAAGCGGGCGCCGGCCGGCGGCGCTGGTTTGCGCAGGCGAACACTCCCTGTCCCGCGAGCTCCGGGGGCGGGGCTCGCAAGCGATCCTTGGCGGTGAGGGGCCCGATGCGGGCGGTCACCCCAACAAACGCCGGGGTCGCAGGGGGCAGGACAGGGCGGCGGCACATCGGCGCCGGCGGGCGGCCGGTCGCCGGTTGGTCATACCGCCGGCCGGCGGGCCAAAAAAGCCTTAGCTGCCAGTGGTTTGCGCCATCTTGCGGAGGCGAAAGCGGAGGCGGCGAAGTTTCAGACCTGCAACATGCCGCAGCGGCCGCAGCGCCCCGCGCTCAGTCGAGCACCGCCACCCCGGCCTCGCGCAGCGCCTCGCGCCACGCGCTCCACTTGCTCGCGTTGGCCTGCGAGGCGTTGGCCGGACTGGTCGAGGGCAGGCGCCGCAGCGCCGGCGGCGAGGCCAGGGTCGGCAGGACGAAGCGGCGGAAACTCTGTTCGGCCTTGGCGCCGTTGAACAGCACCGTACGCAGCCGCGGGTGGCGGGCGAAGAAGCCGGCGAAATCGTTGGCGACCGCGGTCTCGTCGCGGATCGCCGAATCCAGGCTGCCCTCGCGCTCGCATTGCGCCAGCACGTCCCACAGCGCGATCCCGGCCTGGCGCAGGCGTGCGATGCGCCGCTCGTAGTCCAGTTCCGGGCCGGCGCCGACCAGGCTGCCCATGATCGGCCAGAACCGGTTCTGCGGATGGGCGTAGTAGCGCCCGGCGCTCAGCGAGGCGACGCCGGGCATGCTGCCGAGCACCAGCACGCAGGCCTGCGGCGATTCGATCGGGGCGAAGCTGCGGACGGGGGCGGGGGGCGTCGCGGTCATCGGCGATGGGTTCGGACTGGGCTGGGGCAGCGAATGTGCCGGGATAGGGTGGGGGCGCGGCGGGCTGGGTTAAACTGCGCGTTCAGACGCAACAGGAGAGACCATGCGCCGCAGGATCGTCGCCGGAAACTGGAAGCTGCACGGCAGCCGCGAGTTCGCTTTCGCCTTGCTCGACGAGGTCGCCGCGCAGACCCCGCCGCCCGGGGTCGAACGGCTGATCCTGCCGCCGCTGCCGTACCTGGGCGAGCTGATCGAACACTACGGCGAGCGCGGCCTGGGCTTCGGCGCGCAGGACGTCAGCGCCAACCAGAAGGGCGCCTACACCGGCGAAGTCTCGGCGGCGATGCTCAAGGATGTCGGCGCCGGCTACGGCCTGGTCGGCCATTCCGAGCGCCGCCAGTACCACGGCGAGAGCAGCGAACTGGTCGCGCGCAAGTTCGCCGCGGCCAAGGCCGCCGGCCTGACCCCGATCCTGTGCGTCGGCGAGACCCTGGACGAGCGCGAAGACGGCAAGACCGAATGGCGCCTGCAGGAACAACTGGCGCCGATCTTCGAACTGCTCGGCGCGCAGGCGCTGGACGGCGCGGTCCTGGCCTACGAGCCGGTCTGGGCGATCGGCACCGGCAAGACCGCCAGCCCGGAGCAGGCCCAGCAGGTCCACGCATTCATTCGTAGCGAAATCGCCGCGCACGATGCTACAATCGCTGGCTCGCTTCCGATCCTCTACGGCGGAAGCGTGAAGGCCGACAACGCCGCCGCGCTGTTTTCCCAGCCCGACGTCGACGGCGGCCTGGTCGGCGGCGCCTCGCTGGTGGCCGCGGATTTCAACGCCATCGCAGCCGCGGCGGCGCCCTGATCGAAGCGTTGCGGCGCACGGCGCCGCAGCGATGCGGTCGTAACCAGCAGTCCGAACCGAAGAATCCAAAGCGATGCTGTTGTTCCTCAACGTCATCTATGTGCTGATCGCGATCGCGATGGTCGCGCTGATCCTGATGCAACGCGGCGCCGGCGCGCAGGCGGGCTCGGGCTTCGGCGGCGGCGCTTCGGCGACGGTGTTCGGTGCGCGCGGTTCCTCGAACTTCCTGTCCAAGGCGACCAAGTGGCTGGCGATCGCGTTCTTCGCCATCAGCCTCTTCATGGCCTGGCAGGCGAGCCGTCCCTCGGCCGAAGCCGGCAAGCCCGACATGGGCCTGATGGGCGCGCCGCAGGCGACCGCTCCGGCGGCCCAGCCGACGGTTCCCGCCCCGGCGGCGACCGCTCCGGCCGCGCCCGCTTCCGGCGTGCCGCAGGCGCCGGCGCAGTCGGTCCCGGCTCCGGCCGCGACCCAGGCGCCCGCGGTTCCGGTCGCGCCCGCTCCGGCGCCCGCCGAGCAGGCAACCCCGGCAAAACAGCCGGCTGACGGTAAGTGAAATAAAGAGTTAAAATACGGTTTCATCGCCCCGCACGGACGGCAGGGCAGGTCAGCGATGACCAGGGGCTTCGCAGCGCTTGCGGAGTCGGGCCCAGGATGGCCGCGGTTGGTAACAGTGCCCAGATGGCGGAATTGGTAGACGCACTACCTTGAGGTGGTAGCGACTTAGGTCGTGGGGGTTCGAGTCCCCCTTTGGGCACCACATCCATCCCTTTGCTTCAGTTATTCGCAACTCGCACCACGGTACGCAGGTGCGGCACGCACGGCGGGCCGCGCAATGCGTCCAAACGACTGGGCGCCATAGCGCCAAGCCAAGGTCGCGGTAACGCGCCCATGTAGCCGAACAAGTAGCCGAGAGAACACCGCGTGCTGGCCGAATACCTGCCGACCCTGCTGTTCCTGATCGTCGCCGGTGGTATCGGCGTCGCCCTGTTGGTGGTAGGCAATGTGCTCGGGCCCAAGCGCCCGACCGCGGAGAAACTGTCTCCCTACGAATGCGGCTTCGAAGCCTTCGAAGACGCGCGCATGCAGTTCGACGTGCGCTACTACCTGATCGCGATCCAGTTCATCATCTTCGATCTGGAAATCATCTTCATCGTGCCCTGGGCCACCGTGTTCCGAGACCTCGGAATCATCGGCCTGATCGAGATGGGCATCTTCGCCAGCATGCTCCTGCTCGGCTTCGTTTACGTCTGGAAGAAGGGAGCGCTCGAATGGGAGTGATCCAAAGCGTTGGCGACACGATTTCCGGGTTGATGCACAACCCGCTCCCGGAAGGCCGCCTCGACGATATCCTGCGCCCGGAAGGCGAGAACCCGCTGCTGCAGCAGGGCTTCGTCACCACCAATCTCGACACGTTGTGGAACTGGGCCCGCACCGGTTCGATGTGGCCGATGACCTTCGGTCTGGCCTGCTGCGCGGTCGAGATGATGCACGCCGGCGCCGCGCGCCTGGACCTGGACCGCTACGGCGTGGTGTTCCGCCCGTCGCCGCGCCAGTCCGACGTGATGATCGTCGCCGGCACCCTGGTCAACAAGATGGCCCCGGCGCTGCGCAAGGTCTACGACCAGATGCCGGACCCGAAGTGGGTCATCTCGATGGGCAGCTGCGCCAACGGCGGCGGCTACTACCACTATTCCTACTCGGTGGTGCGCGGCTGCGACCGCGTGGTGCCGGTCGACGTCTACGTGCCCGGCTGCCCGCCGACCGCCGAGGCGCTGATCTACGGCATCCTGCAGCTGCAGCGCAAGATCCGCCGCGGCACCAATTTCGGCGACCAGAAGCAGGGCGTCCGCGAATGAGCACCGCCAACCTCGCCGAGCGTCTGCGCGAACGTTTCGCCGGCGCTACCGTCGTCGTGGCCGAGCCGCGCGGCGAACTGACCCTGGAAGTCCCCGCCGCCGACTGGCTCGCCGCCGCCCGCGCGCTGCGCGACGAGTTCGGCTTCGAGCAGTGCGTCGACGTCAGCGGCGTCGACTACCTCAGCTTCGGCAGCGACGAATGGGACACCGACGTGTCCTCGGAAGGCTTCTCGCGCGGCGTCGAAGGCAAGAGCGCCGGTCGCTTCCGTTGGGGCGAAAGCCCGAACGCCGCGTCGATCGCGCCGGAGCGCCGCTTCGCCGCGGTCGCCCACCTGCTGTCGTGCCAGCACAACCAGCGGCTGCGGCTCAAGGCCTTCGCTCCGAACGACGACCTGCCGGTGGTCGGTTCGCTGACCGGCATCTGGCCGGGCGTGAATTGGTTCGAGCGCGAAGCCTTCGACCTGTACGGCATCGTCTTCGAAGGCCATCCGGACCTGCGCCGCATCCTGACCGACTACGGTTTCGTCGGTTATCCGTTCCGCAAGGACTTCCCGCTGATCGGCAACGTCGAAGTGCGCTACGACGCCGACAAGCGCCGGGTGGTGTACGAGCCGGTCTCGATCGACCCGCGCGTCGGCGTGCCGCGCGTGATCCGCGACGACGCCCGTTACCAGACCGCGCAGGGCGAGCTCGCTCAACGCGAGCCGGCGCAGCGCGAGGTGAAGTGAAATGAGCAACCCCGCTAGCGTCATGCCGCAAGCCAACACCTCCGGTCTCAACAACGCCGAGATCCGCAACTACACGCTGAACTTCGGCCCGCAGCATCCGGCCGCGCACGGCGTGCTGCGCCTGATCCTGGAGATGGACGGCGAGGTCGTGCAGCGCGCCGATCCGCACATCGGCCTGCTCCACCGCGGCACCGAGAAGCTGGCCGAGTCCAAGCCGTTCAACCAGTCGATCGGCTACATGGACCGCCTCGACTACGTGTCGATGATGTGCAACGAGCACGCCTACGTGCGCGCGATCGAGACCCTGCTGGGGATCGAGGCGCCGGTGCGCGCGCAGTACATCCGCACCATGTTCGACGAGATCACCAGGATCCTGAACCACCTGATGTGGATCGGCTCCAACGCGCTCGACCTGGGCGCGATGGCGGTGTTCCTGTACGCGTTCCGCGAGCGCGAAGAGCTGATGGACTGCTACGAGGCGGTCTCCGGCGCGCGCATGCACGCGGCCTACTACCGTCCGGGCGGCGTCTACCGCGACCTGCCGGACCGGATGCCGAAGTACAAGGAGTCGCCCTGGAAGAAGGGCGCCAGCCTGAAGCGCTTCAACGAGTGGCGCGAAGGCTCGATGCTCGATTACCTCGACGCCTTCACCGACGATTTCCCCAAGCGCGTCGACGAGTACGAGACGCTGCTGACCGACAACCGCATCTGGAAGCAGCGCACCGTCGGCGTCGGCGTGATCTCGCCCGAACAGGCCCTGGCCTGGGGCATGACCGGGCCGATGATCCGCGGTTCCGGCATCGCCTGGGACCTGCGCAAGAAGCAGCCGTACGCCAAGTACGCGGAAGTCGATTTCGACATTCCGGTCGGCGTCAACGGCGACTGCTACGACCGCTACCTGGTCCGCGTCGCCGAGATGCGCGAGTCCACCCGCATCATCAAGCAATGCGTGAAGTGGCTGCGCGCCAACCCCGGCCCCGTGATCGTCGACAACTTCAAGGTCGCCCCGCCCAAGCGCGAGGAGATGAAGGACGACATGGAAGCGCTGATCCACCACTTCAAGCTGTTCTCGGAAGGCTATTGCGTCCCGGCCGGCGAGACCTACAGCGCGGTGGAAGCGCCCAAGGGCGAGTTCGGCTGCTACCTGGTTTCCGACGGCGCCAACAAGCCGTTCCGGGTCAAGCTGCGCGCCCCGGGCTTCGCCCACCTGTCGTCGATGGACGAGGTGGTCAAGGGCCACATGCTGGCCGACGTGGTGGCGATGATCGGCACCTACGACATCGTATTCGGCGAGATCGATCGGTGAGCGCATCGGGACTCGGGACTCGGGACTCGGGACTCGCAGGAGCGGTTCGGCCGTTCTTCCGCATAGCAATTTCTCAACATTCTTTCCGCGATCTTCGGCGATCGGCGAATCGGGCTCCACGAGTCCTGAGTCCCGAGTCCCGAGTCCCGGAGGTTCAAGCATGAAAGCGACAGGCAATTTCGAAGCCGCACAGCACGTCGATCCGATGGTGGCGTTGTCGGATGCGACGCGCGCGCACATCGATCACTGGCTGACCAAGTTCCCGCCCGACCGCAAGCGTTCGGCGGTGCTGCAGGGTCTGCACGCGGCTCAGGAGCAGAACGGCGGTTGGCTGACCGACGAGCTGATCGCCGCGGTGGCCAAGTACCTGGGCCTGCCGCCGGTGTGGGCCTACGAGGTCGCCAGCTTCTACTCGATGTTCGAGACCGAGAAGGTCGGCCGCAACAACGTCGCCTTCTGCACCAACATCAGCTGCTGGCTCAACGGCGCCGAACAACTCGTCGCCCACGCCGAGAAGAAGCTGGGCTGCAAGCTGGGCGAATCCACCGCCGACGGCCGCGTCTTCCTCAAGCGCGAAGAAGAATGCGTGGCCGCGTGCTGCGGCGCCCCGGTGGTCGTCATCAACGGTCATTACCACGAGAAGCTCGACGCCGCCAAGGTCGACGAGCTGCTCGACGGTCTGAAGTGAGGTCGGGCGAGATGGCGCACGGTCACCACGATTATTCCAAGGGCTACGGCCCGGTCGGCCCGGCTCCGCAGGAGCATCAGGTCGTTTACACCACGCTGCACTACGACACCCCCTGGTCGTACGAGAACTATCTCAAGACCGGCGGCTACAGCGCGCTGCGCAAGATCCTGACCGAGAAGACCGATCCGGCGCAGATCATCGACGCGGTCAAGGCCTCGGGCCTGCGCGGCCGCGGCGGCGCGGGCTTCCCGACCGGCCTGAAGTGGAGCTTCATGCCCAAGGGCAGCGGCACCCAGAAGTACATCCTGTGCAACTCGGACGAATCCGAGCCGGGCACGGCCAAGGACCGCGACATCCTGCGCTTCAACCCGCACTCGGTGGTCGAGGGCATGGCGATCGCCTGCTACGCCACCGGTTCGACCGTGGCCTACAACTACCTGCGCGGCGAGTTCCATCACGAGCCGTTCGAGCATTTCGAGCAGGCGCTGAAGGAAGCCTACGAGCACGGCTGGCTGGGCAAGAACGTGCTCGGCAGCGGCGTGGACATCGACATCTACGGCGCGCTCGGCGCCGGCGCCTACATCTGCGGCGAAGAGACCGCGCTGATGGAGTCGCTGGAAGGCAAGAAGGGCCAGCCGCGCTACAAGCCGCCGTTCCCGGCCAACTTCGGCCTGTACGGCAAGCCGACCACGATCAACAACACCGAGACCTACGCCTCGGTGCCGGCGATCCTGCGCAACGGCGCGGAGTGGTTCCTCAATCTGGGCAAGCCCAACAACGGCGGCCCGAAGATCTTCTCGGTCTCCGGCCATGTCGCCAACCCGGGCAACTTCGAGATCCGCCTCGGCACGCCGTTCGCGGAACTGCTGCAGATGGCCGGCGGCATGCGCCAGGGCAACAAGCTCAAGGCGGTGATCCCCGGCGGTTCGTCGATGAAGGTGCTGCCGGCCGACGCCATCATGGCCTGCACCATGGACTACGACTCGCTGCAGAAGGCCGGCTCCGGCCTCGGCTCGGGCGCGGTCATCGTCATGGACGAGACCACCTGCATGGTCCGCGCCTGCCAGCGCATCGCCCGGTTCTACTACAAGGAAAGCTGCGGCCAGTGCACGCCGTGCCGCGAAGGCACCGGCTGGATGTACCGCATGCTGACCCGCATCGCCCAGCAGCAGGCGACCCTGGACGACCTGCACATGCTGCGCGCCGCGGCCGGCCAGATCGAAGGCCACACCATCTGCGCGTTCGGCGAAGCCGCCGCGTGGCCGGTGCAGGGCTTCCTGCACCACTTCTGGGACGAGTTCGAGTACGCGATCGTGAACAAGCGCTTCCTGGTCGACGACCAGCGCGCCGGCACGGTCATTGAAAAGAAGGTGGCGGCATGAGCGCGCAGCCCGTAAATCCGAATCTGCCGCCCGACCACGTCACCGTCTTCATCGACGGCGTCGAGCTGGCCGCGCCGAAGAACTCGATGATCATCCATGCCGCCGACAAGGCCGGCATTCCGATCCCGCGTTTCTGCTACCACGACAAGCTGGCGATCGCGGCCAACTGCCGCATGTGCCTGGTCGACACCGAGGTCGGCGGTCGCGCCGCGCCCAAGCCGTCGCCGGCCTGCGCCACGCCGGTCATGGACGGGCTGAAGGTGTTCACCCGCAACGAGCGCGCGCTGAAGTCGCAGCGCAACGTGATGGAATTCCTGCTCGCCAACCACCCGCTGGACTGCCCGATCTGCGACCAGGGCGGCGAGTGCGAGCTGCAGGACGTGTCGATGGGCTACGGCCGTTCGGTCAGCCGCTTCGCCGAGCGCAAGCGCGTGGTGCCGGACGAGGACATCGGTCCGCTGGTCGCGACCGAGATGACCCGCTGCATCCAGTGCACGCGCTGCGTGCGCTTCACCGCCGAGATCGCCGGTACCTACGAGCTCGGCGGCATGTACCGCGGCGAGAACCTGCAGATCGGCACCTTCGACGGCAAGCCGCTGACCACCGAACTGTCCGGCAACGTCATCGACGTCTGCCCGGTCGGCGCGCTGACCAACAAGGTGTTCCAGTTCAAGGCCCGCCCGTGGGAACTGACCGCGCGCGAGTCGCTGGGCTACCACGACGCGCTGGGCAGCAACCTGTTCCTGCACGTGCGCCGCGGCGACGTGCTGCGCACCGTGCCGCGCGACAACGAAGCGGTCAACGAGTGCTGGCTGTCGGACCGCGACCGCTATTCGCACCAGGGGCTGTACGCCGAAGACCGCGCCCAGCGTCCGTTGGTCAAGGACAACGGCGAGTGGCGCGAAGCGTCCTGGGACGAAGCCCTGGCGCGCGCGGCCAAGATCCTGCGCGACAACGGCGGCGACAACCTCGGCGTGCTCGCCCATCCGGCGACCTCGAACGAAGAGGGCGCGCTGCTGGCGCGCCTGGCCGAGGCCCTGGGCAGCGGCAACCTCGACCACCGCATCGGCCAGCACGACCTGACCGACGCCGCGGTCGCCGATACCTTCGCCATGCCGGTCGCCGAGATCGATCGCGCCGACGTGGTGGTGATCGTGGGTTCGAACCTGCGCCACGAACTGCCGCTGGTCCACCAGCGCGTGCGCAAGGCCTTCACCCGCGGCGCCAAGGTCCACGCGATCAACCCGGTCGATTTCGACTTCACCTTCGACCTGACCGGCAAGCGCATCGTCGCCCCGTCGCAGCTCGCCGGCGCGCTCGCCGACGAAGCCCTGCGCGAGGCGGCCAAGGCCGGCAACCATGTCGCCCTGATCGTCGGCGCGCTGGCCGAGAACGGCCCGCACGCGGCCGCGATCCGCGCCGCGGCCAAGGCCTTCGCCGAGGCCACCGGCGCCAAGCTGTGCCGCATTCCGCAAGGCGCGAACGCGGTCGGCCTGGCCCGCCACGGCGTGCTGCCGAGCGCGCGCGACGCCCGCGCCATGCTCGAGGACGCGCGCGGCGCCTATATCGTCTACGGCATCGAGCCGGGCCTGGATTTCGCCGACAGCGAGAGCGCCCTGCGCGCGCTCGGCGCGGCCCAGGTGGTGGCGTTCAGCCATTACGCCTGCCGCTCGACCAAGGCGGTCGCCGACGTGATCCTGCCGATCGGCCTGCTGCCGGAAGTCGACGCCACCCTGACCAATCTCGACGGCCTGTCCCAGGCTGCCAGCGCCGGCGGCAAGCTGCCGGGCGACGCGCGCGCCGGCTGGCGCGTGCTGCGCGCGCTCGGCGGCGAGCTGGGCGCCAAGGGTTTCGAGTTCACCGACCTGGACGGCCTGCGCCGCGGCATCGCGCCGCGCAGCGTGACCCCGGCCGCCGGCCGCGCGCCGAAGTCGGCGAGCGAAGGCTTGGAGCTGGCCGTGTCGACCGCGATCTACCGCAGCGACGCCACCGTGCGCCGCGCGCCGGCCCTGCAGTCGCATCCGCTCAACCTGGCGCCGCGCGCGGTGCTGAATCCGAACGACGCAGCGGCGCTCGGCCTGGCCGACGGCGCGGTGGCCAAGTTCGGCGCGGGCGCCGGCACCGCGACGCTGCCGGTGGCGCTCAGCGCCAAGGTCGCGACGGGCACGGTGTGGATCGAAAGCGGGCATGGCGCGACCGCGCCGCTCGGCGCCGGCCGCGTGCAGGCGGGGAGGGCCTAAGCCATGACGGATGGAATGTTCACGACCCACGTGGTCGACCCGGTGCGCGAGTTCCTGCTCTCCTTCGGCATGGCCGGCGCCGTGGCCTGGATCGTGCTCAAGATCCTGCTGATCGCCATGCCGGTGATCGTCTCGGTCGCGTTCTACGTGGTCTGGGAGCGCAAGCTGATCGGCTGGATGCACGTCCGCCGCGGCCCGATGTACGTCGGCATGGGCATCCTTCAGGCCTTCGCCGACGTGTTCAAGCTGCTGTTCAAGGAAGTGATCCAGCCCACCCGGGCGCAGTCCTTCCTGTACAAGCTGGCGCCCTTGCTGGCCCTGGCTCCGGCCTTCGCGGCCTGGGCGGTGGTGCCGTTCGACGCCCAGGTGGTGCTGTCGAACGCCAACGCCGGCCTGCTGTACCTGCTGGCGATGACCTCGCTGGGCGTGTACGGCATCATCCTCGCCGGCTGGGCCTCGAACTCGAAGTACGCCTTCCTCGGCGCGATGCGCGCCGCGGCCCAGGTGGTCTCGTACGAAATCGCCATGGGCTTCGCCATGGTCGGCGTGATGGTCGGCGCCGGCAGCCTCAACCTCAGCGAGATCGTGATGGCCCAGTCGGGCAACGCCGGCGCGCTGGAGTGGTTCGCGCTGCCGATGCTGCCGCTGTTCGTGGTCTATTTCATCTCCGGCGTGGCCGAGACCAACCGCGCGCCGTTCGACGTGGTCGAAGGCGAGTCGGAAATCGTCGCCGGCCACATGGTCGAGTATTCGGGTTCGGCGTTCGCGCTGTTCTTCCTCGCCGAATACGCGAACATGATCCTGATCAGCTTCCTGACCTCGATCTTCTTCGTCGGCGGCTGGCTGAGCCCGTTCCAGGGCCTGGGCATCCCGCTGCTGTCGGCCGACGGCTGGTGGTGGCTGCTGATCAAGGTGTTCTTCTTCGCCAGCTGCTTCATCTGGTTCCGCGCGTCGTTCCCGCGCTACCGCTACGACCAGATCATGCGCCTGGGCTGGAAGGTGTTCATCCCCCTGACCATCGCCTGGATCTGCGTGGTCGCGGTGATGGCGTACTACGGCGTCTTCCAGCCGGGACAGTAAGGCAGGCACCTACATGAATCGCATCGTTTCCTATTTCAAGAGCCTGCTCCTGATCGAGCTCGCACAGGGCCTCGGGCTGACGCTCAAGTACCTGTTCAAGCCGAAGTACACGCTGATGTACCCGATGGAGAAGACCCCGCAATCGCCGCGCTTCCGCGGCGTGCACGCGCTGCGCCGTTATCCCAACGGCGAAGAGCGCTGCATCGCCTGCAAGCTGTGCGAGGCCGTGTGCCCGGCGCTGGCGATCACCATCGATTCGGAGAAGCGCGTGGACGGCACCCGCCGCACCACGCGCTACGACATCGACCTGTTCAAGTGCATCTTCTGCGGCTTCTGCGAAGAGTCCTGCCCGGTCGACTCGATCGTGGAAACCCACATCCACGAATACCACTTCGACCAGCGCGGACAGAACATCGTCACCAAGCCGCAGCTGCTGGCGATCGGCGACCGTCTCGAGACCGAGATCGCCGAACGCCGCGCCGCCGACGCCGCCTTCCGCTGAGTACCCCGACATGGATCTCGCCCAGATCGCCTTCTTCGTCTTCGCCGCCGCGGCCACGCTTTCGGCCGTGGCCGTGATCAGCGTCAAGAACCCGGTCCATGCCGCGCTCAGCCTGGTGCTGACGTTCTTCTCCGTGGCCTGCGTCTGGATCATCGCCGGCGCCGAGTTCCTCGGCGTGGCCCTGATCCTGGTCTACGTAGGCGCGGTGATGGTGCTGTTCCTGTTCGTGGTCATGATGCTCGACATCGACGTGGCGCCGTTGCGCGAAGGCTATGTCCGGTATCTGCCGGTCGGCCTGCTGGTCGCGGTGGTGATGCTGGCGGAAATGCTGACCCTGATCGGGGTCAAGGCCAGCCTGGCCGCGCCGCTGACCGCGGACGCCGCCGGCGAGTCCAACACCAAGTGGCTGGCGCACGCGCTGTTCACCGACTTCCTGCTGCCGTTCGAGGTCGCCGCGGTAATCCTGACCGTGGCGGTGATCGCGGCGGTGATGCTGACCCTGCGCCGCCGCGCCGGGGCCAAGCACCAGAACCCGAGCGAGCAGGCCCGCGTCCGCGCCGGCGACCGCATCCGCATGATCAAGATGGAAGCGGTCAAGCCGGTCGTTCCGGCCCCCGCCGAGCCCGCCGCACAGGAGGCCAAGCCGTGAGCGAATTCTTCGGAGCCGGCCTCGCGCTGGGCCACTACCTCGCCCTCGGCGCGGTGCTGTTCTGCATCAGCGTCGCCGGCATCTTCCTCAACCGCAAGAACGTGATCGTGCTGCTGATGTCGATCGAGCTGATGCTGCTCGCGGTCAACATCAACTTCGTCGCGTTCTCGCGTCAGCTGGCCGATCCGGCCGGTCAGGTGTTCGTGTTCTTCATCCTGACCGTGGCCGCCGCCGAGGCCGCCATCGGCCTGGCGATCCTGGTCACGCTGTTCCGCAACCGGCGCACGATCAACGTCGCTGAAATCGACACGATGAAGGGCTGACCGGCATGCAACCCGTCGTACTTTCCAAGACCATCCTGCTCGCGGTCGTGCTCGCGCCGCTGCTCGGCGCGATCCTCGCCGGCCTGTTCGGGCGCAAGATCGGCCGCGCCGGCTCGCACACGGTCACCATCCTCGGCGTCGCCGCCAGCTGCGCGATGTCGATCTACGTGCTGTGGCAGCTCGTGGGGCAGGGCGCAGCGCCGTTCAACGAGAACGTCTACACCTGGTTCCAGATCGGCGGCTACGAGGCTCATGTCGGCTTCATGGTCGACAAGCTGACCGCGATGATGATGGTCGTGGTGACCTTCGTCTCGCTGCTGGTCCACGTCTACACCATCGGCTACATGGCCGAGGATCCGGGCTACCAGCGCTTCTTCAGCTACATCTCGCTGTTCACCTTCTCGATGCTCATGCTGGTCATGAGCAACAACTTCCTGCAGCTGTTCTTCGGCTGGGAAGCGGTGGGCCTGGTCTCGTACCTGCTGATCGGCTTCTGGTTTAAGAAGCCGACCGCGGTGTTCGCCAACCTCAAGGCCTTCGTGGTCAACCGCGTCGGCGACTTCGGCTTCCTGCTCGGCATCGGCGCCGTGCTGTGGGCGCTGGGCTCGCTCGACTACGGCACCGTGTTCGCCAACGCGCCGACCCTGGCCGGCCGCACCATCACGGTGTGGGGCGGCGCCGACCCGATCGTGTGGTCGCTGCCGACGGTGATCTGCATCTGCCTGTTCATCGGCGCGATGGGCAAGTCGGCGCAGGTGCCGCTGCACGTCTGGCTGCCGGACTCGATGGAAGGCCCGACCCCGATCTCGGCGCTGATCCACGCCGCGACGATGGTGACCGCCGGCATCTTCATGGTCGCGCGCATGTCGCCGCTGTTCGAGATGTCGCAGACCGCGCTGAACTTCGTCCTGTTCATCGGCGCCACCACCGCGTTCTGGACCGGCCTGATCGGCATCGTCCAGAACGACATCAAGCGCGTGGTCGCGTACTCGACCCTGTCGCAGCTGGGCTACATGACCGTGGCGCTGGGCGTGTCGGCCTATTCGGCCGCGGTCTACCACCTGATGACCCACGCCTTCTTCAAGGCGCTGCTGTTCCTGGCCGCCGGCTCGGTCATCATCGGCATGCACCACGAGCAGGACATGCGCAAGATGGGCGGCCTGCGCAAGTACATGCCGATCACCTACTGGACCAGCCTGCTCGGCACCCTGGCCCTGGTCGGCACGCCGTTCTTCGCCGGTTTCTACTCGAAGGACACCATCATCGAGGCCGCGCACCACGCCGCCAGCGGCGAGCACGCGACCTGGGTCTCGCAGTACGCCTACTGGGCGGTGCTGCTGGGCGCCTTCGTCACCGCGTTCTACAGCTTCCGCCTGCTGTACCTGACCTTCCACGGCAAGGAGCGGTTCCGCGACGCGCACGCCCACGACGATCACGGCCATGGCCACGACGATCATGCGGCGCACGCCCACGACGACCACGGCCACGGCAAGCACGACGATCACGCCCACGACGATCATGGCCACCACGGCCCGCACGAGCCGCACGAATCGCCGTGGGTGGTGACCCTGCCGTTGGTGCTGCTGGCGATTCCGTCGGTGCTGATCGGCATCTTCACCGCCGGTCCGATGCTGTTCGGCACCGACATGTCCGGCCACGCCAAGCAGCTGCCGTTCTTCCTCGGCGCGATCGACCTGCAGCCGGCGCGCGACACCATCGCCCAGGTCGGTGCGGAAGCCTGGCACGGCTGGCTGCCGTTCGCCCTGCACGGTTTCCAGGCGCCGGCGTTCTGGCTCGCCTTCTCGGGCTTCCTGCTGGCCACGGTCATGTACTGGTGGAAGCCGGAGCTGCCGGCCAAGGCGCGCAAGCTGTTCGCGCTGCCGATCCGCGTGCTCGAGAACAAGTACGGCATGGACAACCTGTGGATCGACGGCTTCGCCGCCGGCGGCGTCGGCCTGGGCAAGGTCTCGCGCCTGTTCGACAGCAAGCTGATCGACGGCGCCGCGGTCAACGGCAGCGCCAGCCTGGTCGGCTTCGTCGCCAACCTCGCTCGCCGGGTCCAGTCCGGTTATCTCTACCACTACGCCTTCGCGATGATTGTCGGCCTGATTGCTCTGCTCGCCGTCGTCATCCGTTACTGGCACTAATCCGACAAGGACACCCGACGTGAGCCCCGTGCCCTTGCTTAGCATCCTGATCTGGCTGCCGATTCTCGGCGGCTTCGCCACCCTCGCGTTCGGCAACGAGCGCGCCAACACCGCGCGCTGGTTCGCGCTGATCGTGGCCATCGCCACCCTCGGCCTGAGCCTGCTGATGTTCAGCCACGGCGACTTCGCCAGCGCGAGCATGCAGCTGGTCGAAGACCACGCTTGGATCCCGGCCTACGACATCCGCTACCACCTCGGCGCGGACGGCATCTCGGCGGCGCTGATCGCGCTGACCACGCTGACCTCGATGCTGGTGCTGATCAGCGCCTGGACCTCGATCGACAAGCGCGTCCACCAGTACTACGCCGCCTTCCTGATCCTGGAAGGCCTGATGGTCGGCGTGTTCTCCGCCCTGGACGCGATGCTGTTCTACGTGTTCTTCGAGGGCATGCTGATCCCGATGTTCATCATCATCGGCGTCTGGGGCGGCCCGCGCCGCGTCTACGCGTCGGTGAAGTTCTTCCTGTACACCTTCCTCGGCTCGGTGTTCATGCTGGTCGGGCTGATCTACCTGTACCTGAAGGGCGGCAGTTGGCAGCTGGCGGACATGTACGCGCTGCAGCTCACCGCGACCGAGCAGATGTGGATCTTCTTCGGCTTCCTAATCGCCTTCGCGGTCAAGGTGCCGATGTTCCCGGTCCACACCTGGTTGCCGGACGCGCACGTCGAGGCGCCGACCGCCGGTTCGGTGATCCTGGCCGCGATCATGCTGAAGATCGGCGGCTACGGTTTCCTGCGCTTCGTCCTGCCGATCGTGCCGGACGCCGGCCACGAGTACGCCTGGCTGGTGATCGCGCTGAGCCTGATCGCGGTGATCTACGTCGGCCTGGTCGCCCTGGTCCAGGACGACATGAAGAAGCTGATCGCGTATTCGTCGGTCTCGCACATGGGCTTCGTCACCCTGGGCACCTTCATCGCCTTCGCCCTGGTCCACAACGGCGACGCGCACGGCACCGACGCCGCGCGCCTGGGCCTGCAGGGCGCGATGGTGCAGATGATCAGCCACGGCTTCGTCTCGGGCGCGATGTTCACCTGCGTCGGCGTGCTCTACGACCGCATGCACAGCCGCATGATCAAGGACTACGGCGGCGTCGCCAACGTGATGCCGTGGTTCGCCGCGTTCGTGGTCCTGTTCGCGATGGCCAACTCCGGCCTGCCGGGCACCTCCGGTTTCGTCGGCGAGTTCATGGTCATCCTGGCCGCGTTCCAGCAGCATCCGCTGATCGCGTTCGGCGCGGCCACCACCCTGATCGTCGGCGCCGGCTACACCCTGTGGCTGGTCAAGCGGGTGATCTGGGGCGAGGTCGGCAATGCCCACGTCGCCGAGCTGGAGGACATCAACCCGCGCGAAGCGCTGGTGTTGGGCGTGTTCGCGGCCGGCGTGCTGATCCTGGGCGTGTGGCCGAAGCCGCTGACCGACCTGATGGAGCCGGCGATCGCCAATCTGGCCAGCCAGATCGTCGCCAGCAAGCTGTAAACGGACGACGGGCCGGTGGCCCGCCGTCCTGGAAGTGAGTAGCAGCGAGGAGTGAGGTGCGAGAGAAAGGCAGGGCGGTGGTCCGCTCGCTTCTCACTTCCCTCCGCTCGCTCCTAGAGCAAGGCTCGCCACCGAGCCGGATCCGCCAAGAGATGCACTAATGAACATGCCCGTACGGACCTTCGCCGATCTGATGCCCCTGCTGCCCGAACTGGTGGTGATCCTCGGCGCGTTCGCGCTGTTGATGCTCGACCTGTTCGTCGAGGAGCGCAATCGCATCGTCTCCCACGTGTTCGCGATCGCGACGGTCGCGGTCGCCACCGCGCTGATCGCCTTCGACGTCGGCGGCCACGGGTCGGTCCTGGCCGGCATGTTCGTGCGCGATACCGCCTCGGACGTGCTCAAGCTCGGCATCGGCGTGGTCGGCATCCTGTCGCTGATCTACACCTGGCCCTACCTGCGCTCGCGCGGCCTGTACAAGGGCGAAGTCGCGGTGCTGATGCTGTTCGCCCTGGCCGGCATGATGCTGCTGGTCTCGGCCGGCAGCCTGGTGATGGTCTACCTGGGCCTGGAAATGCTGGCGCTGTGCTCCTACGCGCTGGTCGCGGTGGACCGCGACAGCCCGCTGGCCTCGGAAGCGGCGATCAAGTACTTCGTTCTCGGCGCGCTGGCCTCGGGCCTGCTGCTGTACGGCCTGTCGCTGATCTACGGCGCCACCGGCAGTCTGATGCTCGACCAGATCGCGGTCGCCGGCCAGGTCGGCCCGTCCTCGCTGATGCTGATCACCGGCGTGGTGTTCGTGGTCGCCGGCATCGCCTTCAAGTTCGGCGCGGCGCCGTTCCACATGTGGCTGCCGGACGTCTACCAGGGCGCGCCGACCCCGATCACGCTGTTCATCGGCGCGGCGCCGAAGCTGGCGGCGTTCGGCATGACCTACCGCCTGCTCGAAGTCGGCGCGGCCGGTCAGGACGGCCACTGGCGCCTGCTGCTGGCCGGCCTGGCGGTGCTGTCGCTGGCGATCGGCAACCTCAGCGCGCTGGTCCAGACCAATCTCAAGCGCCTGCTCGCGTACTCGACCGTGTCCCACGTCGGCTTCCTGTTCATCGGCATGGCCGGCGGCGGCGGGCAGGGCTTCGCCGCGGCGGCGTTCTATGCGATCAGCTACTCGCTGATGTCGGCCGCGGCCTTCGCCGCGATCATCGTCATGTCCGGCCGCGGCTTCGAGGCCGACAAGATCGACGACTACAAGGGCCTCAACGCACGCAGCCCGTGGATGGCCGGCATGGTCCTGTGCGTGATGGCCTCGCTGGCCGGCCTGCCGCCGTTCCTGGGCTTCTGGGCCAAGCTGGCGGTGCTCAAGGCCGCGCTGCACGGCGACATGCTGTGGCTGGCGATCGTCGGCATCGTGTTCGCGGTGGTCGGCGCCTTCTACTACCTGCGCGTGATCAAGGCCATGTACTTCGACGAGCCGGACGGCAAGATGCCGGCGCCGAGCGACGACCGTCCGCTGCGTGTGGTGTTCGGCGTCAATGCCCTGGGCTTGCTGGCGCTGGGCATCGCCTGGAACCCGATCATGGACTGGTGCCTGCGCGCCTTCCAGGCCTGAGGCGTTTGCCGCAGGCGCGACGAGAGGGCCGCTTCGCGGCCCTTTCGCTTTTTTGGGACTCGGGACTCGGGACTCGAAAGGCGGGGTAGGGGATTGGAGTGGGTCGCTGCGGTGTCGCGCTTTAGGTCCAAGTCCAAGTCCGAGTCCCGAGTCCCGAGTCCCGAGCTTGCCCGAATCCATCAAAATGCATTCGCCGCGTAATAAGGCTTGAATAATTTTGAAACCGCCTTATTATTGCGTTCCTGCGAGACGCAGTCGGCAACGACGACGGAACGCAGGGCAAGCGGAAGATCCCGAATCGAGATCGGAGGCTTGCAGGAAGTGATGTCGACCGCTATCATGGTCGGCCTGATGCGGGGTGGAGCAGTCTGGCAGCTCGTCGGGCTCATAACCCGAAGGTCGCAGGTTCAAATCCTGCCCCCGCTACCAGCTTCGGCTGAGGGAATGCCTCCGATGAGGCTTTCTTTTCGGCTAAGGCTCGGGCTTTGTGGTTGCGCTCTGCTCGCGCGGCCACGCCGAAATCCAGCGGTAACGGACAAGGGGCCCAACGGGCCCTTTGTCGTTTCTGCGTTTCCGTAATCCGGGTTTCCGTAATCCGGGACGCGATGCGGTTCGCGGCGCGACGCGCCGCAGGGCCCCGCGATATACCGTTTCGCGTACACAAGCTTCGCGTATCCAAAGATTGGTCGTACCAGTCGCACCTCTTGGCAATCGCAACATAGGGAGTTCCGGCGCGTGACGGACAAGGCCAGCCAAATCGCCGCAATGCTCGCCCCGACCATCGAGTCGCTGGGCGTGGAGTTGCTCGGCATCGAATACCTGCCTGCGCCGGGCAGCGCGACCCTGCGCCTGTACATCGACGTGCCGGCGGCCGAAGTCGACGCCACGCCGGAAGGCGAGGAACCGCGCTCGGTGAGCATCGAAGACTGCGAGGCGGTCAGCCGCGAAGTGTCGGCGCAGCTCGACGTCGAGGACCCGATCAGCGGCAACTACACCCTGGAAGTGTCCTCGCCGGGTATCGACCGGCCGTTGTTCACGCTCGAGCACTACCGCCGTTTCGCCGGGCAGACCGTCAAGGTCGGGCTCAAGCTGCCGCACGAGGGCCGTCGCCGCCTGCAGGGGGAGATCCTCGGCGTGGAAGGCGAGCAGGTCGCGTTCGCGATCGACGGCGTGCGCTTCGCGGTGCCGTTTTCGAACATCGACAAGGGCCGGATCGTGCCGGACTGGGCCGCGCTGGGCTTCGCCCCGAGCAAGGGCAGCCCGAGCCGCGGCAAGCCGGCCAAGGACAAGGCTTCGAAGCAGGACGCCTCGAAGAAGAAGTGACGAACATGGGAGCGCCGGGCGCTTCCAGCCGAATACCAACCCGAATAGCCGGCGGCGGAACGCCGACCCGTGCGGAGTGACGAAATGAGCAAGGAACTGTTGCTGGTGGTGGATGCGGTCGCCAACGAAAAGGGCGTGCCGCGCGAGGTCATCTTCGAGGCCATCGAAGCCGCGTTGGCGTCGGCCGCGAAGAAGCGCTACCACGACGAGGACGTGCTGGTGCGCGTGTCCATCGACCAGAAGGACGGCAACTACGAGACTTTCCGCCGCATGGAAGTGGTGGCCGACGACGTGGTCATGGAGTCGCCCGACCGGCAGATCCGCCTGATGGACGCGGTCGACGAAGTCGAGGGCGTCGAGGTCGGCGACTACATCGAAGAGCAGATCGAAAACCCCGAGTTCGGCCGCATCGCCGCCCAGGCCGCCAAGCAGGTGATCGTGCAGCGCGTGCGCGAAGCCGAGCGCGCGCAGGTCGTCGACGCCTGGAAGGACCGGGTCGGCGAGCTGGTCACCGGTATCGTCAAGCGGGTGGAGCGCGGCAACATCTACGTCGACCTGGGCGGCAACGCCGAGGCGATCATCCCCAAGGACAAGGGCATCCCGCGCGACGTGCTGCGCGCCGGCGACCGTGTCCGCGGCTACCTGCAGGACGTGCGCACCGAGCCGCGCGGCCCGCAGCTGTTCATCAGCCGCGCCGCGCCGGAATTCATGATGGAGCTGTTCAAGCTCGAAGTGCCGGAAGTCGGCCAGGGCCTGGTCTCGATCAAGGCCTGCGCGCGCGATCCGGGCGACCGCGCCAAGATCGCCGTGCTCGCCCACGACAACCGCACCGATCCGATCGGCGCCTGCATCGGCATGCGCGGTTCGCGCGTGCAGGCGGTGTCGAACGAGCTCAACGGCGAGCGCGTGGACATCGTGCTGTGGTCGGACAACCCGGCCCAGTTCGTGATCAACGCGATGGCGCCGGCGGAAGTGCAGTCGATCATCGTCGACGAAGAAAAGCATTCGATGGACCTGGCCGTGGCCGAGGACCGTCTGGCCCAGGCGATCGGCAAGGGCGGCCAGAACGTGCGCCTGGCCAGCCGCCTGTCGGGCTGGCAGCTCAACGTCATGACCCAGGACCAGGTCACCGCCAAGTCCGAAGCCGAACAGGCCTCGGCGCGCCAGCTGTTCCAGGACAAGCTCGAGGTCGACGAGGAAATCGCCGGCATCCTGGTCTCGGAAGGCTTCAGCACGGTCGAGGAAATCGCCTACGTGCCGGTCGGCGAGCTGCTCGCGGTGGAGGGCTTCGACGAGGACATCGTCGAGGAACTGCGCGCCCGCGCCCGCGACGCCCTGCTCAACGAGGCCCTGGCCGCGGAAGAGGAGCTCGACGAGCACCAGCCCGCCGCCGACCTGTTGTCGCTGGACGGCATGGACGAGGCGCTGGCCTTCACGCTCGCCTCGCGCGGCGTGGTCACCCGCGACGACCTGGCCGACCTGGCCACCGACGAGCTGACCGACATCGAGGGCGTGGACGAGGAGCGGGCCAAGGCCCTGATCATGGAAGCGCGCAAGCACTGGTTCGAGTGAATTAGCGAGTCGAGGTAAATACCGCCGCAAGAGGCTCCGGGGAGCGTCTTGCGGCACCCCGCCACCGGCCCGGCCGGGGGCGGATTCGCAGGATCGGGCATGGCCCGGTCCGCGGGCAGGCCAAGACGGCCTGCGCGAGCCGGTCGTGCGGCGCGCGCGGAGCTAGAATGGCGCCATCACGCGCGGGATCCGTCCCGCGCCACGAGGACACGGAAAAACCGAATGTCGCAGCAAACCACCATCCGCAAGCTGGCCGAACTGGTGAACACGCCGGTCGAGAAGTTGCTGGAACAGCTGGCCGAGGCCGGCATGAAGTTCAGCGGCCCCGACCAGGTCGTGACCAGCATCGAAAAAGTCAAGCTGCTCGGCTTCCTCAAGCGCTCCCACGGCAAGGCCGACAAGCCGGCCGACGCGGACGAGGCGGCGAAGAAGATCACCCTCAACCGCAGCCGCAAGCAGGAAATCACCGTCGGCGGCGGCAAGAACCGCACCACGGTCGACGTGGTGGTGCGCAAGAAGGTGACCTTGGTCAAGCCGAACGAGGCCGGTTCGGCCGTGTCGGAAGACGACGAGCGCGCGGAGATCCTGCGCAAGCTCGAAGAATCCAAGCAGCGCAACCTGGCCGAGCAGCAGCGCCTGGCCGACAGCGACCGCCGCCGCGCCGAGGCCGCCGAAGCCGCGCGCCAGGTCGCCGAGGACGCCGCCAAGGCCAAGGCCGAGGAAGAGGCGCGGAGCAAGCTCGCCGACGCCAGCGCGGCCGCGCCGGCCGACGAGCAAGAGCCGGCGCGCAAGCCCCCGGCCACCCACGGCCACGGCCATCCCAAGCCGGCCCCGGCCGTCGCGCCGCGCGCCGACGACCGCAACAGCGCCGCGCGCCACAAGACCCGCGGCTCGCACGCGATGGTCGCCGGGGTCGAGGACGACGATGCGGCCAACCGCTTCGCCGGCCAGCTGCACCTCAGCGCCTCCGACCGCGCCCGCCGCAGCAGCAGCTCGCGCGGCAAGTCCAAGCCGCAGCCGCGCCGCCACTCCGAGCAGTCGCGCTCCGGCGGCGGCCAGCACGGCTTCTCGCGTCCGACCGCGCCGATCGTGCGCGAAGTCGCGATCGGCGACACCATCACCGTGGCCGACCTGGCGCAGAAGCTCGCGCTGAAGGGCGGCGACGTGGTCAAGGCGCTGTTCAAGATGGGCGTCATGGCGACCATCAACCAGTCCATCGATCACGACACCGCATCGCTGGTGACCGAAGAACTCGGCCACACCGTGATCAAGGCCAACGCCAACGACGCCGAGGACGCGCTGATCGCACACGTCGAAGAGACGCAGGGCGAGAAGTCCGCGCGTCCGCCGGTGGTCACGATCATGGGCCACGTCGACCACGGCAAGACCTCGCTGCTGGACTACATCCGCCGGACCAAGGTCGCCTCGGGCGAAGCCGGCGGCATCACCCAGCACATCGGCGCCTACCACGTCGAAACGGCGAAGGGCGTGATCAGCTTCCTCGACACCCCGGGCCACGCCGCCTTCACCTCGATGCGCGCGCGCGGCGCCAAGCTGACCGACATCGTCGTGCTGGTGGTCGCCGCCGACGACGGCGTCATGCCGCAGACCAAGGAAGCGGTGCAGCACGCCAAGGCGGCCGGCGTGCCGCTGATCGTGGCGATCAACAAGATCGACAAGTCCGACGCCGATCCGCTGCGGGTCAAGAACGAACTGCTCGGCGAAGAAGTCGTGGCCGAGGATTTCGGCGGCGAGACCCAGATGGTCGAGCTGTCGGCCAAGACCGGCGCCGGCGTGGACGATCTGCTCGACGCGATCTCGCTGCAGGCCGAAGTGCTGGAACTGCAGGCGGTGCCGACCGGCCGCGCCACCGGTACGGTGATCGAATCCGCGCTCGACAAGGGCCGCGGCCCGGTCGCGACCGTGCTGGTCCAGCAGGGCCAGCTCAAGAAGGGCGATTACCTGGTGTGCGGCGTGCATTACGGCCGCGTCCGCGCCCTGTTCGACGAAACCGGCAAGCAGGTCGAGAGCGCCGGTCCGTCGATCCCGGTGCAGGTGCTGGGCCTGTCGGGCGTGCCCGACGCCGGCGACGACTTCGTGGTCGTCGACGACGAGCGCCTGGCCAAGGACGTGGCGCAGCAGCGCGACGCCAAGCGCCGCGAGTCGCGCCTGGTCGCCCAGGCCGGCAACCGCATGGAAGACATCATGGCCCAGATGGGCAAGGGCGAGGGCCAGCTGAGCCTCAACCTGGTGGTCAAGGCCGACGTGCAGGGTTCGGTGGAAGCGCTGCGCCAGGCGCTGGTGGCGCTGTCCAACGACCAGATCCGGATCAACGTGATCAGCTCGGGCGTCGGCGGCATCACCGAGTCCGACGCCAACGCCGCGGCCACCGCCAAGGCCACGGTGATCGGCTTCAACGTCCGCGCCGACGCCTCGGCCCGCCGCATCATCGAGTCCAACGGCGTCGACCTGCGCTACTTCTCGATCATCTATGACGTGATCGACCAGGTGAAGCAGGTCGCTTCGGGCATCCTCGGCGTCGAGATCCGCGAAGAGATCATCGGCATCGCCGAAGTGCGCGACGTGTTCCGCAGCTCGAAGTTCGGCGCGGTCGCCGGCTGCATGGTCGTGGAAGGCGTGGTCAAGCGCAGCAAGCCGATCCGCGTGCTGCGCGACAACGCGGTCATCTTCGAGGGCGAGCTGGAATCGCTGCGCCGCTTCAAGGAGAACGTCGACGAAGTGCGCAACGGCACCGAGTGCGGCATCGGCGTCAAGCAGTACAACGACGTCAAGCCGGGCGACCAGATCGAGTGCTTCGAGCGCATCGAGGTGCAGCGCACGCTGTAAGCCGGGAATGGGGAATCGGGAGTCGGGAATCGCCAGAGCGATTCCGGGCGATCGGTTCCTCTCCGGTCCACCGACTCTCCGTAAGGCCGGGAGTCGGGAATCTTCGCGAAGCATCCAGGCCTATCGGTCTTGCTTTCACCGATTCCCGACTCCCCATTCTCGATTCCCGTACAAATGCCAAGCAAATCGTTCCACCGCACCGATCGCGTTTCCGCCCAGCTCCGCCGCGAGCTCGGGACGCTGGTGCACGAGGCCGTGCGCGAGCACGGCCTGCCGTCGGTCAGCGTGTCCGATGTCGAAATCAGCCGCGACCTGGCCCACGCCAAGGTGTTCGTGACCGCGTTGCAGAGCGAGCGCGCCGCCGAGGCGGTCAAGGCGCTCAAGGAACTGGCGCGCGAACTGCGCTACCAGCTCGGCCGGGCGATGAAGCTGCGCCACGTGCCGGAGCTGCACTTCCATTACGACGACTCGGTCGACCGCGGCGAACGCATCAACATCCTGTTGCGCGACCTGCCGCCGGCCGAGGGCGACGACAGCGACGGCAGCGGCAAGGCCGGCTGAGCCGTCGTCCGGGCGGTCCGCTCCGGTCCGCCCGCCGCTGCGGGACCCAACCCAGATCCCATGGCCGGTCCGGCCGTCGCGCGCGATGCCGACCGCCGGTCGGCGCGCGTCGCTTCACGCGCCGCGGGCCGCGCAATATGGGAGCATTCGGCCATCCGCCTTGCGGCCTGCGCGGCTGCGAACTTCGAACCCGGACGCCCTGCTTGAACACCACGCGTAAACGCCAATGGCGCACGGTCGACGGCATCCTGCTGCTCGACAAACCACAGGGCCTGAGCTCGAACCAGGCCCTGCAGCAGGCGCGACACCTGTTCCGCGCGGAGAAGGGCGGCCACACCGGCAGCTTGGACCCGTTGGCCACCGGACTGCTGCCGCTGTGCTTCGGCGAGGCGACCAAGATCGCCGGCCTGTTGCTCGGCGCGCGCAAGGCCTACACCACCACCGCCGTGCTCGGCCTGACCACCGACAGCGACGACGCCGACGGCGCGCCGCTGCGCGAACGGCCGGTGCCGGAGTTCGACGATGCGGCGATCGAGGCCGCGCTGGCGCCGCTGCGCGGCATCATCCGCCAGCGCGCGCCGATCTATTCCGCGCTCAAGCAGGGCGGCGAGCCGCTGTACGCCAAGGCCCGCCGCGGCGAGGCGATCGAGGCGCCCGAACGCGAGGTGGCGGTGCAGTCGCTGAGCCTGACCGGCCGCGACGGCCCGCGCCTGCATCTGCATGTGGAATGCGGCTCGGGCACCTACGTGCGCAGCCTGGTGCGCGACCTCGGCGAGGCCCTGGGCTGCGGCGCGCATGTCGCCAGCCTGCGCCGGCTGTGGGTCGAGCCCTTCCTGCAGCCGCAGATGACCACCTTGGAGCAACTGCGCGAGCTGGCCGGGCAGGGCGGCGACCGGGCGCTGGACGCCTGCCTGCTGCCGATCGAGGCCGGGCTCAGCGGGTTCGGCCGGGTCGAACTGGACGCGGCCGCGGCGCAGCGCCTGGGCCGCGGTCAGGCGGTGGCCTGCGAGGCCGGCGAGCCGGGCCTGGTCGCGGTGTTCGGCGAGGCCGGGCGCTGCCTCGGCCTGGGCCTGCGCCAGGGCGAGGGCCGGTTGCAGCCGCAACGGCTGTTCCGCTGGGCCGCGCAGGGCGGTTGAGCCGCCACGGCGTGGCGCGACGGTTCGGCGCGGAAAACTGAACAGGGCAAGCTTCTTGCCCGCCGATTGGCCCGCGGGTCGCATTCGTGCTTCCGGGCTGTTACAATCCCGCCGCTTTTCAAGCACTTCCCGGCGCACGCGCCGCGGAGATCGCGAGAACGGCTTTCCTTACTTCAGCAAACGGCGGGCCAAGCGGTGCGTCGGGACGGCCTCGGGCCGCGACCGATTCGCTTCTGCGGGCCGCGCATCTAAAGAGAAATCGTCATGTCGATCGACACCAACAAGATCATCGAAGATAACAAGCGCGGCGCCAACGACACCGGTTCGCCGGAAGTCCAGGTCGCCCTGCTGACCGCCCGCATCGAACTGCTGACCGGTCACTTCAAGCAGCACAAGCAGGATCACCACAGCCGCCGCGGCCTGCTGATGATGGTCAACCGCCGTCGCAGCCTGCTGGACTATCTGAAGCGCAAAGACGGCGAGCGCTACAAGGCCCTGATCGAGAAGCTCGGTCTGCGCCGCTAACCGGACACCCAACCGCGGCGCAGCGATGCGCCGCGGTTTGTTTTGGCGGGCACGAAAGCTCCGCCGGGCGATGCAGGAGGCAGCGCCGCCAGCGACGGTACGCGAGCGCGACCGCCGAACTGGACCGGCCCTCGGGCCACGTGCGATGCAGCGCCGGAGCGCGCGCGAAACACAACCATCCTCAGGTCGCTGCGCCGGCGGCCGACCGGAGCGGAGCAAGGGCTCCGACCGGAACGCATAGATACCGAAGGAACCCAACGTGGCAAAAATTACCAAGACCTTCCAGTACGGCAACCATCAGGTGACCCTGGAGACCGGCGAAGTCGCCCGTCAGGCCAGCGGCGCCGTCATCGTGAAGATGGACGACACCGTACTGCTGGTGAGCGCCGTCGCAGCGAAGAGCGCGCGCGAGGGCCAGGACTTCTTCCCGCTGACCGTGGATTACCAGGAGAAGTTCTACGCCGGCGGTCGCATCCCGGGCGGCTTCTTCAAGCGTGAAGGCCGCGCGACCGAGAAGGAAACGCTGATCTCGCGCCTGATCGACCGTCCGATCCGTCCGCTGTTCCCGGAAGACTACAAGAACGAAGTTCAGATCATCGCCACGGTGATGTCGCTGAACCCGGAAGTCGACGGCGACATCCCGGCGCTGATCGGCGCCTCGGCCGCGCTGGCGCTGGCCGGCACGCCGTTCCAGGGCCCGATCGGCGCGGCCAAGGTCGGTTACAAGAACGGCCAGTACCTGCTCAACCCGACCGCGACCGAACTGGCCGATTCCGAGCTGGAACTGGTCGTCGCCGGCACCTCGAACGCGGTGCTGATGGTCGAATCCGAAGCCAAGATGCTGTCCGAAGAGGTCATGCTCGGCGCGGTGATGTTCGGCCATCGCGAGATGCAGAAGGTCATCAACGCGATCAACGAACTGGTCGTGGAAGCCGGCACCAAGCCGTCGAGCTGGGAAGCTCCGGCCAAGAACGACGCCATGATCTCGGCGCTGAAGGAAGCGGTCGGCGGCCAGCTGGCCGAGGCCTTCCAGGTGCGCGACAAGCTGCAGCGCCGCGACGCGATCGGCGCGATCAAGAAGGACGTGCTGGCTTCGCTGGCCGGCCGCGCCGAAGCCGACGGTTGGAACGGCGCCGACCTGTCGAAGGAATTCGGCGAGCTCGAGTACCAGACCATGCGCAGCTCGGTGCTGACCACCAAGGTCCGCATCGACGGCCGCGCGCTCGACACCGTGCGCCCGATCGCCTCCAAGGTCGGCGTGCTGCCGCGCACCCACGGCTCCTCGCTGTTCACCCGCGGCGAGACCCAGGCGATCGTGGTCGCCACCCTCGGCACCGCGCGCGACGGCCAGATCATCGACGCCGTCTCGGGCGAGTACAAGGAACACTTCCTGTTCCATTACAACTTCCCGCCGTACTCGGTCGGCGAATGCGGCCGCTTCGGCGCGCCCAAGCGCCGCGAAATCGGCCACGGCCGCCTCGCCAAGCGCGGCGTGCTGGCGGTGATGCCGACCATGGAAGAGTTCCCGTACACCATCCGCGTGGTCTCGGAAATCACCGAGTCGAACGGTTCGTCCTCGATGGCTTCGGTCTGCGGCAGCTCGCTGGCGCTGATGGACGCCGGCGTGCCGATCAAGGCGCCGGTCGCCGGCATCGCGATGGGCCTGGTCAAGGAAGGCGACAACTTCGTCGTCCTGTCCGACATCCTGGGCGACGAGGATCACCTCGGCGACATGGACTTCAAGGTCGCCGGCACCGCCGAAGGCATCTCGGCGCTGCAGATGGACATCAAGATCCAGGGCATCACCGAAGAGATCATGAAGGTCGCCCTGGCCCAGGCCCAGGCCGGCCGCCTGCACATCCTCGGCGAGATGGCCAACGCCATCACCGCGCCGCGCGGCGAGCTGAGCGAGTACGCGCCGCGCCTGCTGACGATGAAGATCCACCCGGACAAGATCCGCGAAGTGATCGGCAAGGGCGGTTCGACCATCCAGGCCATCACCAAGGAAACCGGCACCCAGATCGACATCCAGGACGACGGCACCATCGTCATCGCCTCGGTCAATGCCGCCGCCGCCCAGGCCGCGAAGGCGCGCATCGACCAGATCGTGTCCGACGTCGAGCCGGGCCGCATCTACGAAGGCAAGGTCGCCAAGATCATGGACTTCGGCGCCTTCGTGACCATCCTGCCGGGCAAGGACGGTCTGGTCCACGTCTCGCAGATCTCCAACGAGCGCGTCGAGAAGGTCAGCGACAAGCTCAAGGAAGGCGACCTGGTCAAGGTCAAGGTGCTGGAAGTCGACAAGCAGGGCCGCATCCGCCTGTCGATGAAGGCCGTGGAAGAAGGCGAGGGCGTGGCCGCCGAGTAATCGGCCCGCGCATCGCAGCGATCGGAGAAAAGCGGGCTTCGGCCCGCTTTTCTTTTGTCCGCGTCGCGCCGGCGGGTCGGCAACGCGCACGTCGGCCGGCGCCTGTCGCTCAGTCGATGTGGCTCCTGACCTCGGCGGTCGGGACGCCGAGAAAGCCGGCGAGGGCGCTGAGGTGCTCGTTGTTGCTGCGCAGGCGCGTCTCCTGCGGCGGCTGCACCTGCATCGCGTAGGGTTGCCCGGCCCCGCCCGGCGGCAGCACGTAGTAGCCCCAGAGCATGCCGGCATTGGCGATCTTGCCGGTGACCAGATCGACGGCGTACTGGGCGAACTTGGTCAGGGTCGCGGTAGGAACCACCGCCGCGGCGATGCTCTTGCAGGTTTCGCGCGGCGCGGCCGCCAGCCAGCATTGGTCCGCGCCCAGCCGGCGTCGTTGGCCGCCGGCCGTCGAGTCGCCGTCATCGCTGCCGTACAGGCAGCGGGCCATCAGCAGGCTCTGGCCGGTGTCGGGAGCGCGCTTGTCGACGTTCCAGGCGTAGAGGTTCGTATGCTCGAAACGCTTGGTCTGCGGAAACACCAGCTGGATCAGCCCGAGCGGATTGCGCGCCAGCGCCGGCGTGTAGCCGACCTTGAAATCGGCGCCGTAGACGAGGCCGGGCTGCGGGCCGTTCGGCGCCGGTTGCGATACATGGGGATGCAGGTCCAGCGAAAAGCGGCCGATATCGAGCGATGGTTCGGGCAGGGAATGGCTCACGGCGCGGCCTGTGCGGTGGACGAGGGCGGCGCGGCATTGCGCGGAAGCAAGGCTGCGCTCATGGCTGCAAACGCGGGCCTCGCCCGGATGTGAAAACCCTGCAGTGAACGCCGCGCTGTGAAAACCTTGCGCCGCGCGCCGCGACCTATACTGGCCGGCTTGCGCGGACAGGGAGCATGGAGTCATGAGGACACGGTCGGTGAGAGCTTCGTTGTTGGCGGGCTGGCTGGCGGCGGCGTGCTGCGGCTGGCCTGCGGCGCAGGCGCGCGCGGCCGCTGCGGACAGCGCCGATGCGGCGCGCGACTGCGCGCGCATCGACCAGGTGGTCGAATGCCTAAGCTGGATCGAAACCCGCAGCAGCGGCACCGGCGATGCGGACTATCTGGGCCGGGTGGAGCGTCATGCCGGCGACGAGACCCGGGTCGAGATCGACAACGGCGGACAGCGGCTCGAGGTGCTGTTGCTCGGTAACGGCCGCCGTTTCGTCAAAGGCGCGGCGCCGGGACCGATGCCGGAGGATCCGGCGGCTTATGTCGGCCTGGTCGCGGCGCCGCCGCTGCTGTGGCTGGGCATGCTGCTCGACCGGGATGCGCGCTGGCCCGCGCCCGGCGCGAGCCTGGAGCGGACCGCCAGCACCGATTGGGCTTACGGCCAGGAGCAGTATCGGGTGCGGATCCAGGCCGAGCCGGATGCGAGCTACGCCGTCGAGATCGTCAAGACCGCGACCGTGACCCGCCCCGAACCCGCGCAAGCGCCGGACCCGAGCGGGCAGTTCGCGACCCTCAGCACCAGCGAGGATCGCGCCGCGCGGCTGGCCGAACTGGCGCCGGTGGGGATGCGGATCGCTGCGCGCGTGCGCCTGCAGCCGCCGTCCGCGCCGCTGCCGGACGACTTTTCCCTGCAGGGCTGGACACCTGGCAAGGGTGCGCCGGCCGCGACCCTGGGCGAGGCGCGCCGAACTCCGCGCTGAGCGCGCCGATACGAACGCGCCGGTTTCGAGCGCGCCGCTTCGATCGTGCCGCCTCGATCGTGCCGCCTTGATCGTGCCGTTTCGATCGGGCTTGGTCGGACCGCGTTAGATCGGATCGGGCTCGATGCGATCGCGCTGGATCCGATCGGTGCGCGCGGCGCCGGCCGGTTCGGGACGCTGCGCTCAATGCGCCGCCGCGGCGATCTGCGACGGGGTCGCGCCCAGCGACCGGCGCAGGCTGCGGGCCATGTGGCTGGCGTGGGAAAAGCCGCAGGCCTGGGCGATGTCGCTGATGCTGCCGCGGCCTTCCTGCAGCAGCGTGCGTGCGCGCTCGACCCTCCGTTCCAGCACGAAGCGATGCGCGGGCAGGCCGGTGGCCTGTTTGAACAAAGGCTTGAAGTGGGACACGCTGAAGCCGGCGACCGCCGCCAGTTCGGCCAGGCGCAGGTCGCGCTCCAGGTGCGCTTCGATGTATTCGAGCACCTGGCGCAGGCGCCACGCCGGCAGCGCGCCGGCCGGACCCGCCGCCAGGGGCTTGCGCGACTGCAGCGCGAGCAGGCGCGCCGCCAGTGCCGACGCCAGGCCGTCGGCGAACAGGCGCCCGCCGGGGAAGCCGTCGCGTTCTTCGGCCTGCATCATCCAGCCGATGCGTTCGACCTGGGGATCGCGGATATGGATCGCCGGCGCGAGTTGGTCGCCCGATCCGGCGCCCAGGCTGTGCGCGGTGTCGCGCCACAGCGACGGCGTCAGCCGCAGCAGCAGCGAGCGCGCCGGCCGGCTCAGGGTCCAGCGCGTGCTGCTGCCGCCGGGCACGACGCAGAACTGGCCGTGCAGGCGTACGCCCTGGCACTCGTGGCGGCCGGCGCGGTAGGACACCGGCACCGGTGCGCCCAGGTGCAGGCAGAGCACGTGGCGGTCGTCCAGCGGCGAGTCGAAGCGGCCGACCGGTACCGGCGAGGTCAGCACGTCGAGTTGCGGCAGCGCCGAACCGGCCGCCGACAGCTCGGTCGAAGGATCGGGGTAGCAGGCAGGGCGGTCGCTCATGCGCGGATGCTGGTCCGCGCCGGCGCGGGCGGCATGTGCCGGAGTGCACCCGCGGGCCGGCGGCGGCATCGCGATCCGGTAAGGGTCTGTGCGAACGTGCGCGCGGTCGCATTCGCAGAGGCGTCGGCGGCGCAACGTGCGCGATCCGATCGCCGTGACGGACCGCTCGCCTGTCCGGGGCGCGATCGCCTGCCGGAGCCTGCATGAGCGACACCGCAATACCGAGCCTGTACCAATGGTGCGGCGGCAGCGCCGCGTTGCAGCGGCTGACCGAACGCTTCTACCAGCGAGTGCGCGAGGACGCGCTGCTGGCGCCGGTGTTCGCGCATATGGGCGGCGATCATCCGGCGCACGTGGCTGCGTTCCTGGCCGAGGTGTTGGGCGGTCCGGACGACTACTCGCGGCGCCACGGCGGCCATCCGCAGATGATCCGCCAGCACCTCAACCGCCATCTCGCCCAGCCGCAGCGCCGGCGCTGGATGGAGTTGCTGCTCGACACCGCCGATCAGCTCGGCCTGCCGGACGACCCGGAGTTCCGCTCGGCCCTGGTCGGTTATCTGGAGTGGGGGTCGCGTCTGGCGGTGATCAATTCGCAGCCCGGCGCGAGCGTGGACGCGGACGCGCCGATGCCGCGCTGGGGTTGGGGCGAGGCGAAAGGGCCGTATTTGCCCTGATTCGCCTCGCGGCGGGGCGCATCTTCGCCACGCACCATCGCCGGCGCGCGTCGGCCCGCGCATGTCGGCCGCACACGCCGATCCGCGCGTGCCGACTCAGGCGCGCCCAGCGGGCGTCAGCGCCAACACGAGAGGGGATAGCGCTGGCCGTTCCAGGTCGTCCAGCCGTTGCTGCGGCCGTTGCTCGGCCGTGGCAGGTACCAGCGATTGCCGTCGGCGTGATTGAAGAACAGCCCGCCCCGTACGCCGGGGCGCGGATTGTTCAGCGCCACCCAGGCCGAACCGTTGTCGGAGAAACGGCCGCGCCAGCGCGCGCCGGAACTCTGGCTGCAACTTTCGTCGCCGTCGCAATCGACGTGGGTATCGTCGACCGCGGTCCAGCGCATCCGCGCCGGGCGCCCGTCGATGGTGCAGGTCCAGTCGCCGCCCCACCAGCCGCCGACCTGGCTGGCCTGGGCGGGGGCGCAATGGGCGGTGCCCAGGGCGAGGACGAGGACGAACAGGGTGGGACGATGTCCGAACGAATTCATGGCGACTGCTCCTGAGGGCCCCCGTTCCGTCATCCAGGCCAACGCCGCTGCGGTGCGGCTCAGGCCAGCCGGGCGTCGGCCATGGGCCGCGACAGCGCCGCGCCGCGATTCAGCAAGCCGTTCGGCGGCCCAGCGGAGCTTCTTGGGCGCGCTGCGGCGTTTGTAGGAGCGGCGTGAGCCGCGACCGGGGCGAGGCGCTGGAATCGGTGTGCGGAGCGAAGCAAAAGCAAATCCCCCCTAGCCCCCCTTTTTCAAAGGGGGGAACAGCATTCAAGGGGGAGTAGCGTTTCAAAGGGGGGGAACCGCTAGGGCAGGTGCCTGCGCGACGCGCGCGAACCATGGCCCCCTTTTTCAAGGTAATTCCTAACGTTTCTGGACCAAAAGTGGAGTGATTTGGTCAAGGTCTATGACCCGCAGAGCCTTGTCCAGCAAGGCTTGCAGGTCTTCGGCCCGGTGGTTGTAGCGGTAGCAAACTTCACCCAAATACAGATGGAAGAATTGGCGGGCACCCCACGGTACGGGGCTAACCAGTTCTTGGCGTAGCTCCAGAAGCCTTCGATGCCGTTGATGTGGTCGCGTCCGACCGGCTTGCCCTTCTCCTTGCGGATCATCACGTGGTCGCCTCGTAGCTTCAGCGTGGCGTACGCCTGCCAGCGGTCGGTGTAGTACAGCGACCCTTCGCGGGTGTGCGCCTCGATCTGCTGCATCACGCTGTCGCGATCGTGCGCCGCGATCGGCATGGCCTTGACCTGGCCGTTGCGCTTGACGATGCCGAACACGATCACCTTGCCGGCGGCGCCCCAACCGGTTTTGCCATGACGTATGCCGCCAAACGTAGTTTCGTCGCATTCCACGACCCCATCGAACGGCCCTCGCCACTGCTCTTCGAAGGCGCAGCAAGCCCGCAGGACGCGGTAGAACTTTTCTGCCGTGGCCGGGCTGCATACGGGCCGGAATCGCTGCCGGTAGACCGGTACGCCCAGAGCGAAACGTTCGATCAGTTGCCGCTTCTGGGAAGCGCTCAATCGGACCGATTCCCAGGCCAAGACGGCCGGACGAAAGCGATGGGCGCACGCCCGGCACTTGAGCCGTCCATCGCTCAATTTCCATGGCCGCGCACGTTGGCAAACAGGACATTTTTGCATCTGGAACCAGCCTAATCTGGTCCAGATTCGTAGGGAATTACCTTTTTCAAAGGGGGGAACAAAGCCGAAGGGGTGAACAACGCGGAAGCAAAAGCGGGTCTGGGAGGCGGAGGGGCGTTGGCGCAGGCGGCTCAGAACACGTAGCCGCCGTTGACCCGCAACACCTGCGAGTTGACCCAGCTGCCGTCGGGGCCGGCGAGGAAGGACACCGCGGCGGCGATCTCTTCCGGCGTGCCCAGGCGCTCCAGCGGCGCCAGGCCGCGGAAGTGGGCGACCTGCTCCTCGCTCTTGCCGTTGAGGAACAACTCGGTGGCGATCGGGCCCGGTGCTACCGCGTTGACGGTGATGCCGCGTCCGCGCAGTTCGTTGGCGAGTACGTGCACCAGGCCTTCGACGCCGGCCTTGGAGGCGATGTAGGGGCCATAGGTCGGAAAGGCCTTGCCGATCACGCTGGTCGACAGGGCGACGATGCGGCCGCCTTCGCCCAACCGCTGCGCGGCCTGGCCCAGCACCAGATACGCGCCGCGCAGATTGATCGCGACGACCCGGTCGAACTCGGCCAGATCGCCGCCGGCGATCGGCTGGTAGGGCATCACCCCGGCGCTGTTGACCACCGTGTCGAGGCGCCCATAGCGGTGTTCGGCCAGATCGAACACGCGCTGCACGTCGTCGGCGTCGGCGACGTCGCCCTGGACCGCGACGGCCTGGCCGCCGCCGGCCTGGATCTGTGCGACCACGGCTTCGGCCGCGGCGGCGTTGCCGGCGTAGTTGACCGCCACGGCGTGGCCGTCGGCGGCCAGGCGCAGGGCGATGGCGCGGCCGAGGCCGCGCGAGGCGCCGGTGACGAGGGCGACGCGGGTCGGGGAGGGCGAGACGGTCATGGCGAGGCTCCGGTGGGCGGCCGGGCGGGAGGCCCGGCTTCGCGGTGGGAGCAGTCTGCGTATTGCCTGTTCCTGGATAAATAAGTCGGATCAGACAATACAATTCAATAATCGCCAACAATGCCCGGAGCCTGCCCGTGGACCGCTTCGATGCCCTGCGCCTGTTCGTCCGCATCGTCGAGCTGGGCAGTTTCACCCGCGCCGCGGCCGTGCTCGACCTGCCCAAGGCCACCGCCACCCACGCGATCAAGCAGCTCGAGGCGCGCCTGGGCGTGCGCCTGCTCGAGCGCACTACCCGCCAAGTGCGTCCGACCCTGGACGGACAGGCGTACTACGAGCGCTGCGTGCACGTGCTGGCCGAACTCGACGATGCCGAGTCGGCCCTGACCGCGGTGGCGCGCAATCCGCGCGGGGTGTTGCGGTTGGACCTGCACGGCAGCCACGCGACCGGGATCATCCTGCCGCGCATCGACGAGTTCCGCGCGCGCTATCCACAGGTCGATCTGGCGATCAGCAGCGGCGATCGGCTGGTCGACCTGGTGCGCGAGGGCATCGACTGCGTGGTGCGCTCGGGGCAGCCGCGCGATTCCAGCCTGGTGGCGAAGCGGCTGGCGGTGATGCCGGAAGTGGTCTGCGCCAGCCCGGAGTATCTGCGGCGCTTCGGCACGCCGCGCCATCCCGACCAGTTGTCGGCGCATCAGGCGGTGGGTTTCTTCGCCAGCAACCGCGACCTGCGCTACCCGTTCGAGCTGACCGTCGACGGCGAGTTGCGCGCGTACGCCCTGGACGGCTGGATTTCGGTCAGCGACGCGGCCTGCTATGTCGCCGCCGCGGTGCGCGGTTGCGGGCTGATCCAGTTGCCGCGCCACGGCGTCGAAGCGCAGTTGGCCGATGGCCGCCTGATCGAAGTGTTGGCCGATTACGCCAGCCCCGGCGTGCCGGTGTCGGTGCTGTATCCGCAGCACCGACAACTGTCGCCGCGGGTGCGGGTGTTCGTGGATTGGGTGGCGCAGGTGTTTGCGGACAAGTTCGGTGGGACTCGGGACTCGGGACTGGGGACTCGGGAGCAGGGCGGTAAGCTCGGATAGGCGGATACGCTCTTGAACCGAGTCCCCAGTCCCGAGTCCCGAGTCCCGGCTCAGTCCCGGCTCAGTCCACCAACTCCTGCACATAGCGCATCAGGCGTTCGAGCAAGTCGGGTTCGTCGGCCGCCGCAGGCTTGATCGGGCGCGCGCGCAGGCGCGGCGCGGGCTTGGCCAGGGTGCCGAAATCGCGCATCAGGCCCAGCGGCGCGTAATTGGCGTAGCCCGGGAAGATCGTCGCCAGGTTGCTGTTGCCCATCCGCTTGACCAGGATCTCCGACAGCACCTGGCGGTGGTCGGTGGTGACCGGCACGTCGCCGAAATGCGGCGAGAGGATTTCCGGATCCAGGCCCGACCAACTGCCGTAGAAGCGCCGGCCGTTGACCGGCCCGCCGAGCACCAGCACCGGATTGCCGTAGCCGTGATCGGTGCCGCCGCTGGCGTTGGCGCGCACCCGGCGGCCGAACTCGGACTGCACGATCACGGTTACCCGCGAAGCGTGGCCGCTGCTGTCGAGCGCGGCGTAGAACGCGGCCAGCGCCTGCGACAGTTCGGCGATCTTGTTCTGGTAGTAGTGATAGCCGCTGCCGGCGGTGCCCTGGCCGTTATGGGTGTCCCAGCCGCCCAGGTCGAGGGTGGCGTAGTGCAGGCCGAGGTTGAACTGGATCGATTGGGCGATGGTCCACAACTGGCGGGCGAAGTCGCTGTTCGGCCAGCCGGTCGGCGCCGCGCTGTAGGACTGGCGCGCGATCACCTGCAGCGAACGGTCGGCGCGCTGGCCGCCGAGTTCCAGCGCGGTGCTGCCGGCCCACAGGCTGCCCAGGGTTTCGTTGACGCCGCGCAGCCCGGCCGGCGAATCGGTGCGGGTGCGCTGCCACGACCAGGCGCCGGCGTTGAGGGCGAAATCGCCCGGGCTGGACATGGTCAGCGCCTGCACCGAACCCAACAGCCCGGTGGGCTGGCGCGAGGCCACGCCCAACGCCGGCAGTTGCTCGGCGCCGTTGAGGTTGGGCTGCACGTTCATCGCCCGCGCCATCCAGCCGCTGCCGATGCCTTGCTGGCCCGGCGTGCCCAGGTCGATGTAGAGCTGGGCGTCGAAGTGGCTGCGGGTCACGCTGCTGGCCAGGCCGCAGGCGTGGACGATGGCGAGGTGGCCGGCGTTCCACAGGTCGCGCAGGCCGCTCGCCGAGGGGTGCAGGCCGAAGCCGGTGCCGGCGCCGCTGGCCAGGGTCAGCGGCAGCGCGCCGTAGGTGCCGGTCGCGGCGATCGCCAGGTTCGGCCGGGCCTGTTCGTAGAACGTGCGGTCGGCGCCGTCGATCGGCACCACCAGGTTGAGCCCGTCCAGGCCGCCGCGCAGGAACAGGTGGATCACCGTGTCGTGGCCGTTGGCGGCGGCGTGGGCGGAAGGGGCGAACAGCAGCGACGGGCCGGCGACGGCGCCGGCCGCGGCGGTGGCGCAGGTGCCCTTGAGGAATTCGCGTCGGGTCAGGGTCATGGCGGGCGTCCTGCTAGCGGCTGAGGAATTCGGGCGACATCAGGATCAGCGAGACCATGCTGCGCAGCCGTTCCTGGTTGTAGTGGCGCTTGAGGTCGGTACCGGCCCAGGCGTTGGTATCGGTGACGACGTAGGTGGCCGGGTCGCCGTTCTGGGCCATGAAGGCGATCAGGGTCTGGCGCCGCGCCGCGGTCGGCAGATAGCCGAGAATGCGCCGGCACCAGAAGTCGACCAGCTTGGTCGCGGTCCACTGCGGCACCTGCGCGCGCGTGGTCGCCAGGATCGGCGCCAGCGGCACGCCGCCGTCGCTGGTTTCGGTCATCCAGTTGAGCAGCTTCCAGGTCATCGCATAGCTGCTGGAACCCGACCAGGCCTGATGCGTGTCCGGGTAGCCGTTCGGCGCCGGCCAGTCGTAGGGCGCATGGCCGGTGAAGCCCATGCGCCAGGCGAATTCGTCGCTCTTCTGGGTGCCGACGGCGATGGTCCAGTCGCTGCCGAGGGTGCGCATCGCCGCGGCGACGGCCTCGAACGGGCGCCGCGCCTTGGCGCCCCAGGTCTGCGCCAGCGCGGTCGACACCAGGATATGGCGCAGGGTCAGGGCGATTTGGTCCGGGCTGCGCCAGTTCTGGCGGAAGATCGCCGCGGCGCTTTGCACCATCGTCGGATCCGGCGTGTCGCTGATGAAGCGGCGGATGAGCTTCTTGCACACGAAGCGCGCCACGCCCGGATGGCTGGCGAGGCGGTCGAGCACGTCGCGGCCGTCCTTCATCGCCGGCTGCTCGGGGTAGAGCATGCGGCCGAGCAGGAACTTGGGGCCGGCGTCGTGCCAGGACTGGCGGTAGACGAAGCTGCCGTCGTTGTCGTTGGGGAATTCCCAGTGGCCGTTCTTGATCGACCAGCCGGTGAACGCCGAGGCGGTCTCGTACACGTCGATGTCGGTATAGCCGGCCGGATAGCTCGGGTCCTGCGCATCCGGCGGCACCTGGAACGGATCCATGAAGCCCAGGTAGTTCTCCGCGCCCAGCGTGTGCAGTTCGAGCAGTTCGCGGGCGAAGTTCTCGTTCGGGCCGGCGCGGGTGTTGGAGGCGTTGTCGAGGTAGTAGAGCATCGAGGTGCTCTTGGCCACTTCCTCCAGCATGGTGCGGAAGTTGCCCAGCGCGTTCGGCCGGATCACGTCGCGCTGGTAGTGCACGTACACCGGGCCGGCGTCGTAGTCGCCGACGGTGACGTTGAAGTGGTCGTGCCAGAAGCCGACCATGATCTCGTGCAGCTGGCGCTTGGAGTGCACCGCGCGCACCAGCGCCGCGCGCTGGCATTCCCAGGCCGGGCGCATGCGCACTTCGTAGGCCGGGTTGGGCTTGACGTGGTCGGTCCACAACTGGATCAGCGACTTGCCCAGGGTGGTGTAGCCGGCGTTGGCCAGGCGGGTTTCGACCGCGCTGTCGTCGATCGCGCGCCAGTCCAACTGCCAGTCGACGTAGTTGGCCAGGCGCTGGGTGTCGGTGGTGCCGAGCGCGTTGAATTCGGCGATCGACTGCGGCGTGGCGCCGTAGCTGAGGTTGCCGAGCACGCGGATCCAGAACGGCGGCCGCGGCAGGTCCAGCGGCAGCGCCGCGGCGAACGCGTCGGCCAGCGGCGGTGCCTCGCCGGCGAGCTTGGCGCGCGCGGCCTTCGACGGCGCGCTGCGGCCGAGCGCGCCGTAGCGCTGCACCAGCCGGCTGCGAGTCGCCGCCTGTTCTGAAGCGGAAAGCGTGCGGTTCATGGCAGTCCTGCGACCTCGTTCAGGGAGCGCGAGCTTAATGCCGCCCGTTCGCGGCAAAGCCTTGGCTGCGTCACAGATCCATTCGCCGTGAGCTGCGCTGCGTCACCGTTTCGATGCGCTCCGGCGCACGCGCTTTGACGCGTTCGTCACCGGTACCGTTGTCCGCGTGCGCGAAGTCACGTCGGTCGCGTGCGTCGCGGCGCGCGTCGAGCGCGACGGCTTGCCGATTCTGGCGATTGCGCGAACGCCGTCCACGTTCGAGAGTCGCGACGCGTTGCGCGGATCGCGCGTGCGCCGCTGCGTAGCCTTGCTGCGCCGTGCGGCGCAGCTTCGCTGGCGACAGGCAAATGCCGGCTCGCCATAAGCAGATGCGCGGGGTTCATTTCTGCGCATGCTGCATAGCAACAACCATGGCCGGAACGCCGTACCGCGGGCACGGGGGTGCAGTCCCGGCGGCCGGTCCAACCCCACTGTCGAGGATCCTCCATGCACGCTGCCCTGCGGCTGCGACGCCGTCCGCTTTCCGTTTTGCTCGCGCTGGCGCTGCCGGCGCTCGCCGCTCCCGCACTCGCCGCGGAGACCGCGCCCGCCGGTCCGCCCGCCGGCGCCACCACCGATCTGGAACAGGTCGTGGTCACCGGCTCGCGCATTCCGCGCGCCAGCCTGGAAGGGCCGTCGCCGGTCACCGTGATCAGCAAGGAAGACATCGACGCGCAGGGCTATCGCAGCGCCTTCGACGCGGTCAGCGCGCTGACCCAGAACACCGGTTCGGTGCAGGGCGAAGACTTCGGCAACACGTTCACGCCGGCCGCCAACACCATCAACCTGCGCGGCTTCGGCCCCAACCACACCCTGGTGCTGGTCAACGGCCGCCGCCTGGCCGACTACCCGCTGGCTTACGAGGGTTCGGTCAACGTGGTCAACCTGGCCAACATTCCCAGCGCGCTGATCAAGCGGATCGAAGTGCTGGCCGGCGGCGCCTCGGCGGTGTACGGCTCCGACGCGGTGGCCGGCGTGGTCAACATCATCCTCAAGGACAAGTTCGAAGGCACCGAAGTCAACCTGCGCGTCGGCGGCACCGAACACGGCGGCGGCCAGAACCAGCGCCTGCAACTGGTCAGCGGCTGGTCCGGCGAGCGGTTCGATTCGGTGTTCGGCATCGAACTGCTGAACCGCGAGGCGATCTGGGGCGACCAGCGCGATTTCATGGATTCGCTGCTCGACAACCCGGCCGGCACCGCGCTGCTGCCGACCCAGGTCGGGTTCCGCCGCAACGCGCGCAGCAACGGCTTCATCGACCCGGGCGCGAACTGCGCGACCCTCGGCGGCCTGTACGGCGGTTCGACCTTCCGCGCCAACAATCCGCGCCAGGGCTGGTACTGCGGCAGCAACGAGGCCGCACCGGCGTTCTGGACCGTGCAGACCGAGAAGAAGAACGCCGACGCCTACGGCTCGCTGACTTGGCACCTCAACGACCGCACCGACCTGTTCGCCGACGTGCAGTTGGGCGTGTCGAGCATCCAGAACAACACCCGCGCGCCGAGTTGGACCTCGGACAACAACTATTTCTACAACCAGGCCACGGGCCTCAACGAGATCTGGTACCGGCGCATCGCGCCGGAGGAAATCGGCTCGGCGCACGCCAACAACAACCGCTTCCTGGAGCGCTCCTGGGCCTTCACCGCCGGCGTGCGCGGCAGCTTCGGCGAATCGGGCTGGGACTACGAGCTGGCCTACAACCGCGGCCGCTACGAGAACCAGACCAAGCGCCGCCAGTTCCTGGCCGGGATCAACGAGTTCTACCTCGGCCCGCGCCTGGGCACGCGCAACGGCATCGGCGTGTATAACCCGGACCCCTCGCGCCTGTACCGGCCGCTGACACCGGCCGACTACGAGCGCCTGACCGGCTTCCACGAAAGCGACAACGCCGCCTGGATCCAGAACCTGGCCTTCACCGTCAACGGCGAACTGTTCGAGCTGCCGGCCGGCCCGGTCGGTTTCGCCGGCGTGGTCGAGGCCGGCAACCAGGGCTATATCAACCGGCCCGACCCGCACCTTGGCGACGGCACCTTCTGGAACACCAGCGCCGGCGTGCGCGCCGAAGGCGAACGCGACCGTTACGCGATCGGCGCCGAAATCAGCGTGCCGCTGTTCTCGCGCCTGACCGCCTCGGCGGCGGCGCGCTACGACGAATTCCGCTTCGCCGGGCGCAAGTCGGGCAAGGCGACCTGGAACGCCGGCCTGGAGTTCCGTCCGTTCGACAGCCTGCTGCTGCGCGCGACCGCCGCGACCAGCTTCCGCGCGCCGGACATGAACTACATCTTCGCCGCCGAAACCCGCGGCTATAGCCCGGGCATGACCGACTACTGGCGTTGCCGCACCGCCGGCCAGCCCTACGACGACTGCGACTACTCCGGCCTGGCGATCGACTACACCAGCCGCGGCAATCCTGACCTGAAGCCGGAGGCCGGAAAGTCGTACGGCGTGGGCCTGGTGTGGTCGCCGTCGGAGCGCTTCGACGTGTCGCTGGACTACTACAGCATCCGCCTGGAGGACGAAGTCACCAACCTCAGCAGCAGCCGCATCCTGCGCGAGGAGGCCGACTGCCGCCTGGGCCGCACCGTCGGCGGCGAACCGCGCGACATCCGTTCGCCGCTGTGCCAGAACGCGCTCAGCCGGGTGATCCGCAACCCGTCCGACGCGCCGGTGCAGCCGGACCAGGTGCGGCGGGTGCTGATCAACGCGATCAACGCCGCCTCCGAGCGCACCGACGGCATCGACCTGAAGAGCAACCTACGCTGGAGCGCGGGCCGCTACGGCGACTTCGCCGCGCGCCTGGGCTACACCCTGGTGCTCAAGCACGACTACCGCCAGTTCGAAGACGATCCGGCGATCGACCTGCGCGACTCGCTGGATTCCACCGATTGGCGCAGCAAGGTCAATGCCGGAGTGACCTGGAACATCGGCGACTGGACCGCCAACCTGACCGGCCTGCGCTACGGCAGCCTGCCCAACGGCGACGGCAGCGGCCGCATCGCCCCGTACGCGCGCTACAACGGCAGCGTGTCCTATCGCTTCAACGAACAGGGATCGGTCGCGCTGATCGTCAACAACCTGCGCGACTCGCGCCCGCCGGCCGACCGCAGCGGCGGCGGCTGGCCGTTCTATCCGGTCGGCAACTACGACCCTTACGGTCGCCAGTTCTGGCTGGAAGTGAACTACCGCTTCCGCTGAACGCCGTGGCTGCGGCCCGGACGACCCGGGCCGCGGCCGCAGCGGCATCCGTCCTGTCGCAACCGGTGCAACCGGGCTGGGCGACAATGAGGAGCGCCCAGGCGCAGATGCGCCGGCATGGGCCGCACCACAGGAGGAACAGGATGTCCGCAGGACGAGACGCAGTACGGAAGCGCGAAGCAAACGAAAAGCACCATCGGCTAGGACCCGGCGCTCGACCCGCTATAGCCGCGGGGCTGACGGCGCTGATGGCGCTGGCGATCGCGCCGGCTTCGGCCGGCGCCCTGGGCAATGCCTACGTAGTGCCGGGCCTGGCCCAGGACAATCCCGCAGCGGAAATGCGCTGCGCGGTCGGCGCGGGCGGAGAGGCCGTGCTGATGCTGCCGGACGCGGCCTCCGGCACGACCCGGATCAATCGTTACGACCGCCAAGGCGCGCCGATCTGGAGCGCACCGCAGGTGCTGCCGGGCGTGCCGCTGGCCGATCTGGCGACCGACCGCCTGGGCAACTACGTGGTGGTGGAGGAAGCCGAAGATCATTCCGCGATTCATGCGGCGGTCTACACCCGCGATGGCGGTGTGCTGACGCCGCGCTTCCGCGTCGATCCCGGCAACGGCCAGGCCTGGGTCGCACGTGTGGCGATGAACAACAACGGGGTGTTCGCGGTGGCCTGGCAGGAGGACGACGGCAGCGGCTGGCAGGCGATCCGCGCACGGGTGTTCGAGCGTGACGGTACCCCGCGCAGTGCGGTGCTGACCGCGGCCAGCGGCAACGGCGCGGCGCGGCCGCGTGGCCCCTGGGATTTCGCCATCGACGGCGCCGGCCGCTTCTCGCTGGTCTGGGAGTACGGCGCCGAGGGGCAATCCTTCAGCCGGGTCGGCACGATCCGCTTCGACGCCGCCGGAAACGTGGTGCAGCCCTTCGACATCGGCAGCGACCCGTGGGCGCGGGCCTCGCGTTCGTCCATCGCCGGAAACCAGAACGGCGACCAGGTCGGCGTGTGGCTGGAACACAACGACCTGTCTTACCGCGGTGCGATCCGCTTCCAGCGTTACGCGCCGTCGGGCGCCAAGCTGGGCGGGCCGGTTACGGTCGACGAGGGCGCGGCGTCGGCGATGGACCCGCGCGTCGGCGTGGCCGAGGACGGCGGTTTCGTGGTGATGTGGGCCGCGGGCGAGGACCGCGACGATTGGTACTCGTCGCCACGGATGTGGGCCCGTCAGTACCGCAAGGACGGCAGCCCGGTCGGTGCCGTGTTCCGCATCGACCAGGCGCCGGCTGATGCGCAGGTGTTCGGTTTCCATGAACTCTGCGTCGGCCATTCGGGCCGGTTCCTGCCTATCTGGGGCCAGTACGACGGCAGCACGGTGCGCATGCATGCGCGGCCTTACCTGCTGGACGAGGCGGTCGCGGCCACCGAACTGAGCAGCGGCGTCGCGGTCGGCGGCCTGGCCGGAGCCAGCGGATCGTTCCGCTACTACAAGCTGTTCGTGCCGCCGGGCCAGGCCAGCTTCAGCGTCACCATGAGCGGCGCCGGCGATGCCGACCTGTTCCTCAAGCACGGTTCGGCGCCGACCGAGGACGTGTTCGACCTCAGCCCGGCGCGCGACGGCAGCAACGAGGGCGTGCTGGTCAACAATCCGCCCACCGGCGAGTTCTACATCGGCGTGTTCGGCTATTCGAACTACTCCGGCGTTACCGTGCAGGCCGATCTCTAAGCGCCGCCCGCCGACGCGCAGCAAGACGAAAAAGCGGGCGCAGGCCCGCTTTTTCGCGATCGCCTGCGCCGCTCAGGACCGGGCGTTGAGCGCCGGCGCGCGGCGCACCACCAGGCGAACTGACCCGCCGCCCGGGACCGATCGCCGCAGCCCCCGGCGCGGCCGCGCCGGGATGCGATAATCCGGCTGTCGCGTTCCGTGGGCCGAGCCGTGCTGCAATTGCTGATCTACCTGCGATACATGGCCGTGGCCGGGCAGATGCTGACCGTGGTGTTCGTGGTCCAGCGCCTCAATCTGCCGATCCCGGCCCGCGAGCTGCTGGCGATCTCGTCCGGGCTGCTGGCGTTCAACGTGCTCAGCCATTGGTGGTCGCTGCGCCATCGCGACGCCGGCCCGCGCGCGCTGATCCTGCAACTGCTGGTCGACCTGCTGACCCTGACCGCCTTGTTGTACTTCTCCGGCGGCCCGGCCAATCCCTTCGTCTCGCTGTACCTGTTGCCGGTGGCGGTGGCGGCGATCGGCCTGGACATCGCGCCGATGCTGGGACTGACCGCGCTGACCGCGGCCCTGTACACCTGGCTGATGCGCCACAACATCCCCTTGCCGCATATGCACGGCGGCGATTTCCAGCTGCACGTGACCGGGATGTGGATCAACTTCCTGCTCTCGGCCGGAATCATGGCGGTGGTGCTGAGCCGGTTCATGAGCGTGGTGCGCGAACAGCGGCGGCGGCTGTCGGAAGCGCGCGAGCGCGCGATCCGCGACGAATCGCTGTCGGCGCTGGGCTCGCTCGCCGCCGGCACCGCACACGAGCTCAATACGCCGCTGGCGACCATGGGCCTGCTGGTCGACGACTGGCTGGCCCACGAAGCGCCGCCGGCGCGCGAGGACATCGAGCTGATGCGCGCGCAGCTGAGCCATTGCCGCGAACACGTGCGCGCACTGGCCGAGATGGCCCGCCGCGGCGCCGCCGGCGAGCCGACGGTGGAGTCGGCCGACGGTTTCGTCCACGCCTGCGTCGACCGCTGGCGCCTGCTGCGGCCCAACGCCAGCGCCCAGTTCCGCGCCGGCGCCGCGGGCGGCGAGGTGCGGGTCGACCCCGGCTTGCAGCAGGCGATCATCAACCTGATCAACAACGCCGCCGACGCCAATGCCGCGCTCGGCCGCGAACTGCCGGTGGAGGTCGCGACCACGGTGCGCAGCGGCTGGCTGATCCTGAGCATCCTCGACCGCGGCGCCGGGCCGCAGCGCATCGCCGAACGCCCGCGCCTGCACGACGGCGAGGGCGGCGGGCTGGGCATCGGCCTGATGATTTCCAAGGCGGCGATCGAGCGCAGCCGCGGGCGGATGCGCCAGGTCGAACGCGACGGCGGCGGCTGCGCGACCGAAGTCGACCTGCCGCTGCTGGCGCCGCAGGCGGAGGGCGCGGCATGAGCCTGCCGGCGCGGATGCTGCTGATCGACGACGACCTGGCGTTCTGCCAGGTATTGGCCCGGCTGCTGGCGCGGCGCGGGATCGAAGTGCAGGCGCGCCACGACGCCGACAGCGCGCTGGCGGCGCTGGACGAATTCGCCCCGGACGGGATCGTGCTCGATCTCAAGCTCGGCGCCGACAACGGCCTGCTGCTGATCCGCGACCTGCGCCAGCGCTGCCCGCAGGCGCGGATCGTGCTGGCTACCGGCTACGCCAGCATCGCCACCGCGGTCGATGCGATGCGCCGCGGCGCCTGGAACTACCTGCCCAAGCCGTTCGACATCGAGGCCCTGGCGCAGTCTTTCGCCGAGCCCGCGGCCGAAGCGGTGCCGGAGCCGCCGGCCGAAGCCGCCTCGCTGCGCCGGCAGGGCTGGGAGCACGTGCAACGGGTGCTGGCCGAATGCGGCGGCAACGTCTCCGCCGCTGCGCGGGTGCTGGGCGTCGACCGCCGCACCCTGCAGCGGCGCCTGGCCAAACGCCCGGTGCGCGAGCGTTGACATAGCTCATGTAGGAGCGGCGTGAGCCGCGACAACCGAAGCGACGGACGCGAGCGCCGCTGCCGAAGACCGGGATCGCTCTTTGAGCCGATCTGCGCCGGCAGCCAACGTGGTACTTCGTCGCTTCGGTTGTCGCGGCTCACGCCGCTCCTACAAAAGCTGGCTCAGCGGCCGAAGCGTTCCAGCCAGTACGCGGTACGGTCCAGGTAGTAGTCCGGCGCGCGCGGCGCATAGTCGAGATAATCGAAGGCCGCGTGCTCGAACGGCACCGCCGGTTCGATCTGGGTGCCCTCGTGCCATTCGTTGAACGAGGTGATGCCGATCAAGGGCGCGCCGCTGTCGATCGCGGCGCGGAACATCGCGTCGTAGTAGGCGCCGCGCTCGCGGTCCTTGGTGTTCTTGGCGTTCCACGGCCGCACCCGGGTGTCGATATAGCCCGGTCCGACCGAGGGCACGAACAGCTTGCCGTGCTGCTTCGCCCAGCGTTGCAAGGCCGGCCAATGCTCCGGGGTGGCGCCGTAGCTGAAACCGCGGCTGGCGAAATAGGTGTAGAAGCCGTCGAAACCGGACTGCTCGAAGAAGGCGTGCTCGTCCGCGCCGACCCACAGGCCGAGCACGTCGGCGTCGTAGCCGCCGCCGCGGATGGTCTGCGCGCCGTCGGGACTCAGGACCCGGGCCCACTGCTTGCGGTCGATCACATAGGAGTCGTAGACGAAGAACAGCGGCCGCTGGGTCTTGGCGTCGCGGTAGAACGCCGGATGCTGGCCGTAGCGGTCCAGGATCTCGATGATCGCCGCGCGCGCATCGTCGGCGGTCTTGCGCGCCGCCGGCTCGATCTGGAAGCAGATCTTTACGCCGTGGCGCTGGGCGGCGGCGAACAGCGGCGCCAGGCTTTTGTAGCTGGGGTCGTCGACGCCGAGCCAGGTCACCGCCAGGGTGCCGATCCGGGCCTGCACCAGCATGCGCATATGCCGCTCGATGATCGCCGGGTCGGCGCTGCTGTACTCGCCGAGCTGGGGATAGAAGTTCGCGGCGATGTCGCCGTCGCCGGGGATGCGCTTGCGGGTGGTGTCGCGGTCGTTCTCCGGCAGCACGTCGTGCGCCCAATGCAGGCGCTCGCCGTCGACGGCCGGGCTGCCGTACCAGTTGTAGTAGAAGGCGATGGCGCGGTGGTCGAGGGGTTCCGCGGCGCGGGCCGACGGCGGCGCGAGCAGGGACGACAGGCACAACAATGCGGCGAGAACGAGGCGCATGCGGGCACGCTGAGCGAAGGCGAGTGGCCGACTATAGGTCGATCCGCGCGCGTCGCCCAGCGCCGTGGAGCGCGTGGGCAAGGCTTTGGACGTGGCAAAAAATGGCAAACGTCCGCGCGCTCGGCATTGTGCCGCGAACCCGGCACGGCCGACGCAGGCGGTGCGTAAATGGTTTGGATCTTTACGCGCGAAACGGCGGCGATGCGCAATCGATCCTTGCCTGCGCTTGGATCCTTCGTCGCTGCGCCTGTGTCCAAGCGTTTCCCGACGCTCGGAGCGCCGGCCTTCGGATGGGACGCCGGCGCGCAACGCTGCGAAGGTCGCGGCTCATGACCGGAGGACATCCCCGTGGGATGCCGCTCCTACAGTCGCAGACGCGCTCCGGCGGCGCGCAGCGGACGTTCAAACCAGCCCGGTGGCGTAGAAGGTGGCGATGACCACGAACACCGCCGCGGTCTTGATCAGGGTGATCGCGAACACGTCCTTGTAGGCCTGGCGATGGGTCAGGCCGGTGACCGCGAGCAGGGTGATCACCGCGCCGTTGTGGGGCAGGGTGTCCATGCCGCCGGAGGCCATCGCCGCGACCCGGTGCAGCACTTCCATCGGAATGCCGGCGGCGTTGGCGTTGGCGATGAAGCTGTCGGCCATCGCCGCCAGGGCGATGCTCATGCCGCCGGAGGCCGAGCCGGTGATGCCGGCCAGGGCGGTCACGGTGATCGCCTCGTTGACCAGCGGGTTGGGAATCGCGGCCAACGCGTTGGCGACCACCAGGAAGCCGGGCAGCGCTGCGATCACCGCGCCGAAGCCGTATTCGCTGGCGGTGTTCATCGCCGCCAGCAAGGCGCCGCCGATCGCCGCCTTGCTGCCTTCGGCGAAGCGGCCGGCGATCGCCTTCCAGGCGCAGACCAGCACCGTGGCGATGCCGATCAACAGCGCGCCCTCGACCGCCCAGATCGCCGCGACCTTGGATACTTCCTGCACCACCGGCGCGGCATTGCCGATCACCGCCGGGTCGAAGCGGTGCTCGCTGCCGTAAACCTGCGGCAGCCATACGCTGAGCAGTTTGTTGGCGACGCCGACCAGGACCAGCGGCAGCAGGGCCAGCATGGGATGGGGCAGGGCGTCGCCGGCGAACGGCGCCGGTTCGTTGACCAGGTTGTCGCCGTAGCCTTCGCCGGCCGCGGCGGCGACCCGGCGCCGCCAGTTCAGATAGCTCAGGCCGACGATCAGGATGAACACGCCGCCGAGCAGGCCCAGCCAGGGCGCGGCCCAGGTGTCGGTGCCGAAGAACGCGGTCGGGATGATGTTCTGGATCTGCGGCGTGCCGGGCAGGGCGTCCATGGTGAAGGTGAACGCACCCAGCGCGATCGTGCCGGGGATCAGCCGCTTGGGGATGTCGCTCTGCCGGAACAGCTCGGCGGCGAACGGATACACCGCGAACACCACCACGAACAGCGACACGCCGCCGTAGGTCAGCAGGGCGCAGACCGCGACGATCGACAGCATCGCCCGTTCGCGCCCGAGCAGGCGGATGGTGGCGGCGACTATCGCTTTGGAAAAACCGGACAGTTCGATCAGCTTGCCGAAGATCGCGCCGAGCAGGAACACCGGGAAGTACAACTTGAGGAAGCCGACCATCTTGTCCATGAACAGGCCGGTGAACATCGGCGCGACCAGGCTGGGATCGGTCAGCAGCACCGCGCCGAGCGCGGCCACCGGAGCGAACAGGATCACGCTGTGGCCGCGGTAGGCGACGTACATCAGGAAGCACAGCGCGGCCAGCACGATCAAAAACGCCATCGGTTTCGTTCCCCGTGACGGGCCCGGCGCCCGTCGTGGACGCAGTGTCGGCAAGCCCGCCGGAGCCCGGCATTGTCCGAAGGTACAGCAGCCGCGGCGGCGGCGGCCTCCTAGTCTGCGCTGCATGGCGGGGGCCAGCGTCCTGCTGCCGCCGCCATTCCCGCCGAGGGACGGGAGTGGCGGCGGCGGTGGCGACGGTCCGACCGCCGACCGGTTTCTGGGGAGGAGACAGACGTGAAGCAAGGCAAGCAACCGCGCGGCGCCACCGTGGGCAGGACCGCGCGCAACTACCTGAGCCTGGCGATCGCCGGCGCGCTGCTGGCGCCCGCGGCCTGGGCGCAGGACGCGGCGCCGGCCGCGCAGGCCGAGGCCAAGACCCTCGGCGGGCTGACCGTGACCGCGCGCAAGCGCGAGGAAACCCTGCAGGAGGTGCCGGTCGCGATCACCGCCTTCACCCCCGAGGCGCTGGACCGGCTCAACGTCGAGGACCTGTCCGACCTCGACGCGCAGGTGCCGAACCTGACCATCTACGCCGCGCGCGGCTCCAGCAGCACCATCACCGCTTACATCCGCGGCGTCGGCCAGTCCGATCCGCTGTGGGGCGTCGACCCAGGCGTCGGCATCTACATGGACGACGTCTACATCGCCCGCCCGCAGGGCGCGCTGCTGGACGTGTTCGACATCGAACGGATCGAAGTATTGCGCGGCCCGCAGGGCACGCTGTACGGCAAGAACACCATCGGCGGCGCGATCAAGTACATCTCGCGCGGCCTGCCGACCTCGCTCGACGGCTTCGCCTCGGTCACGGTCGGCAACTACGGCCAGCTCGACGTCAAGGCCGCGATCGGCGGCCCGATCGGCGGCGACGACGCGCTGCGCGGGCGGATCTCGGTCGCCAGCCTCAACCGCGACGGCTTCGGCAAGAACGTGGTCACCGGCCAGGACGTCAGCGACAAGGAAGTGCTGGCCCTGCGCGGCAGCCTCGGCGCCTATGTCAGCGACGCGCTGGACATCCAGTTCGCGTTCGACTGGATGGACGACCAGTCCGGCGTGCGCGGCGCGAAGATGCTGGCGCCGAACCGCTTCGCCCGCGGCACCCTGCCGCTGGACGACCGTTACGACGTGCGCAACGGTATGCCCAACGTCAACGACACCACCATCAAGGGCGCGTCGGCGACGGTCAACTGGCGCGCCAACGAGGATTGGACCTTCAAGTACGTGCTGGCCAAGCGCGAGTCCGATACCGAGACCAACATCGACTTCGACACCCTGCAGAACAAGATCGCCGACGTGAAGGCGTTCTACCGCGACCAGCAGGTCAGCCACGAGTTGCAGGCCAACTACGACGGCGGCGGCCGCGCGCGCGGAGTGATGGGCATCTACGGCTTCGACGGCGAGGCCGGCGGCCAGGTGCTGAACAACTTCTTCAACCTCAGCTTCGGCGACACCCAGGGTACGGTCTTTACCGAGAGCATCGCCGCATACGCCGACTGGACCTTCGACCTGACCGACCGGCTCAAGCTCGACGTCGGCGTGCGCTACACCGACGAGGACAAGCGCGCCAAGGTGCTCAACCAGGGCTATCGCGATCCGAACTTCACCATCCCCAGCGGGGTGGTCGCGGCCAACTTCGACCGCAAGATCAATTTCAAGAACACCTCGCCCAAGGTCTCGCTGGATTACCAGATCACCCCGGACATCCTGCTGTACGGCCTGGCCACCCGCGGCTTCAAGTCGGGCGGCTACAACATCCGCGCCCAGGCCGCGGCGGTGCCGCGCTCGGCCGAGCCGTTCGACGACGAGGTCGTCGACAGCTACGAGGTCGGTAGCAAGATGGCCTTCTTCGACCAGCGCCTGTTCCTGAACCTGGCTTACTTCCACAACAAGTACAAGGACATCCAGCTGTCGGTGTTCACCGCCTACGACAGCAACGGCGACGGCACCAACGACGCGTTCTTCGGCGACTTCACCAACGCCGGCAAGGGCACGGTGCAGGGCTTCGAAGTCGAGTACCAATGGCTGCCGAACGAGCACTGGCTGGTCTCGGGCAACCTGGCCTGGCTGGACGCGAAGTACGACGAGTTCATGTACGCCGGGATCAACATCGCCGACGAGCAGGAATTCACCAACGCGCCCGATTTCTCCGGTGCGGTCAACGTCGAGTACCGCACCGACCTGTCCGACGGCAGCAATCTGTCGGCGCGGGTGGGCTACAGCTACCAGAGCGAGGTGGTGGCGACCACCGAGATCGTCCGCACCGGCGCGCTGCCGATCACCCAGGACGGCTATGGCCTGGTCAACGCCGGCGTGACCTGGAAGAGCCGCGGGCCGTGGAGGCTGTCGCTGCAGGGCAGCAACCTGACCGACAAGGAGTACCGCACCACCGGTTACAGCCTGAATTCGGCGCTGGGCGTGTACACCGGCTTCTACGGGCCGCCGCGCCAGTACACCTTCTCGGTCAAGTACGACTTCTGATCGCGCGCGGCAGGAGGCCGCGCGGGCTCCGGAGAGGCAAGCCTCCGCGTTCGCGCGGGGGCTTGTTTTTTTGCGGCGAGCGGGTGGTGGGCGACGCAAAGCCGGAGCGACGGCGAAGCAAAGCAAAGGCAAATCCCCCCTGGCCCCCCTTTTTCAAAGGGGGGAACCGGTCTGGGAGGGCGTGCTGCGATCATGAAGTAGCGTTGCTGTGGGCCGCCGCCGGCGCAGCCTCGACCGCGGTCGTGCCCTTGCTGTTGCCGTTGCTTGCGTCGTTGCCGTTGCCGTTCCCCCTTTGAAAAAGGGGGGCAGGGGGGATTTGCTCTTGCTCTTGCCCGCCCCGAAGACGCCCCCGCCTCCGCGGCGCTATCCTGCGCCGATGCCGCGCACCCGCTGCCCATGCTGAGCCTCACCGTCGTCGCCCTGGCCAGCCTGGCCTGGCTGGCGCTGATGTTCGGCACCGCGCTGTTCGCCGAGCGCCGGCCGGCCGCGTTGGCCCGGCACTGGCGCCACATCTACGCTTTGTCGCTGGCGGTGCACTGCACCTCGTGGACCTTCTACGGCACCGTCACCCAGGCCGCGCGCTACGGCTGGCCGCTGCCGCCGACCTTCCTCGGTTCGATCCTGTTCTACGCCTTCGCGGTCGGCTTCATGGTGCGGCTGGTCAAGCTGGCGCGCGAAACCAACGCGACCTCGCTGGCCGACCTGATCGCCACCCGGCTCGGCAAGGACGCCTGGCTCGCCGCGACCGTGACCCTGATCGCCGCGCTCGGCCTGATTCCCTACATCGCCCTGCAGCTGAAGGCGGTGGCGATGAGCTTCGCGATGCTGACCACCCGCGCCACCGACGGCGCGGCTTCGCCGGCCTGGCGCGACAGCGCCTTGTACGTGGCCCTGGCGATGGCCTTGTTCGCGATGCTGTTCGGCACCCGCCGCGCCAGCGCCGCCGAGCACAACCGCGGCCTGGTCCTGGCGATGGCCTTCGAGTCGGTGTTCAAGCTCGCCGCGATGCTGGCGATCGGCGCCCTGGTCTGGTTCGGGCTGGACGCCGGCGCGGCCGTCGCCGGCGCCGCGCCGGCGCCGCCGGCCGGCGAGACCGGCGGCTTCGCGCCGCTGGTGCTGCTCGGCGGCCTGGCGATGTTCATCCTGCCGCACCAGTTCCACGTCGGCGTGGTCGAATGCCGCGACGAACGCGACGTGCGCACCGCGCGCTGGCAGTTTCCGCTGTACCTGTTGCTGATCGCGCTGCCTGTGTTGCCGTTGGCGACGGTGGGGCAGGCCATGCTCGGCAGCCAGGTGCCCTCGGACCTGTACGTGCTGGCCTTGCCCTTGTCGCAAGGGCACGAGTTGCTGGCGTTGTTCGCTTTCCTGGGCGGGCTCAGCGCCGCCACCGGCATGGTCGTGGTCAGCACCCTGACCCTGAGCCTGATGATCGGCAACCACTGGTTCGCGCCCGGGCTGCTGCGCGGCGCCTGGGCGCGCGACAGCGACTTGCGCGGCCGGGTGCTGGCGCTGCGTCGCGGCGGCATCGTCGCGATCATGCTGCTGGCCTGGGGCTATAGCCGCCTGATCGCCGGCAGCGAGGCCCTGGCCGACGTCGGCGCGGTGTCGTTCTCGGCCCTGGCGACCCTGGCGCCGGCGCTGGCCTTCGCGGTCTGGCGGCCGCAGACGCCGGCGCGCGCGGCGGTGATCGGCATCGCGGTCGGCTTCGCCGCCTGGGCCTGGGCCTTGCTGCTGCCGATGCTGTACGACGCGCGCGGCTTCGCGCCGGCCTGGTTGCACGAAGGCCCGCTAGGCTGGTCGTGGCTGGCGCCGGAACGTTTGTTCGGCCTGACCGGCTGGAGCCGGCTCGGCCGCGCGGTCGGCGCCAGCCTGTTCCTGGGCACGCTGGCGACCGTGCTGGCCGCGGTATGGCGGCGCGAGACGCCGCACAGCGCGCGCCGCGGCCTCGATGTGCAGACCCTGCGCGCGGCCGGGCTGCGCTTCCTGCCGCGCGAGCGCGTCGCCCAGTTGCTCGATGCGGTGCCGACCGGCGCGCCGGTCGCGGCCGAGGTCGAGGCCGCGCTGGAGCGCGAGCTGGCCGCGGTGCTGGGCTCGGCTTCGGCGCGAGTGCTGCTGGATGCGGCGCGGCGCGAGACCGGGCGCGACCTGGACACGGTCGCGGCGATCGTCGGCGAAGCCTCGGCCGACCTGCGCTTCAACCAGCGCGTGCTCGAGGCCGCGCTGCAGAACATGAGCCAGGGCATCAGCGTGGTCGACGCGCAACTGCGCCTGGTGGCGTGGAACCGTCGCTATGCCGAGTTCTTCGCTTATCCGCCCGAACTGCTGCAGGTCGGCCGGCCGATCGCCGACCTGGCGCGCTGGGCGATGCAGCGCCTGCCGATGCAGGGCGACCTGGAGCGCGCGCTGCAGCGGCGCCTGGCCTTCATGCGCGCCGGCACCCCGCATCTGTCCGAGCGCGTGCTGGCCGACGGCAGCATCGTCGAAATCCGCGGCAACCCGATGCCCGGCGGCGGCTTCGTCGCCACCTTCACCGACGTCACCGCCTTCCGCCGCGCCGAAGCCGGGCTGATCCAGGCCAACGAGACCCTGGAGCAGCGCGTGGCCGAGCGCACCGCCGACCTGGAAGTGGCCAAGCGCGAGGCCGAGCGCGCCAACGAAGCCAAGAGCCGCTTCCTGGCCGCGGTCGGCCACGACTTGATGCAACCCTTGCACGCCGCGCAGTTGTTCACCGACGCGCTGGCCCAGCAGCTGACCGCGCCGGCGCAGCGCGAGACCGTGGCCCAGATCGGCGGCGCGCTGGATTCCACCGGCGACCTGCTGACCGGCCTGCTCGACATGTCGCGCCTGCAGGCCGGCGGGTTGGTGCCGCAGCCGCGCGAGTTCCCGCTCGCCGAGGTGCTCGAGCCGTTGGCCTCGGAATTCGGCGCGATCGCGGCGGCGCGCGGGCTGCGTTTCCGCTATGTCGCCAGCCGCGCCTGGACCCGCAGCGACCCGCAACTGCTGCGCCGGGTGCTGCAGAATTTCCTCGCCAACGCGGTGCGCTACACCGAACGCGGCGGCGTGCTGCTCGGCGTGCGCCGGCGCGGCGGCGCGTTGGCAGTGGAGGTGCTGGACAGCGGGCCGGGCATCCCCGAGGCGCAGCGCGCGGCGATCTTCGAAGAGTTCCGCCGCGGCGAGGACGCGCCGGGGCAGGGCCTGGGCCTGGGCCTGTCTATCGCCGACCGCATCGCCGAATTGCTGCACGCGCCGTTGAGCCTGCGCAGTACGCCCGGGCGCGGCACCGCGTTCGCGGTGCGCGTGCCGCATGCGCCGACGCCGCAGACCGCGCTGCCGGCCGGCGCGCAGCGCAGCGTCGCCGGCCTGCGCGTGCTGGCGGTGGACAACGATCCGCAGGCGCTGGCGGCGCTGGACGAGGTGTTGCGTCGCTGGGGCTGCGAGGTGAGCACCGCCAGCGGCGACGCGGGCGCGCGTCAGGCCTTGCGCGAGCGGCCGGCGGCGTTGTGGCTGTTCGACTTCCACCTCGACCACGACGACACCGGCCTGGCCCTGGCGCGGCGTCTGAGCGCCGAGTTCGGCGCGCGGCCTTGCCTGTTGCTCAGCGCCGATACCGGTGCTGCGGTGCGGCAAGCGGTGCACGAGGCCGGCGTCGCCCTGCTCGCCAAGCCGGTCAAGCCGCTGGCGCTGAAGTCGGTTCTGGATCGTCTGCTGGCGGCCGGCGGGGTCGGCGCCTGAATGCGCGGCGCAAGGCGGCGGGTGAAGAAAACGCGAAGGTGAGATCGCGTGAGCGATGTCAAGGATTTTCGCTGGTCATTTTCTCGCCAACCCTATTGCAATGCTTATGCCACAAAGGATTCGGCATGCTCTCCACCTTTCTGTCCGCAGGTTTGTCCACAGGCTGTGTGGACAAACGCAGCGGCCGCCGGTGAGGCAGGGTGAGCGGGCGCGAACGAGCGAGAGACCTGCGTGTGACTGCGCGCTCAGTCCTCGATCCGGCGCGCCGGATCGGACAATTCCAGCTCGCGCAGCACCACCCCGGCCTGGGTCCGGTTGCGCACGCCGAGGCGGTCGAAGATCGCCGACAGATGCGCCTTGACCGTGCGTTCCTGCACGTCCAGGCGATCGGCGATCTGCTTGTTGAGCAGGCCTTGCGCGACCAGGGTCAGGACCCGGAACTGTTGCGGCGACAGGCTGGCCAGGCGCGAGGCCAGGTCGGCGTCGCCGCGCTCGCTGTGGGTGCGCGCGACCGCCGCGCGCAGCGGCGCCGGCAGCCATTGCTCGCAGGCCAGCACGGCGCGGATCGCATCGCGCAGTTCGTCCAGGCCGGCGCTCTTGGGCAGGTAGCCGGCGGCGCCGTGATCGAGCGCGCGCCGCACCACCCGCGGATCGTCGTTGGCCGACACCACCGCCACCGCGGTGCCGGGGTATTGGGCGCGGATCGCCGCCAGTCCGGCCAGGCCGTGATTGCCGGGCATGTGCAGGTCGAGCAGGACCAGGTCGATGCCGGGCTCGGCTTCGAGCGCGGCCAGCGCGTCGTCGAGCGTGCCGGCTTCGCGCACCAAGGTGTCGGGCACCGCATCGGCGGCGGCCTGGCGCAGCGCGGCGCGGAACAGCGGATGGTCGTCGGCGATCAGCAGGGTCGGCATCGCCGTTAGCCTAGCAGGCCGCGCCGAGGCTGCCGCGCGCGGACGGCCGGGCTGTACCAAAGTACGATGGGCCGGCGCGCACGGCTTGCTAGCCTGCGCCGATGAACGCCTTCCATTCCCGTGTTGCCGCGGCCTGCGCCGCGTTCGCCCTGATCGGCGCCGCTGCTGCGGCGCCGACCGCCGTCGCCGCGCCGCGCGCGAAGGCGGCCCAGCCCACCAAGGACGCCTCGCCGATGTTCAGCGCCCAACGCCAGACCGAGCACCGCGGCGAGCACGACGATCTGCTCAGCGCCGGACTCGGCCTGGACGGCCTGCGTGCGGCGGCGCCGCCGGCATTCGCCGATCCGGCCCATCCGACCGCGGCGGAGCTGCGCCGGCGCGCGCTGTGGGCGAACTGGCGCGGCATCGCCGACCTCGCCGTCGGCGGCGGCTACGGCGAGGTCTACGGCAGCGTGCAGCGGGTCGAGGGACGCGAGTACAGCGCCTATGCCCGCCTGCCCGGCGCGCACCAGCCGCATCGCGTGCTGGTGCAGGTGCCGGACGCCTTCGATGCCGGCAAGCGCTGCCTGCTGGTGGCGGCCTCGTCGGGCTCGCGCGGGATCTACGGCGCGATCGCGGTCGCCGGCGCCTGGGGCCTGCCCAAGGGCTGCGCGGTCGCCTACACCGACAAGGGCGCGGGCACCGACTATTTCGATCTCGACGCCGGCCTGGGCGTGCGCGCCGACGGCAGCGTCGGCAAACCCGAGGACGGCGATCTGGCCTTCCTGCCGAGCGCGGCCGAGCGCGCCGCGGCGGGCGGCGTCGCGTTCAAGCACGCGCACTCGGGCGACAACCCGGAAGCCGATTGGGGCCGGCACGTGCGCCAGGCCGCGCAGTTCGGCTTGAGCGCGCTGGATCGCGCCTATCCGCAGCAGGCGCCGTTCACCTGGGCCAATACCCGGGTCATCGCGGTCGGCATTTCCAACGGCGGCGGCGCGGTGCTGCGCGCGGCCGAGCTCGACGACGAGCCCTGGCTCGATGCGGTGGTGGCTGGCGAACCCAACGTCCATGTCGACGGCGCGCGCGCCCTGTACGACTACACCACCGAAGCCGCGCTGCTGATGCCGTGCGCGCTGCAGCACAAGCCGTTGGCGGCGATGCCGGCGGCGCCGGCCGGGGCCACGGCGGAGGCTTATTGCGCCTATGCCGCAGCGCACGGCTTGCTCGGCGACGGCGCGGCCGAGGCGTCCAACGAGGCGCGCGCCGAGGCCGCTTACCGGCAGTTGCGCGACAACGGCTGGAGCGATGCCGCGCTGCGCGCCGGCGCGCTGTCGGTCAGCTTCGACCTGTGGCGCGCGGTCGCGGCGACTTATGCCTCGGCTTACGGGCGCTATGCGCCGGCGGCCAAGCCGGGCGCCGGCGGATCCAAGTACGACCAGCCCTGGCTGCCGTTCGCTTACGCCGCTGCCGATGCGGCGGCCAAGCCGCCGCTGGCGCGCGCGGCCGGCGCCAACGAGCGCGCCGCGTGGTGGTCCGACGCCAGCGGCATTCCGCCCGGCGCCGGCGTGCAGTTGTTCGCGCCGTCCGGCGGCGACCCCGCGCAGGCGCTGGCGCCGCTGGCCGGACTGCGCGCGCTGTGGACCGGCAAGAGCGCCGACGCCAACCCCGCGCCCGGGCTCGCCGCCGCCCACCGGCGGGTGCGCGAGGGCATTGCCGCGACCCGCGCTTCGGCGCCGCGCAAGGGGCTGCCGATCGTGGTCGTGCACGGTCTCGACGACGGCCTGATTCCACCGGCGTTCAGCAGCGAGCCCTATGTGGCGATGGCGCGCCGCGCCGGCGCGCAGGTCGCTTACTGGCAGGTGCGCAACGTCCAGCATTTCGACGCCTTCCTCGGCTTGCCGGCGCTGGCGACCCGCTATCAGCCGTTGCTGCCCTACGTGTACGCGGCCTTGGACCGGGTCGAGGCGCATCTGGCCGACGGCGCGCCGTTGCCGGCCGACGCCACCGTCGACACCGGCCTGCGCGAGGCGGGGCAGGCCCTGCAGGCGTCGCAGTTGGCGATTCCGCGCTGATCGCGCTCGTCCGCCGCCCGCGGGGCGGCGGATGCGACCTTGGCCTCTTGCGGCCGGCGCTCCGGCTTTGGCAGGCTGGACGCCCCCTCGGGACGGCCGCGGCCGTCCGTCACGGAGCAGCACCGCATGGCGCGTCATTTCTCGATGCTTCGCGAATTCCACCTCGCGGACTGGTTCACCCTCGCCAACGCCTTCTGCGGCACCGGCGCGATCTTCGCTGCGATGCGCTTCCTGCAGGAAGGTGGCGTGCGCGATCTGATGATCGGCATGGCCCTGATTCCGCTGGCGTTCGTTTTCGACGCCCTGGACGGCAAGGTCGCGCGCTGGCGCAAGTCCTCGTCCACGCTCGGGCGCGAGCTCGATTCGCTGGCCGACGTGATCTCCTTCGGCGTCGCGCCGGCGGCGCTGGCCTACGCCTGCGGCCTGCAGGGCGGCTGGGACTGGGTGGTGCTGAGCTACTTCGTCGGCTGCGGCGTCAGCCGCCTGGCGCGCTACAACGTCACCGCCGAGGCCCTGGCCGGCGACGAAGGCAAGGTCAAGTACTTCGAGGGCACGCCGATTCCGACCAGCCTGATCCTGGTGATCGTGCTGGCGGTCGCCGCCTGGCAGGGCGCGATCGGCCCGGACCTGTGGTTCGGCGGCATCCGCGTCGGCCCCTGGCTGTTCCACCCGCTGGTGCTGATGTTCGCGCTGTCGGGCTCGCTGATGATCAGCAAGACGCTGCGCATTCCCAAGCCCTGAGCTGCGGCGACAACGTTCGCACTCGGCGTTCTTTCGCGCCGTTCCCTTCGAAAGGGGCGGCGCTCTTGCTCCAGCGTGCGACTGCAAAAGCAAAAGCAAATCCCCCGCGTCCGCTGCGCGGCCGCCGCCCCCTTTTCCAAAGGGGGCAACGGCTCCAAAGGGAAAGCGGCACGAGCGTCGCTGGCACAACCTCCATCTCTCTGCGGCCTCCTGCCGTTCCCCCTTTGAAAAAGGGGGGCAGGGGGGATTTGCTTTCGCTTTTGCTCCTGCGCGCGACAGCCAAAGCAAATCCCTCGCGTCCGTGTCGTCCCTTTCCGAAGGCAGCAGCAACGGTCGGCCGCGCCTTCACCCGCGCAGTTTCCGGGTTCACCTTCCTCGCGTGCTATCCGACACAACCACCGCCCGGCAACACGCGGTTGCTATGATCGGGACAAATCCTGGAGGCGGCGATGGCGAATTTCGGTTTCGGCTCGAACAATCCCGGCGGCTTCGGCGCCGTCGGTTCCGATGGATTCGAGCAACTGGCGCGACAATACTGGGGCGCATGGGGCGAGATGATGCGCGGCGCCGCGCCGCAGCCGGCGCAACCCTCGATGCCGGGATGGAACGAGGCCGTGCAATGGTGGTCGCAGCTGGCCAAGGGCAGCAGCCCGCAGGCCGACGATACCCTGGACCGCTTCAACAGCCAGGCGCGCGCCTGGTTCGGCGAAATCCAGAAACTGGCCGCGCAGTTCGCCGGCCGCGACGCTTCCGCGGCGGACATCGCCGGCGCCTGGAAGCAGGCGATGGGCGGGCAGGGCGGCAATCCCTTCGCCGATGTGTTCGGCGCGATGCGCGGCCCCGGCCAGCAGGATTTCTCGCGCTGGGTCGAGCAGATCGCGCCGTATCTGCAGAACCTGCACAGCGAAGGCCGCGCCTGGCTCGGCGTGCCGGCGCTGGGTTTCTCGCGCGAACACCAGGAACGCGTGCAACACCTGGGCCAGGCCTATCTGGATTATCAGCAGCGCAGCCAGGCCTATAACGCGCTGATGGCCGAGGCCGCGCAGGACGCGTTCGCGCGCTTCGAAAACAAGCTGGCCGAACGCAGCGAGCCGGGCCGGCAGATCGGTACCGCGCGCGCCCTGTTCGACCTGTGGATCGACGCGGCCGAAGAGGCCTATGCCGAGATCGCGCTGTCGCCGCGTTTCCGCGGCGCCTACGCCGACCTGGTCAATTCGCAGATGCGCCTGCGCGCCGGCGTGCAGAAGGAGATCGAGCAGACCAGCAGCAGTCTGGGCATGCCGACCCGCACCGAGATCGACGCCGCGCACCGCAAGATCGTCCAGCTCGAACGCGAGCTGCGCCGGCTTCGCGACGAATTGCAGTCGCGCTCGGCTCCGGCCGGCGCGCCGGCCGAGCCGCCGCGCAAGCCGGCCGCTGCAAGCAAGCCCGCCGCCGCCAAACCGGCGTCGAGCAAGCCTGCCGCAAGCAAGCCCGCCGCAAGCAAGCCCAAGGCGGCCAAGCCGCGCGCGGCGCAAGCGGTCGCCGCCGCGCCGAGCGTCAGCGCGGCGAAGCCGGCCGTCAAGCCGCCGCGCAAGACCGCGATCGCCCGCCCGCAACCGCCGGCGCGCCCCGCCGCCGTCGGCAAGTCCGCCGCGGTGAGCAAGTCGTCCGCCGCCAAGCCGGCCAAGAAGGGAGCGCGCTGAGATGACCGCACCGATCAATTTCAGCGCCGAATCCCTGGCCCAGGAAGCGATGCAGGCGCAGCAGAAGCTGCGCGCCGGGCTGGAATCGCTGCGCCAGGTCGAGAACATCGACTACGGCGCGACCGAGCGCGAGGAAGTCTGGCGCGACGGCAAGGTGGTGCTGTACCGCTTCCGCGGCGACAAAGCGCCGACCGCCAAGGTGCCGCTGCTGATCGCTTACGCCTTGGTCAACCGCCCGTACATGGTCGACCTGCAGGCCGACAAATCGATCGTGCGCGGCCTGCTCGAGCGCGGCGAGGACGTGTACATCCTCGACTGGGGCTATCCGGACCGCTCCGATCGCTATCTGGAGCTGGAAGACTATATCCAGCGCTTCCTCGGCGGCGCCGTCGACCACCTGCGCTGCGAGTACCGCCAGGACGCGATCAATCTGCTCGGCATCTGCCAGGGCGGGGCGTTCTCGCTGTGCTACGCGGCCTTGAATCCGCGCAAGGTGCGCAATCTGATCACCATGGTGACGCCGGTGGATTTCCACACCGACGACAACATGCTGTCGAACTGGACCCGCGGCCTGGACATCGACCAATTCGTCGACACCCTCGGCAACGTGCCGGCCGACGTCATGAACTGGTGCTACCTGACCCTTAAACCCTGGCGCTTGTTCGTGCAGAAGTACGTCGGCCTGATCGACATCCTCGACGACAAGCGCGCGCTGGAAGACTTCCTGCGCATGGAGAAGTGGATCTTCGACTCGCCCGACCAGGCCGGCGAAGCCTTCCGCCAGTTCATCAAGCAGTTCTACCAGGGCAACGGCTTCGTCGAGGGCGGGATCGACATCGGCGGCCGTGCGGTCGACCTCGGCTATGTCGACATGCCGGTGCTGAACATCTACGCCGAGCAGGACCACCTGGTGCCGCCGGCGGCGTCGAAGGCGCTCAAGGGCCTGGTCGGCAGCGAGGACTACAGCGAGCTGTCGTTCAAGGGCGGCCACATCGGCATCTACGTGTCCGGCCGCGCCCAGCGCGAGGTGCCGGGCGCGATCCACGACTGGTTGGCTCAGCGCTCGCGTTGAGCGCGATCCGCCGCCGCGGTCCACGCGGCGGCGCGGACACTGCGCGCCGCTGCAGTTGCGGCGGCCGCGCCGCGGCGTTTCCGGGTTAGTCTGTCGCTCCCTTCCGACCGGAACGCCGCATGCGCCGCTGCCTGCTCGTCTGTTTCGTCCTTGCGCTGAGCGCCTGCGTCGGCGCGCCGACGCGTTCCGCCGAGGCCGCGGCCGCAACGCCATCCGCGCCGGCGGCGCTCGCCGCCGAAGGCGCCGCGCCGCGCGATCCGGATAAATGGGAAGCCGACATCCGCGCTTTCGAAGCCGAGGATGCGCGGGTCCGGCGCCGGCCGGGCGGGGTGGTGTTCGTCGGCAGTTCGTCGATCCGCTACTGGACCAGCCTGGACCAGGATTTCCCCGGCGTCGCCAGCATCAACCGCGGCTTCGGCGGCTCGCGCGTCTACGATTCGTTGCGCTATGCCGAGCGCATCGTGCTGCCGTACCGGCCGCGCGCGGTGGTGTTCTACGCCGGCGACAACGATCTGTCGGAAGGCCGCTCGCCGCAGCAGGTGCGCGACGACTTCGCCGCCTTCGCCCAGCGCGTACGCCAGGCCGAGCCGCAGGCGCGGATCGGTTTCGTCTCGATCAAGCCCAGCCCCTCGCGCGCGGCCTTGCTGCCGCAGGTGCGTGCGGCCAACGCGTTAGTCCGCGATTACGCCGAGCGCGCGGACGGCGTCGATTACCTGGACGTGTACACGCCGATGCTCGACGGCGAAGGCGCGCCGCGCGAGACCCTGTTCCTGCAGGACCGGCTGCACATGAACGGCGACGGCTACGCGATCTGGAAGCACGTGGTCGGGGCCTGGCTGGGTGCGCTTTAATCGCGTCATTAACGGCTCCGCCATGAACGACTGCGCCATGAACGACGGCAGGGACTTGCGAGTTTCGATGGACGATCCGATGCAGCGCCGCACCGCGGCACCCCGCCGCCTGCGCCGCGCCGGCTGGCTGCTGGCCGGCCTGTTGGCCGGCTTCGGCGTCCAGGCCGCGCCCAGCGCCCAGGCCGAACGCGAAATCGAGCAGCTGATCCAGACGCTAGGCCGTTCCGGCTGTCAGTTCGAGCGCAACGGCAGCTGGCACGACGCCGGCCAGGCCCAGGCGCACCTGCGCAAGAAGCTGGCCTATCTGCGCAAGCGCGGTCTGGCCGATACTCCGGAGCTGTTCATCGAACGCGCGGCCACCCGCAGCAGCCTCAGCGGCCAGCCTTACCGGATGCGCTGCGGCCAGGCGGCGCCGATCGGATCGGCGGCCTGGCTGCAGGCCCAGCTCGTTCAGCTACGCAAGGCCGGCGCCTCGACACCGCCGTCGCGGTGACGCGCTAGACTGATTCCGGACCGCCAGTACTCGGAGACCTGGGCCGGATGAGCAGTTCCGCGCGACCGCTGTGCCGCTCGCGGCACGACCGCATGATCGCCGGCGTCGCCGGCGGCATCGCCCGGCGCCTGCGCTGGAATCCGGTGCTGGTGCGGGCCGCGTTCGTGGTGCTCGCGCTGGCCAGCTTTGGTCTGCCGATGGTGCTGCTGTATCTGATCCTGTGGCTGGTCATGCCCGAAGAGGGGTGCTGACTGAGCGCCTGGCTGCGAATCGCCGGCGGCGCGCTCGGCGCGGTGTGGACCTCGCCGGTGACCGTGCTCGGCTTGCTCGCCGGCCTGGCCGCGATGCCGTTCGGCGCGCGCGCGCGTTGGCGCGGCGAAGACCTGGCGCTGGTGTTTCATCATTGGCCGTGGGGGCCGGGCGGGGCGATCACACTCGGCAACGTGATTCTGCACACCGGCGCCGACCTGGATTCGCCGTGCTTCACCTACGCCCACGATGCCGGCCACTGCATCGAGGCGCCGATCCGCCTGTCCGACCACGAACGCGCCCACGTCTATCAATACATGGTGCTGGGGCCGCTGTTCCTGCCCTTGTACCTGCTCTGCGGCGGGATCAGCGTGCGCAACCGCTTCGAGCGCGCCGCCGACCGTTACGCCCAGACCGGGCGGGGCTGGTGGCCGTGGTCGCGGCTGCCGGCCGAGCAGAGCGCCGGGTCGGCGACGGTAGCGCGCATTTATTCGGGCGATGCGAATGAACAGGCGCCATGCGAGCGCGAGCGCCGGCGCGATCACGAAAATTTGATCGGCCGGTAACGCTACCGGACGTACTCTGCATGCGTCGGAGAACAACCAACGGACGCGAGTCCGATGCAATCGCTCCGACAACGGAAGGCCCGGACACCCGAGGAAATCTCGAGGCCTGGGCCTTCTCATTTGCAGACTTCGATTCCGTGCCTCGATCCGATTCGAGTTGTGTCTTGCGCGCGGCGCCGGCGCGGCGCGTTCGCGCCCGCTTCGGCTCCAGCGTGCGCCCGCTTCGACTCCAGCGCGCAACTCGCGCGCGGATTCTTACGCGGGGCGATCGGCGCTGAACGGCAAGCGCACCGCGCTGTCGCCGGCCACCACGCCGTTGGGCCCGAAACGGCGTTCGACGAACACCACCGCTTCGTCTTCGACCAGCACCACGGTGCTGCAGCGGGTGCCGTAGCCCTCGCCGAGCACGAACGGCGGCGACAGCATCCGTTCCAGTTCCAGGCCGACGCCGGTGTCGGGCAGGGCCGCGTCGGGCGCCGGCGCGGTGTCGGCCAGCGCGGCCAGCAGTTCGGCGACGCCGGCGCTGTCGGCGGCGCGGGCCTGCGAGGCGGGCGAGGCCAACCAGGCCGACAAGGCGCGGGTGGCATGGCCGCTCTTCGGCCAGGGCGCATCGAAGGCGCCGTTGGACATGGCGTGCACCCCCGGCGCGACCGGCGCGGTCTGGAACTCGGGGTGATTGCTGGCGAAGCGCAGCTGCGTGCCGTCCCATAGCAGCAGATTGAAGCGGCCGTAATCGGCCGCCTGCGGCGCCAGCGCGGCGAGATAGGACTCGGCATCGGCCTCGCCGCGCACGAACTCGCTGACCAGGGCGCCGCGCGAGCGCGGTCGCGCTTCGGGATTGCGCCCGGCGCGGACGTTGGTGACCGCGGCGAAGCGTCCGCGCGCGGAGACCTGCAGCCAACTGCCGCCTTGGAGCAGGTCGCGGCCGCCGTAAACCTCGGGCGCCTCCGGATCGGGTCCGGCGGCGGCGCTGGGACGGGCATGGGCTTCGTCGCGGTTGGCGATCAGGGCCAGGCGATAACGCGGGTGGTGGTCCCAGGCGAGGGCAATCAGGCACATCCGGCCATTCTAGCCTCGCGCTTGCGCCAGATTGCTCACAGCGTCGGCGCGGGCGCAAGCGGCATCGGTCGCGCGTTTCACACGACGAATGGCAGAGGCAGCACATCGTGCCTGGCACTATTCTGGCCATCGTCTCAGCAGTTGAGACCGTCCCACGTTCTGCTAGCCGGCGCAGACGGGGAGACGCATTCATGAATCGTGGTGCCAGGATGTTGCTGCAGTTGTTCGCACCGCCCGTGGTGGTCGCCGCCGGCGGCGTCGCCAGCGGCGCGCTCCTGCTGCAGGCCGCGGCCGCGCCCGAGGCCGCCGCGTTCGCGCCGATCGCGCGCGGCCTGCAAGCGGCGGCGTTGGCGGTCGGCGCGGCGATGGCGCTGCACTCGCTCTGGCGCGTGTGGCGCTGGGAGCGCGGCCTGGAGCCGCAATGTCCGTGCGGCGGCCTATTGTCGCGGCCGTCGTCCCTGCAACGCGGGCGCGCCCGCCGCTGCCTGGGCTGCCGTCGCCCGCAGCCGCCCGCTCAGCCCCGCAGCTTCGATCCGCCCGTCCGATCCGCAGATCCCGATCCGTCGATCCGCCCGTCCCAGGCTCCCATCATCGGTCTTGATCCCATGCTCACTGCCGCCGCCATCCACTGCACCGTGACCCCTCCGCCCGAAGCGGCCCCGCTGCGGCCCCAGCGGCCGTCGCCGCCGGCCGAGAACGGACTGCGCAAGCTCGGGGCCGGGTCGGCCCGCACCCGGACCGTCCGCGCCGGGGACGCATCCGAGGCCTTCGACGAGCCGGCCTACGCGGTCGCGGCCGAGCCGCACTGAGCCGCCGCTTCCGGCCGGCCGGTCCGCTGCAGACCCCGGTGCTCGAGGCCGCGCCGTAGGGGGCAGACTCCGCGCGCAAGCCCCGCTATACTGCGCAGCCCGCTGCCGGAGTGGCGGAATCGGTAGACGCAGCGGACTCAAAATCCGCCGCCCTTAAAAGCGTGTGGGTTCGAGTCCCACCTCCGGCACCAAGGAAATCAAAAGCCCGCGAGCGATCGCGGGCTTTTTTGTGCTGGTTCGTCCGCCCCGCAATGACGTCGCACTCAGCCCGCCGTCCCCTCGACCGGCGACTCTGTCTTGCTCGGGTAGGTGAGCAGATACAGCAGCACCAGGATGCCGCCGACCGGCGCCAAGCTGATCAACTGCCACCAAGGGTTGAAGCCGGCGTCGCGCAGGCGCCGGGTGCATGCCGCGATCCACGGCAACAGCACGACCAACGAGGCGATTTGCATCGGCAGCGGGCCCACGGCCTCGGCGAGCAGTTGGGCGAAGGCCAGCAGCATGGCCACGGCGAGCGCGAACCACCAGAAATCCGCGCGCGCGGTGAGGCCGGTGAATTCCAGGCCGCGCAGCACGCCCTCGCGCATCGCCCTGAGGGCCGGCTGGCTGGGCGTCGGGTCGCCCACCAGCAGGCTTTCGGCCGGCACCTCGAAGACGGCGGCCAGCGCGCGCAAGGACTCCGTCGAGATCTTCGCGCCCGATTCGAGGCGCTGGATGGTGCGCAGGTTCAAGCCGCTCAGCTGAGCCAATTGCTCCTGCGACCATTGGCGGGCGATGCGCAGCTCTCGAAGGCGGGCGCTGTTGACGTGCATGGATGCTCCTCGGCACCGGCGGCTCGGGTTCCCTTCATCATCCTGCCGCAGGCCGGCCCTGCGTGACGACAGGAACCCGACATGGGGACGACACCAGTCCGACTGCGGGCGGTAGGGCCGCAAGACGGATTCCGTTTCAACCTGGGCAGGCGGCCGGGCAAGGGCGCCGACTATGTTCCATCGAGCCGGCGCCCATGCCTCCGATATGGGGCTACGCGGGGCTTACTTCGCCTTAGCCCTCCCACTCCAAGACTTGCTGACGATCATCCACTTGCCGTCGATCTTCGACAGTGCGAGATAGTCCACCCCGTCCCACGCCGGATAGTCCAGCTTCACTTTGACCACCGCCGAGTTTTCGGTGACGTCGAGGATTTCGTAGCTGCGGTGGCGCTGATCTTCGTCGTCGGCGGGTTTGCCGGGGAAGCCCTTGGCCCATTCTTCCGTGGTGCGCACGACCACCTGGCCTCTGGAGGCGGAGTAGCCGAGTACCGCGCCGTCCCGGCGCAGCACTTCGAAGGCGATGTTGGAGTCGCCGGCTTCGAAGGCCTGCATCATTCTTTGCATGGCGCGGTCGACCGCGGCGCGGTCGCTGCTTTGCGCGAGGGCGGAGGCGGGGAGGAGCAGGGCGGAGGCGAGAACGGCGGATCGGATCGATAGTTTCATGGTGGTTCCTGCGGTTGTTGGGACGTAGCTGAGGGCCGGCGTCGGCCGGAGAGAGAAGGGGGTTGCGGGGTTCAGGCTTTCTTGGCGCCGCGGACCGGCGGTCGGGCGGCTTGGCGGCGCAGGATCTCGACCACGGCTTGCGCGACTTGGGTGGCGGAGGCGTAGTTCTGGCCGGTCACCAGCCTGCCGTCGACTTCGATGTAGGGCTTGTCGCCGTCCAGGGCATGGAACAGGCCGCCGCGGGATTCGACGGTTTTGCGCATCAGGAAGGGGAACTGCTTGAAGTAGGCCTCGCCCTGCCGCTCGTGCTCTTCGGGATAGCCGGTGACGCGCTTGCCCGCCAGCAGGTACTGGCCGTCGGCGAGCTTGAGGTTCACCAGGCCGGCGGTGCCGTGGCAGACGGCCGAGACGACGCCGCCGTTGCGCTCGTAGACCTGCACGGCGATCCGTTGCAGCACGGGGTGCTCCGGCACGCCGTAGATGGCGTTGCTGCCGCCGACGTAGTAGACCGCGCGGTAGCGGGTCGGGTCGATCTGGGCCGGGCGGGCGGTGTTGCGCAGCCCGCTCATGATCCGCTCGTCCTTCAGGCGCGGCTCCATGTCCTTGCCGACGTAGCGGTCGAGGATCGGCACGTCGCCGCCGTCGGGGGAGACGAAGTCGACCGCGTAGCCCGCGGCTTGGAACGTGTCCCAGGCATGCACGACTTCGCCGAAGCTGATGCTGGCCGGCAGGGTCGAGCTGCCGTGGACCTTGCTGCTGGCGACGACGAACAGGATCCGCCCCTGGCCGCCTCGGGCGGGCTGGCGGAGATCGGCGTGCGCGGCCGTGGGCAGCGTGCCGGCGCGTTGGGCGGAGGTGTCGCTCAGCGCGTCGACGACGACCGGACCGACGATGCCCGGGGCCGCGTGGGCGTCGGGAACGCAGCCCAGGCAGGCCGACAGGACCAGCAGCGGGATCGATCGGAGGAAGCGGGATAGGGGCATGGGCACGGGCTCGTCGGAAGGAGTCCGTAACCTATGCGTTCCCTTTTAAATCAAGCTGTTGCCGTATCTTCCAGGAGTGCTGGAATGGCTTTCAGGAGTCGCTGGCGGCGCTCCGGAACGCGGCGGGCGTGATCCCGGCCAGCTTTTTGAAGGTGCTGTGGAAGGTCGACATCGACTGGAAGCCCGCTTCGGTCGCCACGACGTCGAGCGGCTTGGGCGGCGTCTGCCGCAGCAGCGCCTTGGCCTGGGTCACGCGCAGTTGCGCCAGGTACTGCTTGAACGAGGTCTGGTTGTTGTCGTTCAACAACTGCGACAGCCGGGTCTGGGGCAGGCCGAGACGGCGCGCGAGACGGGGCAGGGTCAGTCCGGGGTCCAGGTGCAGGCGCTCGCGCGCCATCAACTCGGCCAGGGACTGCAGTTGCACGGCCGCCTCGGGCTCGGGGATGCGACGGTCCTGGTAGGGCTCGATCGGGGCCTGGCCTGACCGCAGGCGCAGATAGACCAGCACGCTGAACGCCAGGACGAAGGTGAAGGACAGCGCGCCGACGATGTAGGAGGTGTAGCCGGAGGTGTAGTAGGCGATCCAGATGACCCAGATGGCCGCCACGGTGCCCAGCAACAGCGGGCCGGCCGGCGTGCCCGAGAGCCGCGCGCGGTGCAGGTACAACTGCGCGGTGGCGAGCAGGAGATAGCCCAGCCACGAGTAGATGATCCCCGGGGTGACGAGTTGCCGCCACAGCTCGACGTGGCTGTCGTAGGGCAGGAACAGGTTGACCGCGGCGGCGAGGGTCAGCAGGCCGGCGATGTGCCAGCGGTCCGCCCGTCCGGGGCCGGGGGTATCGCCCTGGCTGGAGCGCAGCAGGAAGAACAGGCACGGCCCGATCATGAAGCAGGCGGTCAGGCCGATCTGCAGCACGATCCGCGGGATGTCCGGCCAGAAATAGAAGGCCACGGATTTTCCCGCCCGCATGCTCACCGCCAGGATCAGCAGCGACAGCCAGCGCTGGGTGGGGGCGCCCTTGGCCCGCCACCACAGGAACGAAGCCGCGACGAGGCCGTTGAAGGCGCCGAGCATGGAGAAGAAGAACAGGAAGTGTTGGCTCAGCATGATCGATCCATCGAAACGATCGGTCTTTCGCCCGGGAGCGACCTGCGGGGCGAGAGGGCGAGCGCGTTTGCGGCGAACGGCGGTAGAGCATTTCGGGCCCGTGCCGATCCGGTCGCGGCATCGCGGCCGGACGAGCGCGCGCAATCATACACGTTGAGGCGAAACCGGCGATTTGGCCGCGCGCCCCGGTCTTTCCGCTCGGTTCGGGCGGGACGGGCGGCGATGCGGGGCCTCGCCCGAGGCGGCGGCAGCCGACGCGAGCGCGATGGTTTCGCCGCGCGCCGCCTGGGTTCGCGCCCTGGGCGGCCGGCTTCGTCGTAATGGGGCTGTCGCCGGGCGAAGGCCGGCTCGATGCTGCGGGCGAAGAGCGATCCGGTCGGTCACGGCCGATCGCATTCGTCGCTTATCCGTCTGTTTCGCACCGGAGGTCGCCATGCGTGCGCTGTGGTTGTCGTGCTGTTCGTTCCTGATCCTGGCGGCGTCGAACGCCAGGGCCGAATCCCTGACCGTGTCCTTGCTCAACGACACCGCGCAGAGCGTGCGCGAGGTGTGGATCGCGCCGACGGGCAGCGAGGAATGGCGCAAGATCGCGCTGCCCGTGCGCGGTTTGGGAGCCGGCGACGAGCAGACGCTGCGCCTGCAAGCGCCGCCCGGAGGCTGCGTCTACGACCTGCGCTTCGATCTGCGTCGGGGCTGGAATTTCCTTCATCGCGGCGCGGATTTCTGCCGTTTCGACAGTTATCGCCTGGGCCGTTACCTGCGCGGCGTGAGCCCGCGGTGGCCGGTGGCCTTGCGCGATGAGCGCCCGCGGATGCGGGCCGGCGCGGCATCCCAGCCGGGAGATTGAGGGGAGTGCGGCTTGTGTAGGAGCGGCGTGAGCCGCGACAGCCGAAGCGGTGTACGGCAGCGATGCTTCACAACGCGGGGATCCGCACGGTTCGACGCGCGAATAGGCGCCGGTTATCCGGTCTTCGGGTGATGCGCTTGCGAACGTCGCTGCGGTTGTCGCGGCTTACGCCGCTCCTACAGGCAGGCGGCGTCGCTATGGCGCGCTCTTTTGTAGGAGCGGCGTCCCACGGGGATTTCCTTCGGTCATGAGCCGCGACCACCGAAGCGGTGTACGGCAGCGGCGCCTCAAAAAGGCGGGGCTGCACGGTCCGACGCGCGAATAGGCGCCGGCCATCCGGTCTTCGGCTGGTGCGCTTGCGAACGTCGCTGCGGTTGGTCGCGGCTTACGCCGCTCCTACAGGAAGCGCTGCCGCGGCGGGGCGGCTCAGAAGCCGCCGTAGCGCGCCATCGCCGCGGCGAGCACGAACACCGCGCCGAGCAGGACCAGTTCGAAGCGCACGATGGCGCGCATCCGGGCCACGTCGGCGGCGTCGGGCAGGAAGGCCGGGTCGGCGGCCAGGGCCTTGCGCCAGCGCAGGAAGCGCACGGTCGGCAGGATCGAGAGCAGGCCGACCAGGACGAAGGCGCCGAGCTTGGCGTGGAACCAGGGGTTGTGCAGGTAGAAGTCGAGGCCTTTGACCCCGAACCACAACCGGCCCAGGCCGATCGCCAGCAACAGTCCGGCGCAGCCGCCGTAGCCGCCGTCGAGCTTGGCCAGGCGCTGCAGGGTGGATGCGTCGATCGGGCCGCGCAACAGCATCGATTCGGCGACCAGCATCGCGACCAGGGCGAACACCAGCAGGTGATGGGCGGCGGCGAGCAGCAGGTCGTTGAGCATGGCGGGGCCTTCGTGGCTGAGGCGGGCCGCCATCGCGCCTGCGGCCGGCGAACCGGCCGTTACGCGATCGCGCCGCCTGGGCGGTCGAAAACGGAGCTGCGGTGCGCGCGCGCTGCGCGCGGAAAATCCGGGAACCGCGGTGGATCGTTGGAAGCGGGGCGATCGAAGCCGCGGCTACCTGCGCTCAGGCCGCTTCGTCGGTGGCCAGGGCGCGATCGACGCGACGGAACCATTCGCCCTCGCGCGGCACGAACATCGAACAGCACTCCATCGGTGCCTTGTAGATGTGCAGCGACACGGCGACCGAGTCGTTGCTGGCGTTGCGGATGGTGTGGTACTCGTGCGGCGGGATCAGGCTGCCGGCGCTGCCGGGGCCGGCGTGCATGCCGCCGGCGGCGCGGAAACGGAAGTTCTCGCCGTTGCGCTCGAGCAGTTCGTACTGAGTGATTTCCAGCTCGCCGTCCCAGACGCCTTCCACGCACCACAGGCCGCTGTGGTCGTGCATCGGCGTGCCCTGGCCGGGGCCCCAGGTCATCGCGACCACGCTGTAGCCCAGCTCGCGGCTCCGGTAGATCTCGCGCCGCGCGTAGTGGTCGTCGATCGGGTCGAACACGCATTCGGGCAGGTGCACGTCGCGGTCGCGGATCATCTTGCACAAGGTGTTGCGCAAGGCGGCGGTGACTGCGTGCTCGTCGCCGGCGGCGACGGCGGCGTCGATCGCGGCGACCAGCTTGTCGTGGCCGGGGAAGTCGAGGTCGGGCAGGGCGTCGGTGGCGTTCATGCCGGCGATTCTACGCCGGTCCGCAGCTCGGCGAGAAATCCGCCGACCGCCGGTCCGAATCGGCCGATGTCGACCAGGAAGGCATCGTGGCCCTGCGGCGACTCCAGCGGCAGGAAGCGCGCGTCGGCGCCGCCGGCGCGCAGGCCGTCGGCGATTTCCTGCTGCTGCTGCAGCGGGAACAGGATGTCGGTGTGAACGCCGATCGCCAGGGCCTTTTCGATCCGGATCGCGGCCAGGCCGCGGCGCACCCGTTCATCGTTGTCGAGGCCGTCGCTGTCGCAGTAGTCGCCCAGGTCGAACCAGTCCATCGAGCGGCTTAGGTAGAGGTAGCAATTGGGGTCGAAGCGGCGCACGAAGCGGCGCGCATGGCCTTCCAGGTAGCTCTCGACCTCGAATTCCAGGCCGAAGGGCTCTTCCTCTACCCGGTCGGAATCCAGCCGCACCCGGCCGAAGCGGCCGTCCCACTCCAGCGCCGAACGGTAGGTGATGACGCCGAGCTTGCGCGCCATGCGCATGCCGGACTCGGGGTAGTGGGCGTCGTCGTAGCGGCCCTGGTTCCATTGCGGATCCAGCCGGATCGCTTCGCGCTGCAGCGACCGGATCGCGATCGAGAACGGCAACGCGCGCGCGGCGCCGGAGATGTTGATGTGGGCGCGGGCCAGGCCGGGATGGCGGATCAGCAGGGCCAGCGCGGTCATCCCGCCCATCGAGTTGCCGATCACGCAGGCCAGCCGCTCGACGCCGAGCGCGCGCACCACGTGCGCGGCGGCGTCGGCGCCGTCCTCCACCGACAACTCGGGAAAACGCAGGCGGTAGGTGTCGCCGGTGGCGGCTTCGATCGAGGCCGGGCCGGTCGAACCCTTGCAGCTGCCGAGCGAGTTCACGCAGATCACGAACCAGTGCGCGCTGTCGATCGGCTTGCCCGGGCCGAGCATCGCTTCCCACCAGCCCGGTTCCGGGTTGGCGGCGTTGGCTGCGGCGTGGGCGTCGGGCGACAGGCCGGTCACGATCAGGATCGCGTTGTCGCGCTCGGCATTGAGTTCGCCCCAGGTCTCATAAGCGATGCGCGCGCCGTGCAGGGCGCCGCCGCGCTTCATCGCGAACGGCGAGGGCAGGTCGATATGACGGGTGCCGGGGGGAATGAATTCGGTCATGCCTGTAACTCGTCTGGCCGGCGGAGCCGGTGTCCTTGGAGGGCGTCGGCGGGCGTCGGCGAGTGCGCGCTCGAGTGCGCGCTCCGGCCCGCGAAGCAGGGTAAACCATCGTCGCCGGACGCGCTGCGCGCCGGCGCGATTCTGTGCCCGGCGCAGCACTGGCGCTGCGTCCGGCGTCGTGCCATCGGTTTCACTCGACGGTGCGGTCGATGCGCAACACGATCTCGTCGGCGTTGCCGCGCACCTTGACCACGACCGGCGGCGAAGCCAGGTCGCCAGCCTGCGGCATGGCGTTGCCGGTGGCGGAGATCCGCGCCAGCACCTGCACCTGCTCGAGCTGGGACAGCTTGGCGGTCGGCATCGGGCTGTCGCCGTCGTCGAGCACGACCTGCACCGGGAACCGGGTGGCGGCCAGCTTTTCCACCGCGACCGGCATCGGCCGGCCGTCGGCCTGGCGCGCGATCACGAACACGCTGGCGCCGGCCGGCACGCGCGCGGCCAGGGTCGGCGCCAGTTCGACCTTGATCTTCAACCCTGCGTTGGCCGCAGCCGCGACTGGCGCCGGCAGCGGTTCCAGGCCGGCTTCCTGGCGCGCGCCGTTGATCTGCTCCAGCAGGCTGGCGGCGGTGCCGGCGTCGACCACGCCGAGCAACGGCTCCCAGGTTTGCGCCGCTTCGGCCGGGCGTTCGGCCTGGCGATGGGCGATGCCGAGGAACCAGCGCGCGCGCTGATGCATCGGCTGCTGCTTGAGCGCGTGCTGCAGCATGCTCACCGCTTGCTCGTCGAAGCGCCGGTCGCGGGTCGCCAGGGCGCGCGCTTCGGCGGCTTCGGCGAGCAGATCGGGATTGTCCGGCGCCAGCGCGACCGCGCGCGCGTAGGCGTCGCGCGCCTTGGCGCTCTGGCCTTCGGCGGTGTAGGCGCTGCCGAGCAGGCGCCAGCCTTCGATCTGGCGCGGATCGCGTTGCAGTTCGGCTTCGAGCTGGACGATGGCGTCGGCCAGGTTCTGCGGCGCCTTGCTCTGCTGCGCGTCCAGCGCGCGCGGAGTGCCGATCGCCAGGTAGATCGCCAGCGTCGCCAGGCCCAGCGCCAGGCCGAGGCCGGCGCCGAGCAGCGGCCGCGCGCGCCACAGCGGATACAGGGTGACGCCCAGGCCGAGCACCACCAACAGCGCCGCGGCGGCGACGAACATCGACATCGACGCGCTGCCCATGGCCACTGCGCTCACCATTCCCGCGCTCACCATTCCTGTTCCTCATCGCTGCGTGCGTCGGCGGGCGCACGGTCGCCCGGAGCGCGGCGGCCGCGCGCCAGGCGCACGACCGCGAAGCCGCCGGCCAGCAGCACCAGCGCCGGACCGAACCACAGCAGCCAGGTCTTGGATTCGACCTGCGGCCGGTACAGCACGAACTCGCCGTAGCGCGCGACCAGGAACTGCTTGATCTGGGCGTCGTCCTGGCCTTGGCGCATCAGGTCCAGCACCTCGCGGCGCAGGTCGTGGGCGATCTGCGCATTGGAATCGGCCAGCGACTGGTTCTGGCACATCACGCAGCGCAGCTCGGCGACCAGGGCGTGGAAGCGGCGTTCTTCGGCGTCGCTGTGGAAGCTCAGCGGCGCCGGGTCGTTGGCGGGCTGGGCGAGCAGCGGGGCGCTCAGCGCGAGGCCGAGAGCGAGGGCGATGGTCGCCAGGAGTCGGCGCGAGTGGGAGAAGGCAACAGCAACAGCAAATCCCCCCTGCCCCCCTTTTTCAAAGGGGGGAACAGCGTGGCGATGCGCCGGCCGGCAGCGTCGTTCTCTCCCATCGGATTCCCCCCTTTGAAAAAGGGGGGGCAGGGGGGATTTGCTCTCGATCGCCGTAGCCGCCTTCATCGCGTCTTCTCGACCTCGTCCAGCATCGGCAGCAGCTGCTCGGCGATGACCTTGTCGTTCAACGGGCCGACGTACTTCCAGCGCACGATGCCGCGCGCGTCGACCAGGAAGGTCTCCGGCGCGCCGTAGATGCCCCAGTCGATCGCCGACTTGCCGTCGTAGTCGGTGACCACGACCCAGTACGGATTGCCGTACTGCTCCAGCCAGCGCAGCGCGTCGGCGTGTTCGTCCTTCCAGTTGAAACCGAGCACGCGCACGCGCTTGGTTTCGGCGAAACGGGTCAGCACCGGATGCTCGTCGCGGCAGGCCGGGCACCAGCTGCCCCAGACGTTGAGCAGGTAAGGCGCGCCGCGCAGTTCCTCGGACGACAGCAGGCGCCCGGCTTCGTGCAGCACCGGCAACGAAAACGCCGGCGCCGGCTTGCCGATCAGCGGCGAAGGCAGGGCCTCGCGGTTGGGGTTGCGGCTCAGCCACACGCCCGCGGCGAGCAGCACGGCGAGGGCGGCGAAGACGGCCAGCGGCAGCCAGCGGCTCTTGTTCATCGGTCAATCTCCATCGTCCGCCGCGTCCGCGTTCGGCCTGTCGTCGTTGCGGCGGTGACGCTCGTGTTCGAAAAACCCTTGCGGGCCGTCGGCCATGGCCAAAGCGGCCGACTCGGCGCGGGCCGGCTGCTTCGCTTGCGCCAGCGCAGGCCGGAAACGGCGGTCGGCGGCGGCGACGAAGCCGCCCAGCATCATCAGCAAGGCGCCGGCCCAGACCCAGCGCACGAACGGCTTGACGTGCACGCGCAGCGCCCAGGCGCCGTCGCCCAGCGACTCGCCCAGGGCGACGTACAGGTCGCGGCTCAGGCCGCGCTCGATCGCGGCCTCGGTCATGACCTGGCCGCCGCTGGCGTAGGCGCGCTTCTCCGGATGCAGCACGGTCAGCTCGCGGCCGCGGTCGAACACGGTGACGGTGCCGTAGTCGGCCTCGTAGTTCGGCCCGACCCGGTGCGCGACCCGGTCGAAGCGGAACGCGTAGCGGCCCAGGTCGACGCTCTGGCCCGGCGCCAGCGCGACTTCGCGCTGCACGCTCAGGCCCTCGACCAGCAGCGCGCCGACCAGGAACACGGCGACGCCGAGGTGGGCCAGGGTCATGCCGAGCATTTCCGCGGTATAGCGCGTGCCGTCGCCGCGCAGGCGGGTCCAGACGAAGCGCAGGGTGCCGGCGCCGACCCAGACCGCGCCGCCGACGCCGGCGGCGACCTTCCACGGCCCCTGCGGAGCGAGGAAGAACGCGCCGATCGCCGCGCCCAGGGCCAGGCCCAGCCAGGGCACCAGCATCGCCAGCGGTCGTGCCGGCTGTTCGCGCTGCCAGCGGAACAGCGGCCCGAACGGCAGCAGCAGCACCAGCGGCGTCATCAGCAGCACGAACATCAGCGCGAAGTACGGCGGACCGACCGAGATCTTGCCCAGCTCCAGCGCATCGGCCAGCAGCGGGTACAAAGTGCCCAGCAAGACCATCGCGCAGGCGGTGGCGAGCAACAGGTTGTTGATCAGCAGCAGGGTCTCGCGCGACGCCGGCTCGAACGGCTTGCCGGGGTCGTCCGTGGCCGAGGGCGCGCGCAGCGCGTACAGCAGCAGCGAGCCGCCGATCACCAGGCCGAGGAACACCAGCACGAACAGGCCGCGCGAGGGATCGGCGGCGAAGGCGTGCACGCTGGTCAGCACGCCGGAGCGGACCAGGAAGGTGCCGAGCAGGGACAGCGAGAACGCGGCGATCGCCAGCAGCAGGGTCCAGCCGCGGAAGCTGCCGCGCTTTTCGGTCACTGCCTGCGAATGCAGCAGCGCCGCGCCGGCCAGCCAGGGCATGAAGCTGGCGTTCTCGACCGGGTCCCAGAACCACCAGCCGCCCCAGCCCAGTTCGTAATACGCCCACCACGAGCCCAGGGCGATGCCCAGGGTCAGAAAAGCCCAGGCGATATTGGTCCAGGGCCGGGTCCAGCGCAGCCAGCGCGCGTCGACCTTGCCGTCGAGCAGGGCCGCGATCGCGAACGCGAACGGCACCGCGAAGCCGACGTAGCCGATGTAGAGCATCGGCGGGTGGATGATCAGGCCCGGGTCCTGCAGCAGCGGATTGAGGTCGCGGCCTTCGGCCACCGCCGGCAGCAGGCGGGCGAAGGGATTGCTGGTGAAGATCAGGAAGGCCAGGAAGCCGACGCTGACCACGCCCATCACCGCCAGCACGCGCGCGATCACCGGCGCCGGCAGCGCGCGCGAGAACCGCGCCACCGCGCCGGTCCACAGCGCCAGCACCAGCGCCCACAACAGCAGCGAACCCTCGTGCGCGCCCCACACCGCCGAGTAGCGATAGCCCATCGGCAGCAGACTGTTGCTGTTCTCGGCGACGTAGCGCAGCGAGAAGTCCTGGACCACGAAGGCGTGGGTCAGGATGGCGAACGCCAGGCCGACCAACAGCAACTGCGCGTAGGCGGCCGGGCGCGCGATCGCCATCCACGGGCCGATGCCGCGCTGGGCGCCGAGCATCGGCAGCACCGACTGCACCAGCGAGACCAGCAGGGCGAGGATCAGGGCGATCTGGCCGAGTTCAGGCAGCATGGCGCGGCTCGCTGGACGGGGTGGGACGTGAGGCGGGCGTCGCGGGGGCGGCGACAGCAACAGCAACAGCAAATCCCCCCCGGCCCCCCTTTTTCAAAGGGGGGAGGCTGGCGGGTAGGTGCGAACAGATTCGTGCGTCCACGTCCACGTTCACGTTCACGCCGATGCTTTCGCTGTTCCCCCCTTTGAAAAAGGGGGGTAGGGGGGATTTGCTCTTGCCCGCAACGCCGACCGGGATCAACGCGCCGTCTCCTTGCCGCCCGGCGCCGCGACGTCGTGCTTCTGGTGCGCCTTGCCCATCTTGTCGGCGACTTCCTTCGGCATGTAGGTCTCGTCGTGCTTGGCCAGGATTTCCTCGGCGACGAAGATGTCGCCCTGCATGCGGCCGGTCGCGACCACCGCCTGCCTCTCGCGGAACAGGTCCGGCAGGATGCCGCTGTAGCGCACCGCCAGTTCGGCGTCGCCGTCGGTGACGCGGAATTGCGATTCCAGCGAGCCGCGGGTGCGCTGGAACGACCCGGCGGCGACCATCCCGCCGAGGCGGAAGCGGGCGGTCTCGCCGGCTTCGCCGCGCAGCACTTCGCTGGGCGTGTACAGATAAGCGATGTTGCGTTGCAGAGCGGTGGCGACCAGGGCGGTGGCGACGCCGGCGGCGGCGACCAGGCCCAGCACCCACAGCAGGCGACGGCGACGGGTGGGGTTCATCGGCTCAGTTCTCCGCTGCGAGGCCGTGCCGCCGCAGCCGCGACGCGCGCGGCGCGGGCGCGGGCCTGGCGCAGCTCGCGCCGCACCTGCCAGTGGCCGGCGACGAAGTCCCAGCCCAGCACGACGACGAAGACCGCATAGGCGGCGACGATATAGGACAGGTATTCCATCAGCGCGCTTCCTCGCCGGCGCCGGCCAGTTCGGCGACCCAGGCCTTGCCGCGCTCGCGGCGCAGATTGTCGGCGCGGGCGCGGGTCAGCAACGCGCCGATGAACCACAGCTTGGTGCCGATCAGCATCAGCACCAGCGGCAGCATCATGCTCGGGTCCATGCTCGACTTGCCGAGCAGACGGATGGTCTGGCCCTGGTGCAGCGAATTCCACCATTCCACCGAGTAGCGGATCACCGGCAGCAGGGCGACGCCGACGATCGCCAGCAGGCCGGCGGCGCGCGCGGCGGCGCGGCGATCGTCGATGGCCTGGTACAGGCCGATCACGCCCAGGTACAGGAACAGCAGGATCAGTTCGCTGGTCAGGCGCGGGTCCCAGTCCCACCAGGTGCCCCACATCGGCCGGCCCCAGATCGAGCCGGTGGCCAGGGTGATGACGGTGAAGCCGGCGCCGATCGGCGCGCAGGCCATGGCCAGGATCTCGCACAGCTTGATCCGCCAGACCAGGGCGATGCCGGCGTACAGCGCCATCAGCGCGAACACCGCCATGCTCATCCAGGCGCTGGGCACGTGGATATAGAGAATGCGGAAGCTGTCTTTCTGCTGGTAGTCGGCCGGCACCTGGAACAGCGCGCCGTACAGGCCCCAGGCCATGACCAGCAGGCCCAGGCCGTAGGCCCACGGCGCCCAGCGCGCGGCGAAGCGGTCGAAGTAAGGCGGCGAACCGAGTTGGTGGAACCAGCGGACGATGGGATTCATTCAGCGGTTTCGACGTCCGGGGCCCGCCCTTGCGGGCCGGACGGTTGGGGCGCGGCGGCCGGGCCGGCGCGCGGGGTCGGGTCGGGGCATCAGCTCAGCGCGATGCGGATCGCGGCCGCCGCGGCCAGCGGCGCCAGCAGCAGCGCCACCGCCAGGCCGGCGGCCAGGATCAGCAAGGCGCCGACCGGGTCCAATCCCTGGGCCGAGGCGGCCACGCTGCCGGCGCCGAACACCAGCACGGGAACGTACAACGGCAACGCCAACAAGGCCAGGAGAATACCAGAGCGGCGCATGCCGACCGTCAGCGCCGCGACCACCGCGCCGAGCAGGCTCAGCAGGGGCGTGCCCAGAGCCAGCGAGGCCATCAGCACCGGTAATTGCTCCGGCGGCAGGTACAGCAACTGGGCCAGCAGCGGCGTCGCCAGCAGCAGCGGCAGGGCGGTGGTGGCCCAATGCATGAACGTGCGCACCGCGACCAGCCAGCCCAGCGGCACCGGCGCCAGCATCCATTGTTCCAGCGAGCCGTCCTCGGCGTCGCCGCGGAACAGCGTGTCCAGCGACAGCAGGCCGGCCAGCAGCACCGCCAGCCACAGCACCGCCGCGGCGACCCGCGCCAGGGCCTGCTTCTCGCCGCCCAGGGCCAGGGCGAACAGGGTCACCACCAACAACGCCAGCAGCGCCGGTTGCGCCGCGTCGCCGCGGCGCCGCCAAAGCAGGCGCAGATCGCGCGCCAGCAGGGCGCGCGCCGCGCCGGCCAGGCCGGGCAGGGCGCCGTCGTGCGCGGGCGGAGCGTGTTGGGGTGGAGCGTGTTCGTGTGGAACGTGCTCGGGTGGAGCCGGGGCGGTCATGCGGCCTTCTCCAGGATCAGCATCCGGGTCCGCACCGGCGGTGCGGCATAGGCGCCGTGGGTGGTGACCAGGGCCGCGCCGCCTTCGCCCAGGTGCGCCTGGACCATCCGGTTGACCAGTTCGATCCCGTCCAGGTCGAGGTTGGCATAGGGTTCGTCGAGCAGCCACAACGGCGCGGGCGACAGCCACAGCCGGGCCAGCGACAGGCGCTTCTTCTGCCCGGCCGAGAGCTGGCGCGCCGGCGCGTCCTCGTAGCCGGCCAGGCCGACGATGGCCAGCGCGTGCTCCAGCGACTGGCCGGGGCGGCGGCCCTGCAGGCCGCACAGGAAGCGCAGGTTCTCCAGCGCGCTGAGGTCGGCCTTGAAGCCCGGCAGATGGCCGAGGTAGGCGATGGCGCGGGCGCGGTGAGCGGCGTCGGCCAGGCGGCCGTCGAGTTCGATCTCGCCGGCGTCGGCGCGCAGCAGCCCGGCCAGCACCCGCAGCAAGGTGGTCTTGCCGGCGCCGTTGTCGCCCTGGACCAGCAAGGCCTCGCCGGCGGCCACCGAAAAATCCAGCGGGCCGAACACGGGTTCGTCGTTGCGCGTGAAGCGCAGGGCGCGGGATTGCAGCAGCGGCGGGGCGGAAGCGGGCGTGGACGTCATCGGCGGCGAGCGGGCGGCCGTCGGGGCCGCGGATCGCGCAGTTTATGCGAGTCGGCGCCCCGCTCAGCAGGAGGCGGCGCCGGGATGGCTCAGGCGCCGATCCAGTCGGTGTAGTCGGAGCCCTCGGCGTCGAGCGGGCGGGCGATCAGCATCCGCAGCCGGACCGGCTCGCCGCGGCTCCAGGCCAGCACGCCGGCCTGGCCGAAATCGCGCGCCAGGGCGTTGGCGGCGAGGTCGTCGAGATCGGCCAGCAGCCAGCCCGGCTCGCGCCATTCGCCGGCGCAGTCCTGGGCCCAGGCGGCATGGCGCGGGATGCCGGCGGCCTCCAGGCGGGCGATCAGGCGTTCGTCGGCGGCGCGGTTGGCGCTTTCCGAGTGCGGTTCGGAGGCCGGGTTCCAGGCGCTGACGAACAGGTAACGCGAGGCCGGCCAGTAGGCTTCCAGGTCGCCCGCCGGGCGCCCGACCCGCAGCGGCAGGGCGTCGCCGTCCAGCGCCACCGCGTACTCGGCGGCGGCATAGGCGAGCGCCAGTTCGGCGGCATTGACGACCTGCAATTCGCGCATGGAGCCAGTGTCGGCCGGCGTGCCGTGCGGCGCAAATCCGGCCGACGGGCGGCGCGCGCCGGCCCGGTTCCGCCGGCCTGGTCCAAGGCGGGCGCGGCATACCGATATGAGCGCGCGGAATCGCTGCCGCCCACAGCGGTCTCACGTCGCGCAACTCCGATTCCGTACACTCGCGGTTTCCCCGCGCGATCCCAGTCAGGCCCATGACGCCCGAAACCAAGCTGCCCAAGGTCGGTACCACCATCTTCACCGTGATGTCGCAGCTCGCTCTCGAGCACCAGGCGGTCAATCTCGGCCAGGGCTTCCCGGACTTCGACGTGCCCGCGCGCCTGGTCGACGCGCTCGCACGGGCGATGGCCGAGGGCAAGAACCAGTACGCGCCGATGACCGGCATCCCGGCGTTGCGCCAGGCCATCGCGGCGAAGACCGAGCGTTGCTACGGCCACCGGCCCGACGCCGACGCCGAGATCACCGTGGTTTCCGGCGCCAGCGAGGCGATCTTCGACGCGGTGCAGGCGGTGGTGCGGCCGGGCGAGGAGGTGATCGTGCTCGATCCCTGCTACGACAGCTACGAGCCGGCGATCGACCTGGCCGGCGGCCGCGCCGTGCACGTGCCGCTGGACCCGCAGACCTTCGCGGTCGACTGGGACCGGGTGCGCGCCGCGGTCACGCCCAAGACCCGCATGCTGATGATCAACTCGCCGCACAATCCCTCCGGGGCCATGTTCGACGAAGGCGACATCGCCCGGCTGAGCGAGCTGCTGCGCGACACCGGCATCTATCTGCTCTCCGACGAGGTCTACGAGCACATCGTGTTCGACGGCCGCCGCCACGAATCGGTGCTGCGCTACCCCGAACTGCGCGAGCGCGCCTTCGTGGTGTCCAGCTTCGGCAAGACCTATCACTGCACCGGCTGGAAGATCGGCTACTGCATCGCGCCGCCGGCGCTGTCGGCCGAGCTGCGCAAGGTGCACCAGTACAACAGCTTCTGCAGCTTCGCCCCGGCGCAATGGGCGTTCGCCGAGATGATCCAGGCCGAGCCGGAGCACTACGAACAGCTCGGCGCCTTCTACCAGGCCAAGCGCGACGCCTTCCGCGATCAGCTGTTGGGCACGCGGCTGCGGCCGTTGCCGGTGCCGGGCGGCTACTTCCAACTGGTCGACTACTCGCAGGTCAGCGATCTGGACGACGTCGCGTTCTGCCGCTGGCTGACGATCGAGAAGGGCGTCGCGGCGATTCCGCTGTCGCCGTTCTACGAAAGCGCGCCGGCCGGACAGCGCCTGGCGCGGCTGTGCTTCGCCAAGAATCCGGCCACCCTGGATGCGGCGATCGAGCGCCTGGCCCGACTTTGAGTCGCAACTCTAGATTGCACAAAATCTACGTGACCACTTGCACACTGCTTTGACTTCGGTCTAACCTTCGCTTACGAGTGTCGGTAGACGCTCGAACGACGGCGTGGCCGTCTAGCAAGGGGGAGTTCATGGACAGAACGATCGTCATCCGCTGCGCGTCGCGCGCAGCCCGTATTTTCCGAACCGGGCCATCCGCGGCCGACGCCGTTCGCGTCGCTGCGGAAAATGTGTTCTCGGTCGCAATTCCGTCCGCATCTGTCCGGACAACCCAACTCCAACAATGACCGCGGCGACGCCGTCGCAGCGCCTGGATCGGCCAGGCGCGGCCGGCGCCACCGCGGACTAACTCGTGCGTCAGCTCATTACCTAGCCGGGGAAAGCGTGAGACATACAACTGCAACCAGCCCTCGTTTGTGGACCGCGATTCTGCTGGCGACCGCGCTGGCCGGGTGCGCCACAAGGCCCGCGCCGGATTTCGGCGGTCGCTGGAAGCCGGTCAACCGGTATTCCGAGGCTCCGAGCGAAATTCCGCTGCACCAGTCCTACGTGTTCTATCCCTCTCCGATGGACGGGACGCTCAAGACCATGCTCGGCCGCTGGGCCCAGGACACGAGCATGCAGCTGGATTACCAGCACTACTCCGATTTCACCCTGCACCAGGGCGTGTCGACGATCAACAGCACCAGCCTGCCGGACGCGATCGGCCAGTTGAACGCGGCCTACGCGGCGCAGGGCGTGGTGATCGCGCGCGAGGGCGACCGCATCGTGGTGCGTACGGCGCCTTCCGCGCCTGCGGCCTCCGGCGGCGGCGAGGCGGCCGGTCCGACGCCCTGATCCAGCGACGGGCCCCTAGGCCCCAGGTACCGGCGGCGGAACGGTTCGGATGCCGTTCCGCCTTGCCGGCGACGATCGCATAGTGATGGATGCAGCCCAGATGTTCGGAAAAAAGCCCGTAACCCCGCAAATCGAAAACGCGGTCGCCAAGGCGGCCAACTACGAAGTCACCGTCGCCGACATCGCCCGCAAGAGCGAGCGCCGCGCCTGGATCGTCGCCTGGTGCGCGATCGTCATGTCGCTGATCCTGGCCGGCGGTTACTTCTATTTCCTGCCGCTGAAGGAGAAGGTGCCGTACGTGGTGCTGGCCGACGCCTATAACGGCACCGCGACCGTGGCCCGCCTGGCCAACGACTTCACCAATCCTTCCATCGCCACCAGCGAGGCGATCAACAAGGCCAATATTTCCCAGTTCATCATGGCCCGCGAGTCGTACGACTACTCGCAGATCGGCCAGAAGGACTGGGGCACGGTGTTCGCGATGGCCACCCCGCAGGTCACCAGCGGCTACTCGACGTTGTTCAAGAACGACAACCCGAACAACCCGATCACCATCTACGGCAAGACCAAGACCTTGCGGGTCAAGATCCTCAGCATCCAGCTGCAGGGCGACAAGAACGTCGATTCGAAGGCCAAGGTGGCGACGGTGCGCTTCCAGCGCAGCGTCTACAACAAGGACTCCGGCGGCTCGACCCCGCTCGACAGCAAGATCGCCACGATCGAGTACCTGTACAAGTCGAACCTGAAGATGGACGAGCTCAACCGCTTGGCCAATCCGCTCGGCTTCCAGGTCACCGGCTACCGCGTCGACAACGACTACGCCGCCTCGCCGCCGATCGCTACCGAAAACTACGATCCCAGCGCCCCGCCGCAGCAGCAGGCGCCGCAGCAGCAGGCCTACCCGCAGCAGGCGTATCCGCAGGGCTATCCGCAGCAGCCTGGCGCGCCCGGCCAGCCCGGCGCCGCTCCCGCGCAGCCCGGCGCCGCGCCGGCGGGCTATCCGCCCGGCGCCGCGCCGCCGCAGCCGGGCCAGCCTGGCGCACCGCTTCCCACCAACCCCGCCGCCAATCCGGCAATGACGCCGGCGGCCGCCCAAGCTGCACCGACTGGCAATGCGAATGGAGTCAGCACCCGATGAACTGCCTGCGTAAACATCGCCTGGCCGCCCTGATGTTCCTGGCGGTTTCCGGCCTCGCGCAACCCGTTTCGGCCCAGGTCATCCAGGAGTACGAATACGAGGCCAATCGTATCTACACGGTGCGCACCGGCCTGGGCATCACCACCCAGATCGAGCTCAGCCCGAGCGAGAACATCCTCGACTACAGCACCGGTTTCAGCTCCGGCTGGGACCTGAGCCGCCGCGACAACGTGTTCTACATCAAGCCCAAGAACGTCGACGTCGACACCAACATGATGATCCGTACGAGCACCCACTCGTACATCTTCGAGTTGAAGGTCGTCGCCACCGACTGGCGCGTGCTGGAACAGGCCAAGCAGGCCGGCGTGCAGTACAAGATCAAGTTCGTCTACCCGAACGACACCGAGTTCTCGAACGCGAAAGAGGCGAAGGCCGAGGAGCCGACCCCGGAGCTGAACACCTCGCTCGACAAGAACCGGGTCTACAACTTCGAATACCAGTACTCGAGCCGCAAGAAGCAGTCCTGGCTGGTGCCGACCAACGTCTACGACGACGGCCAATTCACTTACATCAAGATCAGTGGGCTGAAGTCTCTGCCGACCGGCAACTTTCCCGCGGTGTTCGCCCGCGAACGCGAAGGCAGCGAAGATTTCGTCGTCAATTCCACGGTCCAGGACAACACGATCGTGGTGCACGGGACCTATCCCTACTTGATCATCCGGCACGGCAATAACGTCGTCGGTCTGCGCAGGAAGAAGCAGAAATGAGCCAGAACATTCCGCCCAACACGCCCGGCCAGCCGGACGACAACAACGGCCAGCAGGGCGCCTACGGCTATGCCGGCGCCGGCGCCAACCCCTATTACGGCCAGCAGCAGGCGGCCGCGGCGCCGAACCTGGACGCCGGCGCGCCGATGTTGAAGTCGGCCGACGTACAGAAGCTCAACCGCAAGGCGATGCTGTTCCTCGGCGGCATCGTGCTGCTGTTGATCGTCGCCGCGATTTGGATGTTCAAGAGCGCGACCTCGGGCGACGAGGACAAGAAGCCGGTCGAGGAAGAGGTGGTCAACATTCCGGAGCTGCCGAAGGCCGCTACCGACAATGCGCCGCCGTTGCCGCCGGTGGAGCAGGTGCAGGAAATGCCGCCGCTGCCGATGGTGCCCGAACCCTCCCCGCAGGAACTGGCCGAGCGCGAAGCGCCGCCGCCGGAAGAGCAGGGCCCGCGCCCGCCGTCGCTGCTCGAGCGACGCATGGGCATGGCCGAAGGCGGCGGTTACGCCAGCTCCGGCGCCGGCTCCGACGGCAGCGGCAACGACCCGTACGCGGCGGCCATGGCCGCGGCGGTGCAGGCCAACTCGCCGGGCGGCGGCGCCAAGCCGCGCGACGAGCGCGACATGCCGACCAGCGCCCAGCCGCTGTACAACCCGGACACCTTGCTGCTGCGCGGCACCTACATCCGCTGCGTGATGGAAACCCGGATCATCACCGATATCCCGGGCTTCACCTCCTGCATCGTGACCGAGCCGACCTATTCGGTGAACGGGCGCCGCCTGTTGCTGCCGAAGGGCTCGAAGATCTCCGGCCGCTACCAGTCCGACAACATCAACGGACCGCGCGTTTCGGTGATCTGGGACCGCATCACCACGCCGACCGGCATCGACGTGAGCATGGCCAGCCCGGGCGTCGACAACCTCGGCGGCGCCGGCCATCCGGGCGACTACAACGCGCACTGGGGCAGCCGCATCGCCTCGGCCCTGCTGATCAGCCTGATCAGCGATGCGTTCAAGTACGCCGCGGCCAAGAACGGCCCGCGCTCGACCGAAGTCACCAACAGCGGCAACGTGGTGGAGACCCCGTACGAGAGCAACACCGCCGAAGCGATGGAGCGTCTGGCCAACCAGGCCCTGGACAAGAGCATCAACCGCCCGGCGACCGTGACCATCAACCAGGGCACGATCGTCAATGTCTACGTCGCCAAGGACGTCGACTTCTCCTCGGTCATGAGGTAAGCCGGCCTCGGCGGCAGTCACGATGGACGCAGACAATTCACCGATAGCGCAGGTTTCCAACGCGTTCTTGGAGTATCAGTACCAGGTGCTCGGCATCCTGGAATACATGAGCTCCCCGGACGTCACCGAAATCTGCATCAACCGGCCGGGCGAGCTCTATCTGGAGACTCGCTCCGGCTGGAACCGGATCGAAGTGCCGAGCCTGACGTTCGAGCGGGCCCGGCAGTTCTGCACCGCGGTGGTCAACGAGAGCAATACCGGCCAGCGCATCACCGATGCCGACCCGGTGGTCTCGTTGACCTTCCCGACCGGGCAGCGCGCCCAGTTCGTGATCCCGCCGGCCTGCGACTCGGGCAAGGTGTCGATCACGATCCGCTTGCCGTCCAAGCACAGCAAGACCCTGGCCCAGTACCAGGAAGACGGTTTCTTCAACCAGATCCTGGAAGGCGCGCACACCATCAGCGACCACGACCGGGAGCTGCTGGAGCTGCGCGCGCAGCGCAACTACGCCGACTTCTTCCGCAAGGCGGTGCAGTACAAGAAGAACATCGTGGTCGCCGGCGCCACCGGCAGCGGCAAGACCACCTTCATGAAGTCGCTGGTCGGTCACATTCCGAACTACGAACGGCTGGTGACGATCGAGGACGCGCGCGAACTCTTCATCGAACAGCCGAATGTGGTGCACTTGCTCTACTCAAAAGGTGGACAAAGCACCAGCAATGTCACGGCCAAGAGCTGCATGGAGGCCTGTCTGCGAATGAAGCCGGACCGGATCATCCTGGCCGAGCTGCGCGGCGACGAATCGTTCTATTTCATTCGTAACTGCGCCTCGGGCCACCCGGGATCGATCACCAGCTGTCACGCCGGCAGTACCGCGCAGACCTGGGATCAGCTCGCGCTGATGGTGAAGGCGTCCAACGAAGGGTCGGGGCTGGAGTTCTCGGTCATCAAGCGCTTGTTGATGATGACCATCGATATCCTGGTGCATATCAAGGCCCACGCGGGCCAGCGATACATCACCGGCATCGACTTCAACCCGGAGCGCGCCTTCGCCGAGTGAGGCGAGGGTGCTGAATAGCCTGAACTGTGACGCAGTTGTGCACGGCCATTGACATTGCTGGCTCCAGAATGAATCATTGCTGCGTCAATGCGACTTTCGATAAGTCCTTCATTTCTGGAATGTTTGCAGGGGGTCGGCGCCAAGGTCGGCACGGGGGGATCAAGGAATGTTGCCCGGAATTGAGTTGACGAATTGCACGGGCCTGGCTGTCCCGAACGAAGTGATGCAACACGTCGTGCGCGTGGAGTCCTCGTTCAATCCCTACGCCATCGGCGTGGTCGGCGGCCGCCTGGTGCGCCAGCCCAAGAACCTGTCCGAGGCGGTGGCCACCGCGCGCATGCTCGAGCGCCGCGGCTACAACTTTTCGCTCGGCGTCGCCCAGGTCAATCGTTACAACCTGGAGAAGTACGGCCTGCCGTCGTACGAAAAGGCGTTCGAAGTCTGCCCGAACCTGCAGGCCGGCTCGAAGATCCTGGCCGAATGCTATGGCCGCTCCGGCTCGAACTGGGGCAAGTCCTTCAGCTGCTACTACTCCGGAAACTTCGTCACCGGTTTCCGTCACGGCTACGTGCAGAAGATCTACGCGTCGATCAACAAGGCCGCCGCGGCCGAGTCCGACGGCCAGGCCATCGCCCTGGCCGGCCTCGCCGCGCCGGCCCAGCGCCGGGTCGGCAGCGCGCCGATGTCGGCGGCCGCGGCGACCGCGACCGCGCGCGGGGTCTATGCCCCCGGCCGTCAGTCGGGCCCGCAGCGCCTGGCCGCCGCGCTCGACCCGGCGTCCGCGCCGGTCGCCGCCGCGCCGGCGATGGCCGCGGTCGCGGCCCCGATGCCGTTACCTACGCCAGTGGTGGTGGGGCCGCAGCCCCTTGCCGCGGCGGTCCGACTTGCTCCGGCCGGTACGGCTGCGGTCCAGCCGCAACCGCTCCAGCCGGTCAAGGTGATGCCGATGAACGCGGCCACGGCGGCTGCGCCTGTCGCTCCCGCGCCGGCAACGGCGGTTTCCCCGGGAGACCAGGCCTTCGTCTTTTGATTGTTGATGTCCTCCACCGACCCCGTAAGCGATTCCGTTTTCCTCGACCACCACTGACCACTCGCTAAAAAGAAGGGATTTCTTCATGAATACCATCGTCCTCAAGAACTTCGCCTCGGCCTTCGCCATGGCCGTCATGTTCGTCGCCCTGCTGGCCCTGCCCGAGCTGGCCTTCGCCCAGAACCCGGCCGAAGGCCGCGTCAAGGGCTTCCTCGACAACCTGAACGGCCTGCTGAACATCGCTTCGGTCGCCATCGTGACCATCGCCGTGATCTTCGCCGGCTACCAGATCGCCTTCGCCCACAAGCGCATCGCCGACGTCGCTCCGGTCCTGCTCGGCGGCTTCCTGATCGGCGCCGCGGCCCAGCTGGCCAAGATGGTGATTCCGGAAGACGTCGGCGCCGACCCGGGCATGATCCTGTCCGCTCTGTCGCTGTATGCATAAGAACGTACTGTTTCGCGGCTGCACCCGCCCGCCGATGTTCCTCGGCGTGCCGTACGTGCCGTTCGCGATCGGCGCGGGCACCAGCCTGCTGCTGACGTTCTACATCGACATGTTCTGCATCCTGCTGCTGCCGATCGTGATTTTCATCATGCGGCAGATGGCCCGGCGCGACGAAATGATCTTCCGTCTGCTCGGCCTGCGGCTGCAGTTCCGCATGCGGGTCCGCAACCTGCAGAAGAACGCGAGCATGTGGGTTTTCTCGCCGAACCTCTATCGCAATCCTGGCGAAAAGAGCAAGGCATAGTGCCGTAACCGGACGCCATTGCGGTCAGGCCGCAATGGCGTTCGGCGCAGTACCGCAGTCAGGTTCGGAACCTGCGACGGCCGAGGCCGGCGCGGGTTCCGCCCACATCCCACAGCAGATACCAACGCCGCCACATGCTGAGTCCAGACGCCCCCATCAGCGAATTCATCCCGCTGTCCACCCATGTTTCTCCGACGGTGATCAAGACCACCGGCGGCGACTACATGCTGGTGTGGCACCTGGGCGGCCTGCCGTTCGTCGGTCGCGAGGAGTGGGAGCTGGAGCACCGCCACAACACCTTCAACCGCATGCTGCAGACGCTGCGGGCGCCGGATTTCACCAACGTTGCGTTCTGGGTCCACGACGTGCGCCGCAAGCGCCGGATCAAGACCGACAGCAAGTTCGGCCAGACTTTCAACCAGCAGCTCTCCGACGGCTATTTCGCCTCGCTGTCCGGGCAGAAGCTGATGCAGAACGAGCTGTACCTGACGATGATTTACCGCCCGATCGTGTCGGGCAAGCGGCTGACCGAGAAGTCCTCGAACGTCCAGCAGCTGCAGGAACAGCAGGACCAGGCCATCGCCAAGGTGCTGGAACTGGCCAGCAACGTCGAGGCGGTGCTGAAGGACTATGCGCCGTACCGCCTGGGCATGTACGAGGCCAAGAACGGCGTCGTCTTCTCCGAGGCGCTGGAGTTCTTCGGCTACGTGCTCAACCGGATCGACGAGCCGGTGCCGGTGCTGCCCGCGCCGGTCTACAACTATCTGCCGGTCAGCCGCCATACTTTCGCCAGCAAGACCGGCGACTTCGTGGTCACCACGCCGACCGGGCAGAACCATTTCGGCGCGATCCTCAACGTCAAGGAATACACCGACGCCACCTATCCGGGCATCCTCAACGGCCTGAAGTACCTGGATTTCGAGTACGTGGTGAGCCATTCCTTCAGCCCGATGGGGCGCCAGGACGCGCTCAAGGTGCTCGACCGCACCAAGGGCATGATGATCTCCTCCGGCGACAAGGCGGTCAGCCAGATCGCCGAGCTCGACTATGCGATGGACCAGCTCGCCTCGGGCAACTTCGTGCTCGGCGAGTACCACTTCAGCTTCGCGGTGTACGCCGACAGCCAGGAAGCGCTGGCGCAGAACATCGCCATGACCCGCGCCGAGCTGTCCAACGCCGGCTTCGTCTCGGTCAAGGAAGACCTGGCCGTGACCGCGGCCTATTACGCCCAGTTCCCGGCCAACTGGAAGTACCGCACGCGCCTGGCCAACGTCAGTTCGCTGAACTTCCTCGGCCTGTCGCCGCTGCACAACTTCGCCACCGGCAAGAAGGAAAACAACCCCTGGGGCGACTGCGTCACCACGCTGCAGACCACCAACGGCCAGCCGTATTTCTTCAATTTCCACGCCACCCATCCGGCCGAGAACTCGCTCGGCGAGAAGGCGATCGCCAACACCATGGTGATCGGCAAGTCCGGTACCGGTAAGACCGCGCTGATCAACTTCCTGCTCAGCCAGGTGCAGAAGCTCAAGCCGACGCCGACGATTTTCTTCTTCGACAAGGACCGCGGCGCCGAGATCTTCGTCCGCGCCTGCGGCGGCAACTACCTCGCGCTCGAGAACGGCCAGCCGACCGGCTTCAACCCGTTCCAGTGCGAGAACAACGAAACCAACGTCCAGTTCCTGTCGGACCTGATCAAGGTGCTGGCCGGCAAGTCGGTGTACTCGGCGCGCGAGGAAGAGGACATCTTCCGCGCGGTCGAGAACATCCTCGACACGCCCATGCACCTGCGCAGCATGACCAACCTGCAGAAGAGCCTGCCCAACATGGGCGACGACGGCCTCTATGCGCGCCTGCGCAAGTGGACCGCGGGCAATTCGCTGGGTTGGGTGTTCGACAATCCGGTCGACACGATCAACCTCGAGAAGGCCAGCATCATCGGTTTCGACTACACCGACGTGATCGACAACGTCGAAGTGCGCGTGCCGGTGATCAACTACCTGCTGCATCGCCTGGAAGAGCTGATCGACGGCCGTCCGCTGATCTACGTCATGGACGAGTTCTGGAAGATCCTCGACGGCGGCGGCGCGCTGAAGGAATTCGCCAAGAACAAGCAGAAGACCATCCGTAAGCAGAACGGCCTGGGCATCTTCGCCACCCAGAGCCCGGAAGACGCGCTGGCCAGCGACATCTCGGCCTCGCTGATCGAGCAGACCGCGACCCTGATCCTGCTGCCCAACCCGAACGCGAGCCGCGAGGACTACATCGAAGGCCTCAAGCTCACCGATGCCGAGTACCAGGTGGTCAAGAGCCTGGACGAGCGTTCGCGTTGCTTCCTGGTCAAGCAGGGCCATGCCGCGACCGTCTGCCAGTTGAACCTGCGCGGCATGGACGACGCGCTGGCGGTGATCTCCTCGTCGACCGACAACATCGAGATCATGCACCAGGTGGTGGAGAAAGCAGCGCACAAGGCCGGCGTGGCCGCGGACGATCTCAGTCCCGACGCCTGGCTGCAGGATTTCTACGACAACCGCAAGGGCTCGGGCAAGGGCGGCGCCAAGAGCGCCTCGCCCAGCCGGTCCGCCGCTTAATCACGCGATCACCTTGAACCGCAACGTCAAGCGCGACTTACGAGATCAGGAGAAAAGGAAGATGAAGACCATGAATGCCAAGCAGGCGATCAAGAAGAACCTGGCCGTTGCGGCCCTCGCGGCTGCCTGCGTTTTCGGCGTCGGCAGCGCCAACGCCCAGTGGGTGGTGACCGACCCGGGCCACACCATCCAGAACATCGTCACCCAGATCAAGGGCTTCGCCGAGCGTTACGGCCAGCACATCAAGGAATACACCAAGCTGCAGCAGCAGGTTCAGCACTTCCAGCAGCAGGTGGTCAAGCTGCAGAGCATGCTGAGCACGATCGGCATGCCGGCGCAGGAGCAATGGAAGGAGCTGAACAAGTCGGAAGAAGTCGCAGCCAAGTGCGCCTCCAGCGGCGGCGGCGGCGGCGGTCTTCCGATCATCGGCGCGTTGACCGGCGCGTTCAAGCTTGATCTCGGCGGCGACGTCGCCAAGCAGCAGCGCCAGATCTGCGCCAACATCGTCAGCGCCAAGGTGGACAAGTACAACTACACCGTCCGTTTCGCGCGCGACACGCTGCCCGAAATGGAGCGTCAGATGAAGGAGCTGGAAAAGAAGCGCAACAGCGACCTCAAGCAGGGCACGATGGAGGCGGTCGCCAACGACTCCGCGCGCCTGGCGAACGGCATGTCGGCCAAGTTCGCCAACTACGAGGGGCAGATGCAGGCTTACGACAGCTACATCGCGGCGATGGAAGACAACCAGCGCCAGCTAGTGGAAACGGCGATGAACGGTCGCGCCGGCATCCTCGGCTCGGTGTTCAAGACCACCGCGTTGAAGATGGCGCTCGATAACTGAGCGTCGGATAGCGGGCGAAAGGACGACGCGGGACGGAGTTCCCGCGATGAGCAAGGGATTCACTAAATCAGGGGCATGAGCCCCAGAGGGCGTGGTGGCGGTATGAGTAAGGCATTCAACCTCGTTGGCGGATCGGCGAGCGGCTTGACCGATTGGTTGAGCCCCAGCATCGACTCGGCGGGCGACTTCATCTTCTTCCGCTTGATCCTGAAATATCTGCGCAAGGAGATCGAGAAGTTCGGCATCGAGATCCTCGGCAACGCGATGCAGTGGGCCGGCGGCATCGCCCTGACCTTGCTGACCCTGTGGATCATGATTCAGGGCTATCGCATCGCCACCGGCCAGTCGCGCGACTCGATGATGGCCCTGGTGACCAACTCCCTGCGTGCGACGTTGATCGTCGGCGTGGCCACGACCATGGCCATGTTCGGCACTCCGATGCACCAGTTCCTGACCAAGGACGTCAAGAAGGAGATCCACTGGGTCATCACCGGCGAGGACACCGATCCGGAGAGCGAGATCGACAAGAACCTGGGCTACATGCAGCTGGCCTGGTCGAGCATCGATATGCTCGACGCGATGGACGACAACGTCCTCGACGCCAAGAAGACCCGGGCGATGTGGTTCGTCGGCGTCGGCGCCGGCGGCCCGGCGGTCACCGCCGGCATTTCGTTGCTGCTGTACGAAATCGCGATGGCCTTGTTCGTCGGGTTCGGGCCGATATTCATCTTGTGTTTGCTGTTCGACCAGACCAAACAGTTGTTCAGTAAATGGCTGTTCTACGGCATAGGCACGATGTTCTCGATGGCGGTGCTCAGCGCGATGATCTCGATCTCGCTGAAGATGGTCACCAAGGTCGCCCTGGCTCTGTGGGGGACCGCCATTGCAGGCGCCCTGACCGGCCTGGACACGTCCGACGGCATGTCGAGCCAGGCCCTGCAGCAGGGCGGCCTGGGCCTGATCCTGTCGGTGCTGATCATCAGCGCGCCGCCGATGGCCGCGGTGTTCTTCCAGGGCGTGATGGGTCAGTTCAGCACCTTCAACAGCTTCGGCGGCGGACAGGCTTCGCCTGGCGCCGGCCAGCCGCCGAGCCATAATCGCGGCTACGAGGGCGGCGGTTACGGCGGCGGTTATGCGCCTCAGACGCAAAATACGCGTGAAGTCGGTTCCGCTGACAGAGCCAGCAGTTTCAGTGGCGGTTCACCCAGCAACACTCACGCTACCGGCACGTACAACAACGCCGGTCCCGCGCATTCCGATACGATGAAAGTCGATACGCGGCGAGCTAGGGAATAGTTCCGTTAGACACGCTGAAGGGGTCATATGAAAGCTCGCCTCTGCTTGGTTGTTCTGGCGTTGGCATTCTGGGCCGGCGGTGCCTACGCGCAATGTCCGGCGGGTATTCCGTCTGCCGGGAACCCGCAATGCGTTCCGCCGAACGCTCCGGGTTGGGGGCACAACTCGTCTTCCGGCGAGCCCGCCCGACCGGAGCCCGTTTGGAAGCGCACTTGGGGCGCGATCGCCGCCGATGGCGTCAGTGCCGCTCTAGGCACTGCTTCGGGTATCGACAGCAGAGAGTCCGCCGAACAGATTGCATTGATGGAGTGCAGCGAGCGCGGTGGCAAGGATTGCGTGCTGGATGTCTCCTATTACGACCAGTGTGCGGTGCTCGTTACCGGCGACAAGCGTTATCTGGTGCAAACGGCAGTTTCGATCGAGAGAGCGACCGAGGTGGGAATGCAGAAATGCAACGCCAAGGACACGAATTGCCGCGTCTACTACTCGAACTGCACTGCGCCGATAAGGGTGCAGTAAGCAGAGCGATTTGGGCACGTGATGGGTGGCCGCTCGCTGAAGCTGCAGTACAAAACAAAGCGACGCCTTCGGGCGTCGTTTTTTTTGGGGCGTGTCGAGCCAAAGAGCTGGAAAAGAGGGCGACTTCGATGTCTGGCGCTTTTCAGGGGCAGGCCGGACGAGTCTAGGTCGTAGTCGTAGTGCTGTTTTTTCTGTCATCGCCAGGACAAGGAGTCTCTCGATGCGCTCGTTGACGGTTGTATTGCTGCTTGGGGTGGTGGGCGGTGCGCACGCCCAATGCCCGGCGGGCATGCCGAACACGCCCGGTTGCATTCCTCCCGACGGTCCGGGCTGGCGGCACAACATGCCCGCACCTGCCGACGAAGCCAGGCCGCGCGCCCCCAAGCAGTGGTTGTCCCGTTGGGGCGCGATCGCGGTCGACGACGGCACCAACAGCGTCGGCACCTCGACCCAGTCGACGAGCAAGCAGGACGCCGAACAGGAAGCGATCGATCGCTGCGTGGACAACGGCGGAGGCGGGTGCCGGGTCGTGCTGGCGTATCACGACCAATGCGGCGTCCTGGCGTGGGGTTACGACTATTACGCGACCGCTCGCGCGCCCTCGGTGGACAAGGCCTCGGAGATGGCGGTCTCCGAATGCAGCAAGTCCACCAAGGACTGCAAGGTCGCCTACTCGGACTGCGCCTTGCCTACAGCGGTTTACTAACATTGCGATGATTCGCCCCGATGATACTTCGAGCAGCGGTGCCATCTGTCGTCGTCGCTCGTCTTGAGTGTCGGAGGCGGTCAAGCAGTAGCCTCAACGCCGGATGAGGTTTGCCTGTAGTCGGGCTACGGATGCTACCCAGCAGTTGAGAGGATGATTTGATGCGCATCATGTTGGTTGGTTGTCTGATGGGGTTGGTGGGAACGGTTTACGCCCAATGTCCGGCAGGCATCCCGTCCGCGGGCAATCCGCAGTGCGTTCCTCCCAATGCCGCCGGGTGGCCCAACGGCGCGCATGAAGAGAGTCAGCCGCGGCCGACTCCTCGCCCGAAGCCCGTGAAATGGGCATCGCGTTGGGGTGCGGTGGCCATCGACAGCAACAACAACGCAATCGGCGTCTCCTCGGAGGCTTCGAGCCAGCGCGAAGCCGAATTCGAGGCCATGGATCTCTGCGGCTCCAAGGGCGGCGGCGGCTGCAAAGTCAGCCTGACTTATCGCGATCAATGCGGCGTAGTGGTCTGGGGCGATAATTTCTACGCGACGGCGCATGCGGCATCGGTTCCCGAGGCATCCGTACTGGCGATGGCGCGCTGCGAGCAGTCGTCCTCGAACTGCAAGGTCTTTTATTCGGATTGCGCGCACGCAGTCCCTGTTCAGTGAGACGCCCTGGTGATTGCGGTGCGATCCGGCTGAACCGGCGCCGGCCGGAACTCGAACAGTGACGTTTCCGGCGCCGCTTTGAGGAGCGGCGTATAGTGTCCGCAGGCTCCAATGCCGAAGGAGCGGGCGATGAAACCCATCGCGCTCAGCCTCATCGCAATGCTCGGGTTCGCCGGGCCGGCCGCCGCGCACTTCCCGTTCGCGGTTCCCTCGGGCGGGCATTTCGAGTGGGTGTTGTTCAACGCCTGGGGGCGGGCGCCACCCGCGGAAGTGATCTATCCCGAGCCGCCGCCGGTCGCTCCCCGCGACTGGCTGACGCAATGGGGCGCGATCGCGGTCGACGAAGGCAGTCGCAGCGTCGGCACTTCGACGCAGGTGGCGAGCCAGTCGGAGGCGGAGCTTGAAGCCTTGCAGCTCTGCGCCCGCGAGGGCGGGGGCGGGTGCAAGATCGTGCTGGTCTACCGCGATCAGTGCGGGGTGCTGGCCCGGGGCGGCGATGTCTATGCGTCGGCGCGCGGCCCCGACGTGCCGGGAGCGTCCGACCTGGCGCTGGAACAATGCACCCGGTCCGCCGCCGACTGCGAGATCGCCTACACCGATTGCGCATACCCTGTTCCGGTCTATTGAGCCGCAGGCGGATCGGTTGTCGCTTCGCGGGACGGTAGCGGCGCCGGCGCAACGGCCGGCCGCGTTCGAGTCCATAAGTCGAACGCCGTTCAGCCACGCGCCGGTCGGCGACTGTGGCGTGGCGACGGCCTTTGCTAGGATGGCTTACGGCCTGGAACAGGGCATCGATGCGCGGCTTTCGCGCACCCCGTAGGTCATGGAGAGACGGTAACCCTATGCAAGCCATTCGTTCCTGCGGCCTGGCCGCGCTGCTGGCATTGACGGTCGCGTGCCAGGCCCAGGCGCCTGCCGCCGACACCGCGCCGGCGCCCGCGCCTGCAGCCGCGCCCGCGCCTGAGGCGCCCGCACCGATCGCCGAACCCGCGAGCGTTCCCGCCCCAGCCGACGCGGCGCCACCCGCAGCCGCGGCCGCGTCCAAGGACGAACCCGCCACCGACAAGGAAGCCAGCATGTTCCGCGAGTCCTACAGCAAGTGCGCCGAAGCCACCGACGGCGTCACGTTCGAGATCCAGAACTGCATCGAGCAGGAGTTCGTCTACCAGGACGATCGCCTCAACGCCGCCTACAAGCGTCTGCAGACGCTGGTGCCGGCCGCCGAGATGGCGGTGCTGCGCGACGCGCAGCGCAAGTGGATCGCCGAGAAAGACAAGGCCTGCGCCTGGGACGCCGAGACCGAAGGCCAGGCCCAGCGCATCGAAGCCAACAGTTGCGCGTTGAAGATGACCGCCGAGCGCGCGGTCGAACTGGAGGCGATGGTCGCGCGCCAGCGCTGATCCGCCGCCTAGGAAGCCCCACGACAATCAATGGAGTGAATGCAATGGCAGACGATATCGAGAAGGCCAAACGGGCCGTCAACGGCTGGCACATCGGCCAGACCTCGGCGGGCTACGAGTCCTCGGGCAAGGGCGCCGGGACGATTTCGACCGGCGTCGGCGACGCCGGCGGCGTGTCGTACGGCGAGTACCAGCTGTCGAGCAAGAAGGGCACGGTGCAGGAGTACCTGGAACAGTCGCGCTACGGCGATCAGTTCAAGGGGCTGACCCCGGCCACGCCCGAGTTCAACGCCAAATGGAAGCAACTGGCCGCCTCCGATCCCGGCTTCGGCAAGGATCAGCACGACTTCATCGGCCGCTCGCATTTCGACAAGCAGAACGATGCGCTGAAGGCGCGCGGCATCGACCTGTCCGACCGCGGCCGTGCGGTGCACGACGCCTTGTGGAGCACCTCGGTGCAGTTCCGCGGCCTGACCCCGGACATCTTCGACAAGGGGATGAAGGAAGCCTTCGGCAAGGACTACAAGCTGTCGGAACTGAGCGACAAGCAGATCGTCGAGGCGGTGCAGGACTACAAGATCGCCCACAACAACACCTTGTTCAAAAGCTCGCCGGACTGGTGGCCGGGGCTGCTCAAGCGCGCCAACAACGAGAAAGACTCGCTGGTGCAACTGGCCAACCAGGAAGAGCTGCTGAAGAAGAACGGCATCGAGGTGCCGCCGGTATCGCTGGCGCCGGGCAGCCGTTCGCACGATGCCGCGCCGCGCCCGGCGCCGAGCCGCGACGCGATGGCCGACGGCGTGCTCAAGCTCGAAGAGCGCGGGCCGGCGGTGCGCGAGTTGCAGGAAAACCTCAACCGCCTGGGTTTCCGCGACGCGCAGGGCAATCCGCTGTCGGCCGACGGCCACTTCGGCAAGCACACCCAGGAAGCGGTGCAAGCCTTCCAGCGCGCGCACGGCCTGGACGACGACGGCAAGGCCGGGCGCGATACCTTGAACGCGCTCAAGAACGCAGCGCCGGCGCAGGGCCAGAACGAGGCCCGCAGCCAGGGGCCGTTGCTGTCGGATCCGGCGCATCCGAATCACGCGCTGTACAAGCAGGCTTTCGACGGCCTGGAGAAGCTCGGCGCGCAGGGTTATCCCAATCGCGAGGACCGCGAGCGAGCAGCGGCGACGATGGCCTACGAGGCCAAGGCCGGCGGCCTGAGCCGGATCGATCATGTCGTGGCCAACGCCAGCGGCAGCGGCGTGTTCGCGGTGCAGGGCGCGCTGAACGACCCGGCGCACCTGCGCGCGCACGTGGACAAGGGCCAGGCGACGAGCCAGTCGGTGCAGCAGACCAGCCAGCAGTTGCAGCAGGATGCGGCGCAGATGCAGCCGGCGCAGGCACCGCCCGAGCGGCAGGGGCCCCGGCCGGCGATGGCCTGATCCTGGGCAGGGTGGAGCGGGGCGGGGCAGTGCGGCGCGGACGGAGCCTGGCTGCGGCCGTTCGTACAATACCGGCGGCGCTGCGAATCGGGCAGCGTGCCGATGCCTGCGCCGCGCTTGCGTGCGCAGGCGGACCGGCATCGGGCTGGCGCTGCGTCGCCGGATCCTGCCTTTTTGCGTGGATTGGCGATCGACGGCCCGCGTCGCGCGCATGACGTACACTTGCCCCAAGACCGGTCACCATGCGATGAAACGATTTCAGTCCGTCTGTCTGTTCGTGATCTGCGGCCTGGCGGCGTGCAAAGCGCCAGACCGCGGCACGCCTGCGCCCGAGCCCGCCGCCCCCGCGGCGAAGCAAGCGCAGGCCGGCCAGGCGAACACAGGAGTGTCCATGCCGATCTCTGTTTCCGCCCAGCTCAGCGCCGCCGGCACCTTGCAGGCCGAGGCCGGCGACCTGAGCCTGAGCCTTACCGCGCCCGCCTGCATCGAGCAGAGCGATACCCTGAGCCTGTGCAACCGCGGCGTCGAGCTGAGCCTGAGCCGGCGCGACGGCAGTCTGCGCCAGACCCTCAAACCCGACGCCTTGTACCTGGACAGCGTCAAGACCGTGTACCGCGGCCCGCTCGACGAGCGCTTCCCGCAGGGGGTGTCGCTGGTGCTGGCCGACGTCGACGGCGACGGCCACGACGACCTGCTGCTGTGGACCGGCAAGGAAGGCGCGCACGGCGCCGCTTCCTACGACGTGTTCCTGTACGACGCGGCGCGGCGCAGCTTCGAGTTCGACCAGGAGTTCTCCGACATCGGCATCGGCAGCAACGGCCTGTTCGCCGTTCGTGACGGACGTCTTGTTTCGACCTCCACCGACGGCTGCTGCCTGCACGTGATCGAAACATACGCCATCGAAGGTGGGCGGCCGAAGCTGGTCGAACGTGTCACCCAGGACTCGACCGAGGGCCAGGATAAGGTTAAGGTTCGCACCGAGAAGCTCGTCGACGGCGAGATGAAGGAGGTGCTTCACCAGCCCTGATGCGAACAGGGCGCGGCTGATCTTCAGCCACACACAACGCTGGTACATGCAACGCACGGGTCCCTCGATGGATCCGGCGATACAACAAATTCCAATGACATGCACGTACAGGAGATAGCACCATGAGCAACGGCCACGGCCGGAGCACGGACGGCTTTGGGATAGACCGCAATTCGTCGGTCAACCTCATCGTCAAGACCGCGCTCGAAAACGGCGTCACCGATACGCGCCAGATCGCCTACATGCTGGCGACGGCGCAGCACGAAACCCGCAATTTCAGCGCCCCGGAAGAGGATTTCGGCCGGTCGCAAGCGCGCAAGCTGGGCTACAGCGGCGGGGAAGATTTCTATGGTCGCGGGTACGTGCACCTGACCCACGACTACAACTACAAGACTTTCGACAAGCTGCTGGGCCTCAACGGGCAGCTGGTCAAGAATCCTGATCTCGCCAAAGACCCCGAACTGGCCGCCAAGATCCTGGTGGTCGGCATGCGCGACGGTCTGTTCACCGGCAAGCGTCTGGACCGCTACATCGACGAAGACTCGCACGATCTGTACAACGCGCGTCGCACCGTCAACGGCGTCACCCCGGCCAAGGCCTGGACCGTGAAAGCGGCCAAGGACTGCGAGAATTACGCCGAGGCCTGGGAGCGCAAGCTTCCCGGGATCATCGAAGACATCAAGAAGAACGGCGTGTCGATCGGACATGCCGATACGCGGGCGCCTGCCCGCGAACCGGCCGCGGCGCGCAATGCGCTGGCCGACGGGCTGCTCAAGCAGGACGAACGCGGCCCGGCCGTGCGCGGCATGCAGGAGTCGCTCAACAAGCTCGGTTATCACGACGCGCGCGGCCAGGCGCTGCGCGCCGACGGCGATTTCGGCGAGCGCACCAAGGAAGCGCTGCAGGCCTTCCAGCGCGCCCACGGGCTCAAGGACGACGGCATCGCCGGCCCCAAGACCCTGGAAGCGCTGAAGCAGGCCGAACGCGCGCCCTTGCTGTCGCATGCGTCCCATCCCGACCACGCGATGTTCAAGAACGCGGTCGACGGCTTGGAGAAGCTCGGCCCGCAGGCGTTCAAGAGCCACGCCGAACTCGAACGCACCGCCGCGACCTTGACCTACGAGGCCAAGGTCAGCGGGCTCAGCCGCATCGACCACGTGGTGCCGACCGCCAACGGCGGCGGCCTGTTCGCCGTGCAGGGCGCCTTGACCGACCCCGGTCACCAGCGCGTGCACGTCGACAAGGCCCATGCGGCGCAGCAGCCGATCGAGCGGTCGACTTTCCAGACCGGGCAGGACGCGCCGCAGCTCGCAGCGCAGACGCCGGAGCAGAAGCCGAAGAGCCATACGGTCTGAGCCGACGGCGCCTCGTTCGCTTGCGCGATCGGGGTGCCCGGACTCGTCCGGTTCGAATCGGTCCGCTCCGTCGCCGCCTGCGCGTCGGCCGTCGCCGCGCGCCACGACTTTCGCCCGATCCGAACCGGCGCCGTGCCCGCGCCCCGGGACGCTTGCGTCCTGCGAACGAATCCGCCGATCCCGGCGTCTTTCCGTACCTCGATCATCAAGGAACTGCCATGAAAGCTTCGAACCTGTTGGGCCTTGCGTTGTTGACCGCGCTCGCCGGCTGCAATTCGGCCAGCGCGCCGGGCGGCGAGAACGCAGCGGCGCCCGCGCCGGCCGCGACCGAGGCGGCTGCGCCGGCGGCCGAAGCCGCGCCGGCTGCAGCGGCTGAGCCCGCAGCGAGCGAAGCGACTGCCGCGCCGGCCGGCGACGGCCGTTCGCTGTGCGCGGCCAACGAGGACGTCGTGTTCGCCTGCAAGCTCGACGGCGGCCAACTGGCCTCGATCTGCGCCTCCAAGGGCGCCAGCGAACAGTCGGGCTATGTCTATTTCGCCCAGGGCGCCGGCCGCGCCGAGTACCGCTTTCCGGCCGACAACGCCGCCCCGGCGGGCCGCTTCAAGCGCACCCAACTGGGCTTCGCCGGCAACAGCGGCGGCTACGCGTACTCGTTCGAGGACGCCGGCAGCAAGCGCATTTTCTATTCGATTTCCGGCGAAGCCGGACTGCAGGAGCAAGGCCTGATGACCGTCGCCGCCGGCGCGGCCAAGGCCGACAAAGTGCAGGCCTGCGAGTCGGGCAGCGTGGTCGACGACATCGACGACGCGCTGTTCAAGTTCACCCGTAGCTGGGGCCGCGACGACGCCATCGATCGCAGCGGCCTGCCGGCCAAGAGTTGATTCCACGGCCGGAACGGTCCGGCCGTCGCCACGATTTCATCAAGGAGGAGTACACCATGTCGAACCCGAGCAATCGCGATTTCCTGCTGCAACACGCCTATAACGCCGGCATCCGCGATCCGCGCGAACTGGCCGCGTTCATGGGCCAGATGCAGGTCGAGTCGGGCCGCTTCCGCAGCATGCACGAAGGCCTGGGCTACAGCGCCGAGCGCCTGCTGGAAGTGTTCCCGGGCCGCAACGGCATGGACACCCTCGCCGAGGCGCGCGCCGCCGTGAACGGCGGCCGCGAGCAGATCGCCGACCAGATCTACGGCGGCCGCTGGGGCCGCGACAATCTCGGCAACACCGAGCCGGGCGACGGCTGGCGTTTCCACGGTCGCGGCTACGTGCAGCTGACCGGCCGCGACAACTACGAGCGCGCCGCGCGCGAACTCGGCATGGACCTGACCCGCAACCCGGACCTGGCCGCCGACCGCACCAACGCCGCCAACATCGCCGTGCACTACTGGCAGAGCCGGGTGGTGCCGCACGGCCACCAGTTCGACGTGCGCGCGGCCACCCGCGACATCAACGGCGGCAGCAACCACCTGCCCGAGCGCCGCGCCGCGGTCGCCGAGTGGGAGCGCATGCTGTCGCCGGAAGTGATGCAGGGCCTGGCGCGCGGCCAGGTGAATCTGCCCGAGACGCAGGGCCGGGGCGGCCGCGATGCGATGGCCGACGGCGTGCTCAAGCTCAACGAGCGCGGCCAGGCGGTGCAGGACATGCAGGAAACGCTCAAGCGCCTGGGCTATCGCGATGCCGCCGGCGGCGAGATCAATCCGGACGGTCATTTCGGCCGCCGCACCGAGGAAGCGCTGAAGGCGTTCCAGCGCGCCAACGGCCTCACCGACGACGGCATCGCCGGCCGCGACACGCTCAACGCCCTGCGCAACGCGCAGCCGCAGCGCGACCAGCAGCCGGCCGAACGCCAGCAGCCGGCCCAGGCCGAGCCGGCGCGCACCGGTTCGCTGGCCGATCCGGCCAACCGCGACAATCCGATGTACCGCCAGGCCGTGGAAGGCCTGGAGCGACTGGGCCCGAACGGCGGCTTCCGCAACCGCGAGGACATGGAGCGCGCCGCCGCCACCCTGACCTACGAAGCGCGCGTCAGCGGTCTGAACAAGATCGACCACGTGGTGCCCAACGCCAGCGGCACCGGCCTGTTCGCGGTGCAGGGCGAGGTCAACGACCCGGCGCACCATCGCGTTCACGTCGACCGCGGCCAGGCCGTCGCGCAGACCGTGCAGCAGACCAGCCAGCAGTTGCAGCAGGACGTGCCGCAGCAGGCCCAGCAGCAACAGCAGCAGGAGCGTCAGCAGCAGCGGCCGGTGATGGTCTGAGGTCCAGGCGCCGGCGGCGACGCCGGCGCGCAGCAGGGGTTGTCGGTCAAGGACGACGGCCAAGGATGGATGGTCAGGGACGACCAGAGGTAGCCGGTCGCTCACGCGGGGAGGCGGGAGCGGTCGGTGCGGTCCGGTCTGGCGCGTTCGCCGCCGATACGGCGGACGCGCCATTCCGGCTCGCAGAATCGATGCGGATGCGAGTGCGGTTGGCGAGTCACAGTCACAGGATGGCAAGGCAATGAAGATCGATGCACTGGTTCCGCCGCTGGCGCTGGCTGCCCTGGGGTGGGCGCTGACGGCCTGCGCGGCGGAACCCGCCGGCGAGCGCGTGGCCGCCGTGTCCGCAGCGAGCCAGGCAGCGCAGTCCCCCGACGCTGCCGCCGTGCGGACCCGGCCCGCGCCGGCGCAGATTCCGGCGGGTTTTTCGTCCTACGCCAGCGCATCGATCGGCGGTCATCGGCAGTGCATGGTGGGTGCGGCGACCGACGAGGACGGCATGAACCAGCGGCCGGTGGTCTACCTGGCCGAAGCCTCGGGCCGGCCGGTCTGGGTGCGCAGCCTGGCGTTGCCGGCGGACATGCATCAGGGACGCGCCACCCATTGCCTGGGCCAGGACGGGGCGTTGTACGTGCTGCTGCAGACCGACACCCAGTCGCAACAGAGCCTGTCGCAGACCGTGCTGCACGCGCTGAAGCTGGACCCGCGCGACGGCGCGACCGTGGCCCAGGCGCAACTGCGCGTGCCCGGCGCGAGCGGGGCGGCGTCGGCCTGGGTCGGGGAGGACCCGGCCGGCTTCGCCTGGCGCGACGGCGGCCTGGAGGTCGGCGGGCAGTTCGCCAATGGCGGCGATCGCGACCGTCCGCAACCGTTCCGGCTGCGCTTGAACGGGGATCTGCAACCGTGATCGCGACCCGGCAAGCGTGAAGCGGTGCCGCGAGCCGGCCGCCGGCGACGGTTAAGCTCGTCGCCGCAGGCGGCGGAGTCGAAGCTCCGCCGCGATCGTCCGCAGTATTCGGAGAGTCGAGTGATGAAACGCATCCAGTCCGTGTTGTTGTTGTCCGCGCTGTTCGCCCTGGGCGGCTGCGAGGTCGAGTCCAAGAGCCAGCCGGCGGCGGTCAAGCCGGCACTCGCCCAGGGCGCCGGCGTCGCTTGCCCGTCGCAGGATTTCGATGCCTTCCTGGTCGCGTTCATGGACGACCCGGCGGTGCAGAAGGCGTTCACCAAGCGCCCGCTGCAGAGCGAAACCGTGGATGCCGACGCGATGCCGGAGCCCAAGCCGGTGACGGCGCTGCTCGACGGCGAAAAACTGGAGTTCCCGCTGATGCCGAGCACGGCCAGGCAAAAGCAGGACGGACTGGCGTTGAGCCAGAGCGAGTCGAACGGCGACAAGGAAGTGATGCTGGCCAAGCCCGACACCGACTACCAGCTGTCGTACTTCTTCCGTAAGGGCGATTGCTGGACCTTGTACCGCATGCGCGACGACTCGCTGTGACCGGCGCCAACGAACCTGCCCCGAGGACTTCCATGTCTTACCAAGACGCCATGAACACGATCCTGCCGCCGCAGCAGGGCCGTTCGCCGCACATCACCGGCCACTACGGCGAGCACCGCGACGGCGGCCCGCACGGCGGCTCCGACTTCAATTACGTCGGCGGCCAGAGCGGGGTGAACCTGACCCATCCGCGGATCCACTCGCCGGTCGCCGGCACGGTCGAGTTCGTCGGCGGCCGCTTCGGCACGATCGGCATCCGCGACGGCGAGGGCAACCTGCACCAGTTGCTGCACACCGACCGCCAGTCGGTGGTGGTCGGCCAGCACGTCGAGCCCGGCACCGAGATCGGCACCATGGGCGGGCGCGGCCCGCGCGGCGCCGATCAGTACGCCCAGCACGTGCACTACCAGATGAAGGACGCGCAGGGGCGCAACCTCAACCCCGAAGATTTCTGGAACCGGCGCCAGAGCGTCGGCGCGCGCGATCACGGCCACGACGGCCACGATCACGACCGCGGCCACGCCCGCAGCGCGCAGCGCGACGACGGCGTGCTGCATCGCGGCGAGCGCGGCGAACAGGTGCTGGCGCTGCAGGAGAACCTCAACCGGCTCGGTTTCCGCGACGATCAGGGCCGGCCTTTGCAGGCCGACGGCGAGTTCGGCGACCGCACCCGCCAGGCCTTGCTGGCCTTCCAGCGCGCGCACGGGCTCGAGGCCGACGGCATCGCCGGACGCAACACCCTGGCCCAGCTCGGCCGCGCCGAGTCGGCGCCGCTGCTGTCGAATCCGGCCCATCCGAATTACGCCATGTACCGCCAGGCGGTCGACGGCCTGGAGCGGCTCGGTCCGCAGGCCGGCCTGCGCAACCGCGAGGAGCTCGAGCGCGCCGCCGGCACGCTCACCTACGAGGCGCGCGTGGCCGGCATGAACCGGATCGACCACGTGGTGCCGAATCTCAACGGCAGCGGCCTGTTCGCGGTCCAGGGCGGGCTGCAGGACCCGGCCCACCACCGCGTCTTCGCCGACCGCGGCCAGGCCGTGGCGCAGAGCGTCGAACAGTCCAGCCAGCGCCTGCAGCAGGACGCGCCGGCCCAGGCCCAGGCGCAGGTCCAGGCCGATCCGCAGCAGAGCCTGGAAGCGCGCCAGCACAGCGGGCCGCGGATGGTGATCGCATGAAATGAGGCCGGCGCCCGCGGCACGGGGCGCCGGCGCAGGACCCGATCGCGGCGGCGCATCGCCGCGGTCGTCCAGGCTCGGTTCGGCCGCAGGCCCGTGATCCCGGTGGAGGGCGGGCGTGCGACCGGTTCGGGACAGGCATCGCAGGCGCAAGGGAATGCGTCGACCAGGGAAGCGATGTCCGCGACAGGGAGGTCGACTCCGCCAGGGAGGGCGGAGGCGGCAGGGCAGGTCCGACCGCTAGGGAGGTCGGGCCTGTCGCTGCCACGTTCCGCCGCGCGCCGGCTCCGGCCGTCGCGCGGCGCGGGCGGCTTGAACCCCCGCGGCGCTTGCGCGAGCATCGGCCTGCGGGATACCCCCTCATCGACCGCGTCCGCCACGGCGAGCGCGGGCGCCAGCCAGCGGAGGTTCGGCGATGAACGCGAACGCTCAGGAACCGCGCCTGACCGTGCCGGAAGGCGCAGGCACGCAAACCCTCGACGATCTGCGCCGGGCCGAGCAGCGCAACCTGCTCAGCAGCCCCAGCCACCCGCACCACGATTTCTTCGCCCAGGTCCGGGTCTGCTTGGACAAGCAGGACGCGCTGCGCAGCTTCCCGACCGAGCAGCGCGACAACCTGGCCGCCGCGCTGGCCCTGGAAGCGCGCGCCGGCGGTCTGCGCAGCGTCGACCACGTGGCCATGAGCCGCGACGGCGCGCGCAGCTTCGCCATCGAGGGCGAGCCGGACGCGCCGGGGCGGCGGATCGCCCACGTCGACACCGCCCAGGCCGCGGCCCAGTCGATGGAACGCACCACCCAGCAGTTCGTGCAGTTGGAGCGCGAGCGCCAGTTGCAGGAGCTGCAGCGCGACGCGCAGCGCCAGCCCGGCGACCGCGACCAGCGCCAGGACGAGAACCGCGAGGAGCGCCGCGAGCCCTCGCCGATGCGCAGTCTGTTCAAGGACCGCGACTGACACCGCGCCGGACGCGCCCCCGCGCGCGCAGGCCAGGAGGCCGAATGAACGAGTACCGACACCACATCCAGACCCGCGGCCACTACCAGATTGTGGCCCTGACCCGCGACTCCGACTACGAGGAGGACGACATCTACGCCTATGCGGTGCTGTCCTCGTCCGGGCTCAAACTGCGTCAGGAACTGACCCTCAGCGACGCCCGGCTGTGGCTGGAGCAATGGGAGCGCGAACTGGCCTCCAGCGGAGCCCCTGCGCCGGATATCATGGCCGCATCGCGCCCGCCGGCGCCGCCCAGCGCGCGGCCCGGACGGAGGCGACGCTGACCGACAGCGGGTTCGGGGATTCCAAGCAGGAAACATTACGTGAAAGGGAAGCTAATTTTCGCCCTGGCGATACTGGTACTCGTACTGGCCGCGGGGACGTATCTGTCGGGATACGTGACGCTGATGTTGATGAAGATCGATACCGCGGCGCTCAAGTGGAGCACCTATATCGATTACCTCAAGGTCCTGGACCTGCCGCAGTACAAGCCTTACGCGGGCAAGATCAAGGCCGGCGGCTTCATCGGCTACGGCGCGCCGCTGATCGGCTACCTGGTGCTGGTCGCGCTGATGCTGAAGCCGCAGAAGAAGTCGATGCACGGCGACGCGCGCTTCGCCAAGGCCGGCGACCTGGCGGCCAAGGGCATGTTCAAGCCGAGCCCGACCAGCATCGTGGTCGGCAAGTTCAACGGCCAGCTGGTCCAGCTCAGCGGCCAGCAGTTCGTGATCCTGGCCGCGCCGACCCGCTCGGGCAAGGGCGTGGGCATCGTCATTCCGAACCTGCTGAACTACCAGGGTTCGATGGTGGTGCTGGACATCAAGCAGGAAAACTTCGACCTGACCAGCGGCTGGCGTTCGCAGCAGGGCCAGGAGATCTTCCTGTTCAACCCCTTCGCCGAAGACCGCCGCACCCATCGCTGGAACCCGCTGACCTACGTCTCCAACGATCCGGCGTTCCGCGTCTCCGACCTGATGAGCATCGCCGCGATGCTGTATCCGGACGGCTCGGACGACCAGAAGTTCTGGGTCAGCCAGGCGCGCAACGCCTTCATGGCCTTCACCTTGTACCTGTTCGAGGCCTACGACGACGCGCAGAAGGTGGGCTTCCCGTTCGCCACCGCGCCGACCCTGGGCGCGGTCTACCGGCTGTCCTCCGGCGACGGCAAGAGCGAGCTCAAGCCGTTCCTGAAGGGCCTGTCGGAGCGGCCGTTCCTGAGCAGCAACGCCAAATCGGCGTTCGCCAACATGCTGTCGCAGGCCGACGAGACCTTCGCCTCGATCCTGGGCACGTTCAAGGAACCGCTGAACCCCTGGATCAACCCGGTCCTGGACGCGGCCACCGCGACCGACGACTTCCTGCTGACCGACCTGCGCAAGAAGAAGATGACGATCTACGTCGGCATCCAGCCGAACAAGCTGGCCGAGAGCCGCTTGATCGTGAACTTGTTCTTCAGCCAGATCATCAACCTCAACACCCGCGAGTTGCCGCAGAACAACCCCGAACTCAAGCATCAGTGCCTGCTGCTGATGGACGAGTTCACCTCGATCGGCAAGGTCGACATCATCGCCTCGGCGGTGTCGTACATGGCCGGCTACAACATCCGCCTGCTGCCGATCATCCAGAGCATGTCGCAGCTGGACGCGACCTACGGCAAGGACGTCTCGCGCACCATCATCACCAACCACGCGCTGCAGATCATCTACGCGCCGCGCGAGCAGCAGGACGCCAACGATTACTCCGAAATGCTCGGCTACACCACCGTGCGCAAGACCAACGTCACTCGCGGCAAGGAAGTCTCGCGCAGCGAGTCGGAAGAGCGCCGCGCGCTGATGCTGCCGCAGGAACTCAAGGCGATGGGCTTCGACTCCGAGGTGTTCCTGTACGAGGGCATCCCGCACCCGGTGAAGTGCGACAAGATCAAGTACTACCAGGACAAGCTGTTCACCCAGCGCCTGCTGCCCAAGGCGGTCGTGCCGGTGCTCGACATCAAGGTCGGTTGAGCCGGCCGGCATCGCCGGACGCGATTGGACGCCGCCGGGAGACCGGCGGCGTTTTCGTTTCCGTCCTGGCGATACCCGAAGCGTAGGAGCGGCGTCCCACAGGGATTTCCTCCGGCCGTGAGCCGCGACGACCGAAGCGGCGAAACACCGCGACCGTGTCCGAAGCTTCGAATCGTCCCGATTGGCCAGGCAGCTTTCGTTGCAGCGGGCATCGGCCGAGGGTGCTCGCGGGCGTTGCTTGGATGGGTCGCGGCCTACGCCGTTCCTGCAGGGAGGGCGTACGCCATCGGGCGTCCTCCCGGGCCATAATGGGGCCATCCCCACACGGCGTTCGCTTCCGCATGAACGATCTGCGCGTATCCCTGGTGCAAGGCGCCACCCATTGGCACGACCCGGCCGGCAACCGCGAGTACTACGGCCATCTGATCGGTTCGTTGCGCGGCCTCAGCGACCTGGTGGTGTTGCCGGAGACCTTCACCAGCGGTTTCAGCAACGACGCCATCGGCAACGCCGAGACCATGGACGGACCGACCGTGAGCTGGATCCGCGAGCAGGCGGCCCGGCTCGATGCGGCAGTCACCGGCAGCGTGCAGTTGCGTACCGACGCGGGGGTGTTCAACCGCCTGCTGTTCGCGACCCCGGACGGGGCCTTGTCGACCTACGACAAGCGCCATCTGTTCCGCTACGCCAAGGAGCACGAGCGCTACGCCGCGGGCCGCGAACGCCTGAGCGTGGAGTGGAAGGGCTGGCGGATCTGCCCGATGGTCTGTTACGACCTGCGCTTCCCGGTGTTCTCGCGCAACCGCTACGACGTCGAGCGCCCCGGCGCGCTGGACTACGACCTGCTGCTGTACGTCGCCAACTGGCCGTCGGCGCGGGCCTATCCGTGGAAGACCCTGCTGCGCGCGCGGGCGATCGAGAACCTGTGCTACGTCGCTGGCCTGAACCGGGTCGGCACCGACGGCAACGGCCTGCATTACTCCGGCGACAGCGCGGTGATCGATTTCCTCGGCCATCCGGTCAGCGAATGCACCGACGAGGAAGTGGTGGTCACGACCACTCTGCAGGCGGCGGAACTGGCCGCGCACCGCGAGCGCTTCCCGGCGATGCTGGACGGGGACCGGTTCGAGCTGGTCTGAGGCCGAAGCGGCGTCGGTTTCTGCGCGTCCCTGTCGCGGCTGATGACCGGAGGAAATCCCTGTGGGACGCTGCTCCTACAAGAACCCGCCTCACGCTTTGGGGTAGGAGCGACGCAAGTCGCGACATCGAACCGCACGCGGCCGCGCAGCGATCTGCACTCCCGCGGTCGCGACTTGCGTCGCTCCTACCCTGGGTGGGGTGGGCGGCTTCGATAGGTAGCGCCGTGGCTGCGGTTTCTGCGCGTCCCATGGTCGCGGCTGACGCCGCTCCTACAAAAGCAGCAGCCCCTGTAGGAGCGGCGTGAGCCGCGACCCGGGACCGCGCCGCAACCCGCAGCCCCCAGCCGCGGCAGGGCCGTTCGAACACGACGCTCAGCCGCCGCGCGGCCAACTGCGGTCCAATTCGCCGTTGCTGTCCGGCGCGTCTGCGCCGCGCAACCCGCGCTTGTGGAAATACACCTGTTCGGCGGCCCAGCGCAGCGGCGTGGAGTGCAGCAGCAGATCGAACGGCCAGTCGAACTGGAAATGGTCGAAAGCCCAGCGCAGCGCGCGCTTGCGGCGGAAGCGCGGGGCGGCGTCGCGGGCGATGGTTTCCGGCGCCGGGCCCTGGCCCAACGCGTGCAGGGCGATGGCCTGGCCGAGGGTTTCGCCGTGCGCCCAGGCCGAGTGGATGCCGCCGGCGGTGACCGGCGAGACGATGCCGGCGGCGTCGCCGGTCAGCATCACCCCGTCGCGCGCCAGCGGAAACACCGGGCCGCCGCAGGGGATCAGGCCGGCGCGGGTCGCGGTCGGCGCGATCGCCGGATCGAGTCCGACCACGTCGCGCACCCGCTGCAGAAAACCGTCGATATCCGGCACCCGCGCATGCTCGGGGTCGTGACGCAGCGCCAGGCCGGCCTGCACGCCGGTCGGGTTCTGCGCGACCCAGCCGATGTAGCCCGGCGCATAGCGCTTGCTGACGAAGCAGTGCAGGGCGCCGGATTCGGGCAGGCTGGCGCCGGGGAACTCGTACTCGATCCCGTACAGGAACTCGTGGGTGCGGCCCAGGCCGGTGCGTTCGGCGACGCGCGACTTGGCGCCGTCGGCGCCGACCAGGAAGCGGGCGCGGCCCACGCCTTCGATCAGCCAGCCCTCGCCGTCGCGCTCGGCCTGGGTGAAGGAGGCGCCCAGGCGCAGATCGACGCCGTGCCGGACCAGGTCCTGGGCCAGCCAGCGCATCAGCCGCGGCGTGTCGGTGGTGAGGAAGTAATAGCCGGGCGCGCTCAGCGCCATGCTGCGCAGCTTGGGCGAATACAGGCGCACCCGTTCGACCCGGTGCAGACAGCCGGCCGGGGCGCGGCTGAGCCAGGTCTGTTCCGCGGCTTCCTTGACCACGATGCCGGTGGTGCGCAGTTTTTCGCCCGGGTCGCGCTTGCGTTCGAGCACGACCACGCGCAGGCCGGCGCGCGCGGCGGCGAGGGCGCAGGCGGCGCCGGCGAAGCTGGCGCCGACCACGACCAGGTCGCAGTCGTAGGAACGGGAATCGTGATTCATGACCGGGTCTCGCAGGGGGAGTGCGGGACCAGTCTGGACCGCGCCGGCGAAGACTCGATGGCGTCAGTGTGAAGTCGCTGACCCGGCCGTTCAGGGCTGTGACGGGCTAAGCGCTCGAACCGAGAACGCCAGCGCGTCCAAAGCGGGCACTGGATCCGGCCCGCTGGCCGCGCGCACGATCGCGCCGTCGACCGCCTGAGCCAGCGCGCGTGCGCGCAGCTCGCGCTGCGGCGCGTCCGCCGGCAGCAAGGCGGCGATGCGTTCGGCCAGGGCCTGCTTGTGCTGTTGCGCGCAGACCACGGCCTCGGGCAGGGCAGGGCCGATTTCGGCCACCGCGTTGATGAAGGCGCAACCGCGGTAGTGCGGATGGGCGAACCATTCGGCCAAGGCCGGCACCAGCGCTTGCGTGCCGGGATGGGCCTGGCCGTGACGCTGCAACGCGGCGTCGAACCAGCTCATCCAGCGTTCGTGGCGATAGTTCAGGAACGCCAGGATCAGTTCGTTCTTGCTCGGAAAATGCCGGTACAGGGTGACCTTGGTGACGCCGGATTCGGCGATCACCCGGTCGATGCCGGTGGCGCGGATGCCTTCCAGGTAGAACAGATCGTGGGCGGTGCGCAGGATGCGTTCGCGCGCCGGCAGGGCGGCGGTGTCGGGGGCGGAAGTACGGCTCATGGACGCATGGTAGACCGACCGGTCCACGTTGCGCCAGTTGATGTAGACAGATCGTCCTACATGATCTAGATTGCCCATGTAGACAATTCTGTCTACATGCCTGGAGCTTGCTGTGAACACTCGCCCCCCGTTGCCGCCGTTCAGCCGCGAAAGCGCGATCGAAAAAGTCCGTCTGGCCGAGGATGCCTGGAACTCGCGCGATCCCGAGCGGATCGGCCAGGCCTACAGCGTCGATACGCGCTGGCGCAATCGCGCCGAGTTCCTGCAGGGGCGCGAGGCCGCGGTGGCGTTCCTGCGCCGCAAGTGGGACCGCGAACTGGAGTACCGGCTGATCAAGGAGTTGTGGGCTTTCGAGGGCCATCGCATCGCGGTGCGTTTCGCCTACGAATGGCGCGACGATGCCGGGCAGTGGTACCGCAGCTACGGCAACGAGAACTGGGAGTTCGGCGACGACGGATTGATGGCGGTGCGGGTGGCCAGCATCAACGACCGTCCGATCGCCGCCGACGAACGCCTGTTCGATTGGCCGCAGGGGCGCCGGCCGGACGCGCACCCGGGACTCAGCGAACTGGGCCTGTAAGCGGACGCGAGCCGACCTCGCGCCGCGGCTCGGCTTCCGAACCGACATCCCGAACGGCCTCCGACGCCGCCGCGACGAATCGCGGCGGCCTGTCCTGGAGACGAAACCCGGCGAAGCGATGCAGCGCCGCGAAGGCGCTGCATCCAGGGGCTCAGGGATTGAGCTTCCAGCGCTGGTAGCCGTTGCCCAGGCAGTCGTACACGCGCAAGTAGGCGCCCTGGGCGGCATTGTCGAGCGGGTCCAGGCAGGTGCCGCTGCCGACGTTGTACAAGCCATCGCTGCCCGGCATCGGCATCCAACGCTGCGCGGAAGTGTTGTCGCAGGCGGCCAGGCCGACTTCGCCGTTGCCGGCGGCCTGCAGGCACTGGCTGCGGTTGCGCATCAACAGGCGGAAACCGTCGTCGCGTTCCATCGACTGGTTGGCGTTGTTGCTGGCGCAGCTCCACAGGCCGGCGCGGTTGCCGCCGGCGAGGGTGTCCAGGCACAGGCCGCTATAGGTGTTGAGCAGCACCTTGGGCGAGCCGAGCGTGCCGTACTTGTTGTCGGCGGCGATGCAGTCCTGCTGATCGGTGCAGGCCGAGCGCGCGATCGCGGCGCAGTTGCCGTAGTTCTTCGACGTGCTGGAGGTCGGTGCGACACTGCCGTTGGCCGAGGCCGGACGGAAGAACACCGCGCTGGTCGCCGGCACCTGGGCGCAACTGGCGTATTGATCGCTGCCCTGGGCGTAGTTCTCCAAGAATTCGACCGTGGTTTCGTTGAGCCCGCCCCAGGCGGTCGGCACCTGGATGGTCGCGACCTTACGGCTGGCGCCGCTGGCGGTGTCGGTGACGTAGGCCGCCCAGCGCGCCTGCGATTCGTTGACCAGGCGCAGCTTGTACTTGCGGCCCTGGGCCCAGGCGTAGGGGATCCAGCATTGCACGCCGCTGCCTTCGTGATCGAAATAGCCGCATTGCGCATCGGGCTCGGCGGTCCAGCCGGTGGCCTTCCAGATCGAGAAATTCAGCGCTTTCTCGCTGCCGGCGCGCTGCTGCAGACCGATGTAGCCGCCGTCGCCGTTCTTGAAGTAGAACTGGTGCGCCCAGTAGGTGTAGCCGCTGTTGCCGGGCTCCTGGGTGACGGCCAGATAGATGTCGCGATCGGCATAGCCCGACGCGGTCGCCGGCCAGGTGCGGTCGATCGCGACCATGCCGCCGGCGACGATCGCGCCGGCGGTCGAGTGCGATCCCAGGCAGAACAACAGCAACAGCCATTTCGCGATGCGCATGGATTCCTCCGGTCGGTGCGGGTCGGGTGCGCGGTCCGCGGCGGCGACATCGTTGTTGCCGCCGCGGCGACGCGCGCCGATTACGCGCAGGCCGATCCGGCGGACGTCAATGTGTGCTCAGGCATGAAAATCGCGCGTCGAGCAACGACGGGGCCTGCGGCACGGCGCAAGCCGCGGGTGAAAGTTTCGCCGCGCCGGTTTGCCGCGATGCCGCACGCCGAACTGCGCGAAACGCCGCCCCTGTAGGAGCGGCGTGAGCCGCGACCAACCGAAGCGACGTTCGAAAGCGGAACATCCGAATTCCGGGCGTTGAGTCGAAAACGAAAGCGCTGAGCGCATTCGCTTTCGGATCGGTTCGCTTTCGGAGCGGTTCGGCTGCAGAGCAGTTCGATTTCCGGGTAGTGCGCTCTCGCGTACACCGCTGTGGCTATCGCGGTTGACGCTGCTTCTGCAATGCACAGCGCAAGGCAGGCGCAGAAACGACACGGGGCGCCTTAGCGCCCCGTGTAGTGATCGACCGGTACGGACTCAGCCGCGCGGGCCGCGTCCGCCGCCGGGACGGCCGCCGCCGCGCGGGCCGCCGGGCCGCGGGCCCTGCGGACGTGCGGCATTGCCGGGACGTCCGGCGCCGCCGGGGCGCCCGCCCGGCTTGCCGCCGCCCGGACGCGCGTTGCTGCGCGGGCGTTCGCCGTAAGGGTTGAAACCGCCCGGATTGGCGTGGTCGGAGGGGAAGGAGGTCGGGGCGTTGCCCGGGTGACCGTAGGGACGCGCGCTGCGCTGGGATTGGCCCGCGCCGCCACCGCCGCCGCTGCGGCGTTCGCCGCCGAAACCACCGCCGCCGCCAGCACCGCCACCGCGACGTTCGCCGCCGGCACCGCCACCGCCGCCGCCACGGCGTTCGCCGTAGGGACCGCCGCTGCGCTCGCCGCCGAAGCCGCCCGCGCCGCCGGCCGAGCGGCCGCGACCACCACCGCCACCGCCACCGCCACCGGCCTTGGCGCCATAAGGCTTCTTGCCGCGGCCGTCGGGATTACGGTGACCGCTGGGGCCGGTTTCCACGCCTTCCGGCACGTACCAGGTGCGGAACGCGGCGGGGTTGCCGTCCGGCAGCGGCTTGGGACCCTTTTCCTTGCGCTGCTTGAACGGCTTGTGCGACTGCTTGGCCGCGGCTTCGCCGCTGACCGTCAGGCCGCCGTGCTTGCGCGGGCCGCCGCGGCCGCCGCGGTCTTCGCGCACGTGGTCGAAGCGGCGTAGTTCGCGGCCCTCGTCGGCGGTGTTGTGGCCGCCGACGTAGCCGTGCGAACGCTCGCCGCCGGACAGGTGCACGGTCGACTTGGTCGCCTTGCGCTGGCCGATCACCGGCTGCAGGGTCAGCGCCGACGGGGCGCCGTCTTCCAGGCCGAGCTGGGTGCGCAGGGTTTCGACCTTGTCGGCCGCCAGTTCCTGCGAGTGGCCGCGCAGCAGTTCGCGCGGCAGCGCGACCTTGCCGTAGCGGATGCGCTTGAGGCGGCTGACCTGGCAGCCCTGCGACTCCCACAGCCGGCGCACTTCGCGGTTGCGGCCTTCCTTGACCACGACCCGGAACCAGTCGTGCGAATCGCTGCCGCCGATGCGTTCGATCTCGTCGAACTTGGCCGGGCCGTCGTCGAGGGCCACGCCGCGGGCGAGGCGGTCGACCAGGTTGTCCGGCACCGTTTCCTGGCCTTCCGGCGCGCGCACCCGGCAGACGTACTCGCGCTCGACCTCGAAGGAGGGATGCATCAGCGCATTGGCGAGTTCGCCGTCGGTGGTCAGCAGCAGCAGACCGGTGGTGTTGATGTCGAGGCGGCCGATCGCGATCCAGCGCGCGCCCTTGAGCGCGGGCAGCGAATCGAAGATGGTCGGCCGGCCTTCGGGGTCTTCGCGGGTGGTGACTTCGCCTTCGGGCTTGTTGTACATCAGCACGCGCGAGGCCTCGGTCAGCGCGCTGGCGACGAAGCCGCGGCCGTCCAGCTCGACCTTGTCGCCGCTCTTGATGCTGACGCCGATCTGGGCGACTTCGCCGTTGACCTTGACCAGGCCGTCGGCGATGCGCTGCTCGAGCGCGCGGCGCGAGCCCAGGCCCGCTTGAGCCAGCACCTTGTGCAGGCGTTCTTCCAGTCGCGGCGCTTCGCTGGCGACGGTGTCGGTGCCGCGCTTGAGGGACAGCTTGCGGCGGGTTTCTTCAGTCATTTCTCTTGCTCCGGCCGGTCGTCTTCGGACTCGGCCTCAAGTTCCGGAACGGTCGTCGTCTCGACGGCGTGTTGGTCTTGCTCGTGATCGTTCGCGTCCGCCGCGCGCTCGCCCGGCGCGGCTTCGGGGTCGTCCGACAGGACGGTGTGTTCGGGGTCTTGCGTGGCCTCGGCGGAGTCGCCTTCGGCTTCGTGCTCGGGTTCTGCGCCGGTTTCGCCGGCTTCGGCCGCGGGCGCCGCTTCGGCGTCGTCTTCGGCGGCCGCGTCGTCGTCGCTGTCGGCCTGGTCCTGGTTGGCGGCCTCGCCGACGCCGGTGGCGCCCTCAGCGCCGGCTTCGCCGTCGCCGGTGGCGATGCCGCCGGCGGCGATCGGCGCGCCGTCGAGCGGCAGCTGCGGTTCGAGCTCGCCGATGTCCTTGAGTTCGGACAGCGGCGGCAGGTCGTCCAGGCGCTTGAGGCCGAAATAGTCGAGGAAGGCCTTGGTGGTGCCGAACAGGGCCGGCTTGCCGGGCACGTCGCGGTGGCCGACGACGCGGATCCACTCGCGCTCTTCCAGCGCCTTGATGATGTTGCTGCTGACCGCGACCCCGCGCACCTGTTCGATCTCGCCGCGGGTGATCGGCTGGCGGTAGGCGATCAGGGCCAGGGTTTCCAGGGTGGCGCGGGTGTAGCGGGTCTGGCGTTCGGTCCACAGCCGGGCGACCCAGGCGTGCACGTCGGCCTGGACCTGGAAGCGGAAGCCGGAGGCGACCTCGACCAGTTCCACGCCGCGTTCGGCGCAGCCTTCGCGCAGGGTCTGCAGCGCGGTCTCGACGCTGTCCGGCGGCGGCGGCTGGTCTTCCGGAAACAGCGCATGCAGTTGCGCCAGCGTCAACGGCTGGTTGGCCGCGAGCAGGGCGGCTTCGACGATGCGGGTGACTAGAAGTTGGTCCATGCGGGCCGGGGAAGTCGGGAATGGGGAATCGGGAAAGCGATAAAGCGATAAAGCCTTTAAGTCGAAGCCGAGGGCGTCGGCGCGGATGCGGTCATGGCGCCTGTTCGTCGTTGGCGGCGTCGTCGAACTCGCTGCTGAGTTCGATTTCCGCCGGGTCGGTCATCAGCGCCAGCGACTTGACGTAGATCGGCGCCAGCGGCCCGTCCTGGACGATCTCGATCAATTGTTCCTTGGCCAGGGTCAGCAGGCCGAGGAAGGTGACCACCACCCCGAGCCGGCCCTCTTCGGCCGTGAACAAGGTCTCGAAGCGATGGAACACGCCGTCGGACATGCGGGTGAGCAGCTCGCCCATGCGCTGGCGCACGCTCAGCGCGTCGCGCTTGATCGCGTGCTGGGTGTACAGCTCGGCACGCTTGAACACGTCGTGCAGGGCCAGCAGCATCTCGCGCAGCTCCACCGGCGGCGGCAGCTTGACCGCGGCCCGGTCCGGCACGAAGGCCTGCACCGGCGCGGTGTCGCGGTCCTGGCGGGGCAGGGTGTCGATGTCCTCGGCCGCCTTCTTGAACCGCTCGTACTCCTGCAGGCGGCGCACCAGTTCGGCGCGCGGGTCCTCCTCCAGGCCTTCCTCGTTGGGCGCGCGCGGCAGCAGCATGCGCGACTTGATCTCGGCCAGCATCGCGGCCATGACCAGATAGTCGGCGGCCAGCTCGAAGCGCATCTCGTGCATGGCCTGGATGTAGTCGACGTACTGGCGGGTGATGTCCGCCACCGGAATGTCGAGGATGTCCAGGTTCTGCCGGCGGATCAGGTACAGCAACAGGTCGAGCGGGCCCTCGAAGGCCTCCAGGATGACCTCCAGCGCGTCCGGCGGGATATACAGATCCTGCGGGATCTGCAGAACCGGCTGGCCGTGGACCACCGCCAGCGGCATTTCCTGCTGCTGCGGCGGCGTCGGCGCTGGCGTGGGTTCGGTCGCGGCGGGCGCGGAATCGTTGGTCATTCGAGGCCGGCCCCTCCGGGCCGTGGGCACTGCAGTTGCGACGAGGCTTGCGGCGCAGGGCCGCATCGGGACGCCGCCCGGGGTCGTGCGAAGACCGGATCGGGTTCCCTACGGGTGCTACGGGCCACTCAAAAGTCGTGTGCTTTGGCCCGAACGGTCCCGGCCTGCCGGCGCGCGGGGCGACGGTCTCAGGCGGAGGAGGTTGCGGGCGCCGGCCGGTGCACTGCAGCTTGGCACGGCGTACCGGCGCACCGATGGTGTGCGTGGGAGTACGGGTGCTGAACGTGGCGACGGGGTGGGGCCGGTCGCGACGGGCCGCTGCAGCTGGCCTGGGGCAATTGACAGTTAGGGTAAGGGCTGGGGCCGGCACTGTCCAGCGTCCGGCCTGAACGCCGCCGCCACGGACCGGCGGCGCCGGCCCAGGCGGGCCGGGGTTTCCCGCGCATGCCGCACTGCGATTAGACTGTGCCACGGGGAACAACCTACGGACTGGTATTGAGATGAAGGAAGCCACCACGCTCGCCCTGGCGCTGGCCGCGGCGTTGGGCCTGGCCGCCTGCGATCGGGCCGCGGCCCCGCAAGCCTCCGCGCCCGCGACGGCAGCCGCCGCACCCGCGGCGGACACCACCCCGGCCGCTCCGGCGACCGCCCCGGCCGCGGCGCCCGCCGCGCGTCCCGCGCTGCCGGCCGAAGCCTGCCAGCGCAGCGAAGACGGCTTCGGCGCCTTCTTCGAACGCTACGTCCAGGACCCGGCGGTGCGCGCCGGCTATACCGCCGCCCAGCTCGAGCTCCGCGACCTGCGCGATCCGGCCAAGCCCGGCCGCAGCGTGCCGCGCGAACAGGCCGATCCGTTCCGGATCGCCCTGGTCGACAGCCAGTGGGTCTACGACGAGCCGGGCAAAGACCCCGGCCAGCTCGAACGCATCGACAGCCGGCGCAAGCTCGACGGCGACCGCATGCGGGTCGATTTCGTCCGCGCCGAATTCACCCCGGACGACGACGTCGCCAGCACCAAGGGGGCGCCGGAAGCCTATGTATTCACGTTCGAACAAGGGTGCTGGCAGCTGAGCCAACAGCTGCGCTGACGCCTGCCGCCGCTGTCGCCGGCAACGACAGCGGAAGCCCGGAACCACCAACGACAAGGAGAAGTTACGATGCCCAAATATTCGATCGTCGAATCGGTCGGCCGTAATGTGGAACACGTCCACGATTACGAAGACCTCGAGCGCCATCACCCCAGCCGCGGCAACGAACGCGGCCGCGTCTACGGCACGGTCAACGGCGAGCGCGAAGAGCTGCTCGGCAACTACCGCGGCACCCCGACCGTCTCGCGCGACGGCGACTACTACGTGTCCAAGGACCTGGTCCTGCAGGCCGGCGGCTCCAGTTCGGTGGCCGTGCCCGCGGTCGCCAGCGGCTACATCGGCCGGATCGACCCCAGCGACGGCATCGTCCAGATCTACGACCGTCCGGCCAGCGATCCGAACCGCGAGATGATCGCCCAGTACCGTCACCTGGACCTGCGCAACACCCACCTGCAGGCCGGCGACCGGATCGAGTACGGCCAGTCGGTCGGCATCCAGGGCGGCTTCAACAACGGCAATCCCAGCGCGTTCGGCAAGCACGTCCACATCGACATCAACACCAGCTACCTGCCGCAGATGGAGCGCTACGTGCGCGACCTGGACAGCGGCGCGATCACCACCGACCGGCGCCCGCCGGCGCAGGACAACCTGACCGGCCCGGCCCGGGTCAGCGACGTGTCCGGCAACGGCCGCAGCGTGCACAGCCCGGGCGGCAACGGCTCGCAGCCGCGCCCGGAGGCGATGGCCGACGGCGTGCTGCGCAAGGACGAACGCGGTCCGGACGTGCAGAACCTGCAAGACCGCCTCAACCAGCTCGGCTTCCGCGATGCGGCCGGCCACGCCCTGACCGCCGACGGCAAGTTCGGCCAGCGCACCAAGGAGGCCGTGCAGGCCTTCCAGCGCGCGCACGGCCTGGAAGACGATGGCATCGTCGGCCGCGACACCTTCAACGCCTTGCGCAACGCCCAGCGCGCCGATGCGCCGGCGCGTTCGGCCGACCCGGCGCGCTCGCCGCTGCTGTCGGACGCCAACCACCCCGACAACGCCATGTATCGGCAAGCGGTGACCGGCCTGGAGAAGCTCGGCGGGTTCCGCAATCACCAGGACCTGGAGCGCGCCGCGGCCACGCTGACCTACGACGCGCGGGTCAGCGGCATGAACCGGATCGACCACGTCGTGCCCAACGCCAGCGGCACCGGCCTGTTCGCGGTCCAGGGCGAGCCGACCGACCCCGGCCACCGCCGCGCCTTCGCCGACCGCGATCAGGCGGTGCAGCAGACCGTCGAGCAGTCGACCCAGAAGCTGCAGCAGGACGTGCCGGCGATGGCGCCGCAGGCTGCCCAGCCGAGCCAGGCGCAGGCGCAGCGGCCGATGACCGCCTGAGTTCGTCGCACCCGGCGTGAAGCGCGGCCCGCATCGGCGACGATGCGGGCCGTGTCGTTTGGGGTCGGGAGAAAGGCGGCGAGACGGCGGCAGGTGGAGCGCGGAAGGGGCCGCGGCCCTCACCCCAACCCCATCCCGGCCCGAACGCACGGCGTTCGGGCATTCGGTGCCGCGCGAGCCAGTGGCTGGCAAGCGCAGCCCCTCACCCCGCAAGCGGGAGAGGGGCGCGCGAGCGGGAGAGGGGTTGGTGCGAGGTTGCGTCTTTTCTGGGCGAGCGGAAGAGGGCTGGTGCCTCCCTTCTCCCGCTTGCGGGAGAAGGTGCCCCGCAGGGGCGGATGAGGGCAGGGCATCGACGCGCCGCATCCGGCACCGCCGGTCGCGCGCGCGGCGCCGTTAGAATGCGGGCCTTGCCCGCTTACGAGGTCGCTGGTCGCCATGTGGTATCTGATCGAGGGTTACGACGTCGCCGATGCGCTGCCCAAGCGCGGTCCTGCGCGCCCGGCGCATCTGGCGCGGCTGGAAGCGCTGCGCGACCAGGGCCGCCTGCTGCTGGCCGGGCCGTGCCCGGCGATCGACGCCGAAGATCCGGGCCCGGCCGGTTTCAGCGGCAGCCTGATCGTGGCCGAGTTCGAATCGTTGCAGGCGGCGCGCGCCTGGGCCGACGCGGATCCGTACGTGGAGGCCGGCGTCTACGCGCGGGTCGAGGTGCGGCCGTTCCGCAAGGTGCTGCCGTGAGCGCCGGCCCCTTGCCGCGCGAGCAGCGCGTCGCCGCGATCCGCGCCGCGATCGAGGCCGCGCTAGCGCCGCAGGCGCTGGAGATCGAGGACGAAAGCCACCGCCATGCCGGCCACGCCGGCGCCCAGGACGGGCGCGGCCACTTCCGCGTCGCGGTGGTCAGCGAGGCCTTCGCCGGCCTCAGCCCGATCGCGCGCCATCGCGCGGTCTATGCCGCGGTCGGCGAGTTGATGAACACCGATATCCACGCGCTGGCGATCAGCGCGCGCACGCCCGCCGAAGCCTCGCGCTGATCGCGCACGCCGCGCCGCTGCGCCGCGCTGCGCGGTTTCGATCATCGGCCGCATCGAAGCGTCGACGGTTTTGCCGCGACGCAGCATAATGGCCCCGGAAGGGCGCGGCTAACGCGCGCTTTACACTCGTGGCTGAAAACGTTTACAGTCGGCCCACTTTCCCACCGCGAGAGGGGCGGTCCAGGAACGTGGTGAGCGTGACGATCAAAGACGTCGCCCGCGCGGCGCAGGTGTCGGTAGCGACCGTGTCGCGTACCTTGAACGGCCACGGCAACGTCGCCGAAGAGGTGCGCCGGCGCGTGCTCGCCGTGGCCCGCGATCTGCGCTACACGCCGCACGCCGCGGCGCGCAGCCTCAGCAGCCGGCGTACCCAGACCCTGGGCGTGGTCCTGCCGGACCTGCACGGCGAATTCTTCTCCGAACTGGTGCGCGGCGTCGACCAGATCGCGCGCGAACACCGCCTGCACCTGCTGGTGTCCAGCTACCACGGCTGCCCGGAAGAGCAGGTCGCGGCCTTGCGCGCGATGCGCGGACGGGTCGACGGCCTGCTGGTGATGTCGCCGTACGCGCAGGCGCAGACCACCGTCGCCGAGGAACTCGACAGCGCGCTGCCGGTGGTGCTGATCAATTCGCAGGACGCCGTGCCGGGGCCGATGTCGCTGAGCATCGACAACTACGGCGGCGCCCAGGCGATGGTCGACTACCTGATCGACTGCGGCCACCGCCGGATCGCTTTCATCGCCGGCCCCGAAGCCAACTACGACGCCCACGAGCGACTGCGCGGCTATCGCGAAGCGCTGGCGCGGCGCCTGCCCAAGGCCGCCGAATGGGTGCTGCCGGGCGAGTTCGACGAAGCCTCCGGCCATCGCGCCGGACAGGCGCTGCTGGCGGCGCCGCAACGCCCCGATGCGGTGTTCGCGGCCAACGACATGATGGCCTTGGGCTGCTTGTTCGCGTTCGCGCAAGCCGGACTGAAGGTGCCCGACGACGTCGCCGTGGCCGGCTTCGACGACATTCCCTTGGCCCGCTATGTGCACCCGACGCTCACGACCATGCGGGTCAATATCGCCGAATTGGGCGCGCGGGCGGCGCGCCTGTTGTTGAGCAAGCTCACCGCCGACCCGGCGCCGCAGGACGCGGCGCCAACCACCGACGAACCGCGGCAAACGCAACTGCTGCAGCCGGAACTGATCGTTCGCGAATCGGGCATGCGTCGAGGGGGCGACGGCTGATCCGCGCGGAAAAAAATTTGGCTGCGGCTGTAAGCGATTACACAAACGCCGCTCCACCGCAACGACTTGCTGTACGTGCTCCTTGGAGGGAGGAAAGCATATGAACCCAACGACCCCGCGTAACCCGATGCAAAGACCCGGCCGCAGCCTGTTGGCCTGCGCCCTGGCCGGCTGCCTGGCGATGGCCGCGCCGGCCGCGCTGGCGCAAAGCACCGCTGCGACCATCCGCGGCGTGGTCAGCGGCGACGCCGGCCCGGCCGCCAACGCCAACGTCACCGCGACCAACCTGGCCAGCGGCCTGAGCCGCAAGGTGCAGACCAGCGCCGACGGCAACTACACCCTGGCCGGCCTGCCGCCGGGCACTTATCGCATCGACGTGGACGCGGGCGGCAAGACCAATTCGCGCAACGTCACCGTCGCGGTCGGCCAGTCGGCCACGCTCAACGTCTCCACCGGCGGCGTCGCCGAGACCGCGCCGGCTGGCGAGGCAACCGAGCTGGACAAGGTCACCGTGACCAGCGAAGCGCTGGCCGAGGTGCGCACCTCGGAGAACGCGACCTACATCAGCACCAAGCAGATCGAATCGCTGCCGCAGGGCACGCGCAACTTCCTCGCCTTCGCCGACACCGTGCCGGGCGTGCAGTTCGTCCAGTCCGGCAACGGCTCGACCTCGATCCGCAGCGGCGCGCAGAGCTCCAACGGGGTCAACGTCTACATCGACGGCGTCGGCCAGAAGAACTACGTCCTGCCCGGCGGCGTCGGCGGCCAGGACGACACCCGCGGCAACCCGTTCCCGCAGTCGGCGATCGGCGAATACAAGGTCATCACCTCCAACTACAAGGCCGAGTTCGACCAGCTCAGCAGCGCCGCGATCACCGCGGTGACGCGCTCGGGCGGCAACGAATTCCACGGCGACTTCTTCTGGGACTACACCGCCGAGAAGTGGCGCTCGCCGACCCCGGCCGAAGAAAAGGCCGGGCGCAAGACCGACTCCAAGGAAGAGCAGTACGGCGTTTCCTTCAGCGGCCCGATCCTGCGCGACCGCGCGCACTTCTTCGTCGCCTACGAGGCCAAGGAATACAACACGCCGTTCACGATCAAGCCCGGCGAGGGCGTCGGCGTGGCCCAGCTGCCGGCGCAGTTCCAGTCGCTGGTCGGCGGCGTCAACGCGCCGTTCAAGGAAGACCTGTACTTCGCCAAGATCGACTGGCTGCTCGGCGAGAACCACTATTTCGAACTGACCGGCAAGTACCGCGACGAGACCGAGATCACCGGCGTCGACGGCATCAACACCGTGCCGTTCGGCACCGCCAAGGACAATAGCGACAAGCGCCTGGATCTGCGCTACCAGTACACCGGCCAGGGCTGGATCAACGACGCCCACCTGACCTACGAGGACGCCAGCTACAACCCGCGCGCCAACGCCTTCGGCAACGGCTACGTGCTGACCCGCGCCGACGTCGATTCCAACGGCGGCAAGCGCGTGCTCAACGCCGGCCCCGGCGAGAATTTCCAGAACAAGGCGCAGAAGGGCTATTCGTTCCAGGACGACCTGACCCTGACCGACCTGCAGTGGCACGGCTACCACACGGTCAAGATGGGGCTGAAGTACAAGCGCATCGACATCAGCGCCGCCGAGCAGATCCCCTACAACCCGCAGTTCTTCTACGACATCGACCGCGACCTGGGCGCGCCCTACCTGGTCCGCTTCGGCGCCGGCCTGCCGGGGATCGCCGACGGCAGCGTCGAGTCGCGCAACAAGCAGTTCGGCATCTACATCCAGGACGACTGGGAGGTCAACGACAAGCTGACCCTGAACCTCGGCATCCGCTGGGATTACGAGACCAGCGACGTCTACACCGACTACCGCACCCCGGCCGACGTGGTCGCCGCGCTCAACAGCCAGGACCCGCGCGCGCCGGCCGGGCAAAGCTATCGCCAGACTCTGGCTCGGGGCGGCATCGATCTCAACGACTACATCAGTACCGGCCGCGAGCGCAGCAACTTCAAGGACGCGTTCCAGCCGCGCCTGGGCTTCTCCTACGATCTCAACGCCGACCAGCGCCACGTGATCTACGGCGGCGCCGGCCGCGCCTACGACCGCAACATCTTCAACAACCTGCAGCTGGAAACCACCAAGGGCACCTTCCCGACCTATTCGTTCCGCTTCAACCAGCCCGGCCACGCCTGCACCCCGGGCGTCGGCGACTGCCTGGCCTTCGATCCGCGCTACTTCGACCGCGCGGCGCTGGAAGCCCTGGTCGCGGCGGATCCGAACAACGGCCGCGAGGTGTTCCTGCTCAACAACGATCTGAAGACCCCGTACTCGGATCAGTTCAGCATCGGCATGCGCAACGCGCTGACCATCGGCGAGACCGAATGGCAGACCGACGTCGGCCTGTCGCGCATCGTCAGCAAGGACGGCTTCGCCTTCCTGCTCGGCAACCGCCGTCCCGACGGTTCGTTCTATCCGCCGGGCGCGCAGTGGGGCGCACCGTTCGGCAACGGCATCCCGGGCTTCGGCCGCGCGCTGATCCTCGGCGTCAACGGCATCGAGACCCGCGCCAATTCGCTGCTGGTCAAGATCGACAAGCCCTACACCCGCGAGTCGGGCTGGGGCGTGACCGTGGCCTATACGCTGACCGACGCCGAGGAGAATCGCGAGAACGGCGAGTCGTTCTCGCTCGACCATCCCAGCCTGGCCGGCTTCGGCTGGCACGACGCCAAGGGCGTGCCGCGCCATCGCCTGGTCGCCACCGGCATCTACGACGGTCCGTGGGGGCTGACGTTCTCGGGCAAGCTGACCGTGGCCAGCCCGACCGGCTACTACTTCGTCAATTGCTCGCAGGCGCCGGCCGGCAACGACGGCCAGTGCTTCACCGACCAGTTCAAGCCCGACGACACGATCGGCTTCAAGCAGCTCGACCTGGCGGTGAGCAAGGAGTTCGATACCGGCGCCGGGATCAAGTTCCGCATCCGCGGCGACCTGCTCAACGTCACCAACGAGCGCAACTACAACCAGTACGAAACCTATGCCGGGCGCCTGGGCGCGCCGAACGCCAAGTTCGGCGAGCACCAGGACGGCATCATCCTGCCGACGCGCATGTTCAAGCTGTCGATGGGCTTCAGCTGGTAACGCCGCGCGCGCCGGCCGCGATCGCGGCCGGCGCCGCTTCCTCGAGTTCGATTCAATCAAAGACAGGGGTCTTGGGTTTTTCATGCGACGCGTCAAGCCGGCAACACGAGCAGTTTCCTTCGCGGTCCTGGGCGCGCTGTTGCTGGCGCTGTCGGCCTGCAAGAAGCCCGAGACGCAATCGCAGACCCAGCCGATCGTGACGCCGGAACCGGTGACGGTGGAACCGTTGAAGCAGGAGCGGATGGAACTGCCGCCGCTGTTCCGCGACATCGAGAAGCGCACCTTTCAGTTCTTCTGGGACACCAGCAACGAGCAGAACGGCCTGACGCCCGACCGTTATCCGTCGCGGCCGTTCGCCAGCATCGCCTCGGTCGGCTTCGCCCTGACCGCGTACCCGATCGGGATCGAGCGCGGCTGGGTCAGCCGCACCCAGGCGGTCGACCGCACCCTGACCACGCTCAAGTTCCTGCGCGACCTGCCCAGCGGCCCGCAGGCCAGCGGCAAGGGCAGCTATAAGGGCTTCTACTACCACTTCCTCGACATGCAGAAGGGCCAGCGTTACGACAGCTGGGTCGAGCTGTCGAGCGTGGACACCGGCCTGCTGATGATGGGCGTGCTGTTCGCCCAGTCCTACTACGACCGCGACGACGCGCGCGAGAAGGAGATCCGCGAGATCGCCGACACCCTGTACAAGCGGGTGGACTGGCAGTGGCTGCAGCAGAACAAGCCGCTGATCTCGATGGGCTGGTTCCCCGAGTCGGGCTTCATCAAGCACGACTGGGCGGGCTACAACGAGGCCATGCTGCTGTACGTGCTGGCCTTGGGTTCGCCGACCCATCCGGTCGAGCCGGAAGCCTGGACGGTGTGGACGCGCACCTACAACGATGTCTGGGGCGTGTACCAGGGCGAGGAGTTCCTGGCCTTCGGTCCGCTGTTCGGCCACCAGTACAGCCATGTCTGGATCGATTTCCGCGGCATCCAGGACGACTACATGCGCGAGCGCGGGATCGATTATTTCGAGAACAGCCGCCGCGCCGCCTACGCCCAGCGCGCCTACGCGATCGCCAACCCGATGAAGTGGGAGGACTACGGCCCCGAGCTGTGGGGGTTGACCGCCAGCGACGGCCCGCAGCAGACCTTGCAGGAGTATCGCGGCGAGCAGCGCCAGTTCCGCCATTACTCGGCGCGCGGCGCCGGCCTGCGCGAGAACTTCGACGACGGCACCATCGCCCCGACCGCGGCGATCGCCTCGCTGCCGTTCGCGCCGGAGATCGTGATCCCGACCACGGTGTCGATGCACGAGCGCTACGGCGAGTTCATCTATTCCAGCTACGGCTTCCTGGATTCGTTCAATCCCAGCTTCAAGTACGACATCCCGTTCAAGACCGGGCGGCTGGTGCCGGACCAGGGCTGGGTGGCCAGCGACTACATCGGCATCGACCAGGGGCCGATCCTGACCATGATCACGAACTACCGCAACGAGTTCGTGTGGAACGTGATGAAGCGCAATCCCTACATCCGCAGCGGCCTGCAGCGCGCCGGGTTCAAGGGCGGCTGGCTGGCGCCGAAGGACGCCGCGTCGGGCAAGGACGGGGCCAAGCCGGGCGAAGCCAAGGCCGCGCCGGCGGCCAAGCCGTCCGGCACCATCGACCCGGCCACGGCGCGCGCGCTGGGCGAGGCGGAATCGCGCGCCAACCGCGGCAACGCGCCGGCGAAGCAGAATGCGCCGAAACCGGAATGAGGGCGTGAGGGCGGGCGCGCCAGGCATCAGGCGTATGGGCGGCGCACGCGTTGCGGTGCCGATGCGGCTGTGTGACGCGTCATGCAAAAGCAAATCCCCCCTGGCCCGTCCGGCCAGCAGGCACAGCCTGCTGGCGTTCGATCATGCGCGAACCTTCGGTTCGCTAGCGCACGCTCTCACCCTTTTTCAAAGAGGGGAATGGACTTGGCGGCGTCGGCGGGTAGCGTGGGTGTGGCGGATTATCGCGGCGATGGTGCTTACGTTGCTGCTGGGCAGTTGCTCGAGCCGCGACGATCAGCGCACGGTGGTGAAGTTCTGGGCGATGGGCTTCGAGGGTGAAGTCGTGCAGCGCCTGATTCCCGAGTTCGAACGGCGCAATCCGCAGCTGCGGGTCGAAGTGCAGCAACTGCCGATCACCGCCGCGCACGAGAAGCTGCTGACCGCGTTCGCCGGCGATTCGCTGCCGGACGTGGGCGCGATCGGCAATACCTGGATTTCCGAGTTCGCCTTGCTCGACGCGCTGGAGCCGCTGGATCGGCGCCTGGCCGGCGGCTCGGGCCCGCGCGGCGACGACTACTTCGCCGGCGCCTGGGACACCGGCGTGATCGACGGCCGCACCTACGCGGTGCCGTGGTACGTCGAGACCCGCCTGCCGTACTACCGCAAGGATCTGCTCGCTCAGGCTGGGATCGAGCGGCCGCCGGCGACCTGGGCCGAGTGGCGGCAGGCGATGGCCGCGATCAAGCGCGAGGTCGGGCCGGACCGTTACGCAGTGCTGTTTCCGCTCAACGAGCCCGAGCCGCTGCTCAACCTGGGCATCCAGTCGCCCGATCCGCTGCTGCGCGACAACGGCCGCTACGGCAATTTCCGCAGCCCCGGTTTCAAGCGCGCGCTGGCGTTCTACCGCGAGGCCTTCGACCGCAAGTGGGCGCCGCTGGCCAGCAACACTCAGATCGCCAATGTCTGGAACGAGTTCGGCCGCGGCTATTTCAGCTTCTACGTCAACGGCCCCTGGAACATCGCCGAGTTCAAGAAGCGCCTGCCGGCGAACCTGCAGGACCGCTGGATGACCATGCCCTTGCCCGGCGAGCACGGCCCGGGCGCGTCGGTGGCCGGCGGCGCCAGCTTCGTGCTGTTCCGCGGCTCGCGGCAGACGGATGCGGCCTGGAAACTGATCGCGTATCTGTCCGAGCCCGAGGTGCAGGTGCGCTTTCACGGCCTGAGCGGCAACCTGCCGCCGCGGCGCGCCTCGTGGAATGCGCCGGCGCTGCTCGCCGACCCGTACGCGCACGCGTTCCGCGACCAGCTCGAACGCGCGCGGCCGACGCCGAAAGTGCCGGAGTGGGAGCGCATCGCGATGGAGATCAAGCTGGTCGGCGAGCAACTGGCCAACGGCCGGCTCAGCGTCGACGAGGCCGCGGCCGAACTCGACCGCCGCGCCGACCGGATCCTGGAGAAGCGGCGCTGGATGCTCGACCAGCGCACCATCGGCGCCGAGGCCGATGCGGCCGGGGAGGGCGGATGAAGCCGTCCACCGCCGGCTGGGTGTTCGCCGCGCCCGCCTTGAGCGTGATCGGGGTGTTCTTCGCCGTGCCGGTGCTGGCGGCGCTGGCGCTGAGCCTGACCGACTTCGACATCTACGCCCTGGCGCACAGCGAGAACCTGCGCTTCGTCGGCTTCGACAACTATCTGAACCTGCTGCGCAACCCGTTGTTCTGGAGCGCATTGGGCAACACCCTGTACTTCGTCGCGGTCGGCGTGCCGCTGTCGATCGCGGTGTCGCTGGGCGCGGCATTGCTGCTGCATTCGCGCCTGGCCTGGTTCAAGCCCTTGTTCCGCACCGCGTTCTTCGCCCCGGTGGTGACCACGGTGGTCGCGGTGGCGGTGATCTGGCGCTATCTGCTGCACACCCGCTACGGCCTGATCAACTGGGGCCTGGGCCGGTTCGGCATCGATCCGGTGGATTGGCTCGGCGATCCGGACTGGGCGATGCCGGCGATCATCCTGTTCGCGGTGTGGAAGAACTTCGGCTACAACATGATCATCTTCCTCGCCGGCCTGCAGGCGATCCCGGAGGACCTGTACGAGGCGGCGCGCATCGACGGCGCCAGCCCGGCGCGGCAGTTCCGCCACATCACCCTGCCGATCCTCGGCCCGGTGCTGCTGATGGTCAGCATCCTGACCCTGGCCGGCTATTTCCAGTTGTTCGCCGAGCCTTACGTGATCACCCAGGGCGGCCCGCTACAGAGCACGGTCAGCGTGCTGTACCTGATGTACGAAGAAGGCTTCAAGTGGTGGAACCTGGGCAACGCTTCGGCGGTGGCCTTCCTGTTGTTCGTGCTGATGACCGCGACCACCAGCGCGCTGATGTGGATCGCGCGCCGCAAGGGGGTCGAATGAACGAGGCGGGCATGCCGGCCTGGCTGGCCCGGGCCATCGTCAACGGCCTGCTGATCGCGCTGGCTGCGCTAAGCGTGGCGCCGCTGCTGTGGATGCTCGCGGTGTCGCTGATGCAGCCGGGCGAGGCCAGCGCGTTCCCGCCGCCGCTGCTGCCGGCGGCGCCGACCCTGCACAACTACGCCGAGCTGTTCTCGCGCATGGGCATGGGCCGCTACCTGCTCAACAGCTTCCTGATCTCGACCCTGGTCACCGCGATCGCGGTGTTGCTCAACACCCTGGCCGGCTACGCCTTCGCCAAGCTCGCCTTCGCCGGACGCGAGCGGGTGTTCCGGCTGCTGCTGGCGGCGCTGGTGATCCCGGCCCAAGTATCGATGATGCCGCTGTTCCTGATGCTCAAGCAGATGGGCCTGATCAACAGCTACGCCGGCGCGGTGGTGCCGGGCATGGCCGGGATCTTCGGCATCTTCCTGGTGCGCCAGTACGCGCGCTCGATCCCGGACGAGCTGTTGGAGGCGCCGCGCATCGACGGCGCCGGCGAGTGGCGGATCTTCTTCCAGATCGTGCTGCCGGTGCTGCGGCCGATCCTGGTGACCCTGGCGATCTTCAGCTTCCTCGGCGCCTGGAACGATTTCATGTGGCCGCTGATCGTGCTCAGCGACGACAGCCTACAGACCCTGCCGGTGGCGCTGGCTTCGCTGTCGCGCGAGCACGTGCAGGACAACGAAATGATGATGGCCGGTTCGGTGGTGACCGTGGTGCCGGTACTGTTGCTGTTCCTGGCCCTGCAGCGTTACTACCTGCAGGGCCTGCTGGTGGGCAGCGTCAAGGGCTGAGGCCGACGCCGCCGCGACCGCGCCGCGTGCGCGAACAGGCCGCGCACGGCGCGGCACAGAGGTGCGAATGATGGCGACACTAGGCAGCGCGGCGGTCGCCGCGCGCTCGGAAGCGGCGCGGCCGCTGCGGATCGGCGCGCTGGCGCTGCTGGCCGCGATCGGCCTGCCGGCGTCGGCCGCGGCGCAGGGGGCGTCGCGCCTGCTCGACGGCTTCGAATCGGCGGCGCCGTGGACGGTGGTGACGTCCAACCAGGTCCGGGCGAGCCTGCGTCCGGTCGACGGCGCGCAGGGCCGCGGCCTGTGCCTGGACTACGACTTCAACGGCGTGTCCGGTTACGCCGGGCTGCAGCGCGAACTGCCGATCGAGTATCCGGACAACTACCGTTTCGATTTCCGCCTGCGCGGCGATTCGCCGGACAACGACCTGCAGTTCAAGCTGGTCGACGCCAGCGGCGACAACGTGTGGTGGGTCAACAAGCCGCGCTACGTCTACCCCAGGCAATGGACGCCGGTGGCCTACAAGCAGCGCCACATCAGCCGCGCCTGGGGGCCGGCGCCGGATCCGGCCCTGCGCCGCAGCGCCAAGCTCGAATTCACCGTCTACAACAGCGTCGGCGGCAAGGGCTCGGTGTGCTTCGACGAACTGCGCTTCCAGGCTCTGGCCAAGGACGACGGCGCGCCTTTGACCGGGCGCGTAGCGGCGACCTCCAGCGCCAGCGGCAGCCGCGCCGCGTTCGCGACCGACGGCGATCCGGCCACCGCCTGGCGCGCCGGTTTCCAGGTCGCGCCCGATCCCGCGCTGACCCTGGACCTGGGCCGGGTGCGCGAGTTCGGCGGCCTGGCCCTGCGATGGGCCGACGACGAGTTCGCCTCGGATTATCGGATCGAGCTCTCCGACGACGGCCGGCGCTGGCGCGAAGCCTATGCGGTCAGCGGCGGCAACGGCGGCAGCGACCTGCTGCCGCTGCCGGAGAGCGAGGCGCGGTATGTGCGCCTGCTGCCGCTGCACGGCAACGGACTGGGCTTCGGCCTGGCCGAGATCAGCGTGCAGCCGCTGGCGTTCGCGGCGACGCCGAACGATTACGTCAGGCAACTGGCCCAGCGCGCGCCGCGCGGCAGCTATCCGCGCGGCTTCAGCGGCGAGCAACCGTACTGGACCCTGTTCGGCACCGACGGCGGCGCGGTGCAGAGCCTGATCGGCGAGGACGGCGCGATCGAGCCGAACAAGGGCGGCTTCAGCGTCGAACCGTTCCTGTTGAGCGATCGCGGCGCCGGCGCCTCGGCGCATGGCCGGCTGCTGACCTGGGCCGATGCCGAGCTCGGCCAGAGCCTGCAGGACGGCTATCTGCCGATACCGGCGGTGTCGTGGAAGGCCGACGAACTGCATCTGGACATCGTCGCGTTCGCGCCCCAGTCCAGCGATCCCAGCGACCCCCGCGATCTCGGCGCACCCGGCGATGGCCAGCGCATCGTCGCCCGCTACCGGCTGCGCAACGACGCCGCGCAGGCGCGCGACGCCACCCTGGCTCTGGCGGTGCGGCCTTTGCAGGTCAATCCGCCGACCCAGTTCCTCAGCACCACCGGCGGCGTCGGCGCGATCGGCGCGCTCGAGCTCGACCTGGCCGCGGGCACGCTGACGGTGGACGGCCGGCCGGCGCTGCAATCGCTGACGCCGGTGTCGGCCGGCTTCGCCACCGCGCTGCACAGCGGCGAGGCGGTCGAGCGGCTGCGTTCGCCGGCGCCGTGGCCGGACCAGGACGCGGTCACCGACCCGACCGGGCTGGGCTCGGCGGTGCTGCTGTACCCGATGCGGCTGGCGCCGGGCGAAACCCGCGAAGTCGCCTTGGTCATGCCCAGGCGTGGCGACGGCTTCTGGCCGGTGCGCGATCCGGCGTTGGCGGCGCAGTGGCAGGAACGCACCGCGGCGGCGTGGCGCGACAAGCTGGACCGGGTCAGGCTGCGTGTGCCCAAGGCCGGGCAGCACGTGGTCGACACCTTGCGCACCGGCTTGGCGCACATGCTGATCAGCCGGGTCGGCCCGCGCCTGCAGCCGGGCACGCGTTCCTACGCGCGCGCCTGGGTGCGCGACGGCGCGATGATCGGCGAAGGCCTGCTGCGCATGGGGCGCGAGGATGTGGCCGAGGAATTCCTGCGTTGGTACGCGCCGTACCAGTTCGACAACGGCAAGGTGCCGTGCTGCGTCGACGACCGCGGCAGCGACCCGGTGCCGGAGAACGACAGCCACGGCGAACTGATCTTCACCGTCGCCGAGATCTATCGCTACACCCGCGACCGCGCCCTGCTCGAAGCGATGTGGCCGCACGTGGCCGGCGCGGTGCGCTACATGGACGAGTTGCGCCTGAGCGAGCGCACCGAGGCGAACCGCGCGCGCAACCCGGCCTTCTACGGGATGATGCCGGCCTCGATCAGCCACGAGGGCTATTCGGCCAAGCCGATGCACTCGTACTGGGACAATTTCTGGGCCTTGCGCGGCTACAAGGACGCGGCGGACATCGCCCAGTGGCTGGGCAAGGACGAGCAGGCGCGCGCCTTCGCCGCGGCGCGCGACGAGTTCCGCGCCGACCTGTACCGCTCGCTGGAAACCGCGGCGCAGGCGCACAAGATCGACTACCTGCCGGGCGCGGCCGAGCTCGGCGATTTCGACGCGACCTCGACCACCATCGCCCTGGCGCCGGGCGGCGAGCAGGGGTTGTTGCCGGAGCGCTTGCTGCACAACACCTTCGAACGTTACTGGAAGGAGTTCGTCGAACGCCGCGACGGCCGCCGGCAGTGGAAGGACTACACCCCCTACGAGTTGCGCACCATCGGCAGCTTCGTCCGCCTGGGTTGGCGCGAGCGCGCGCACGAGGCGCTGGCGTTCTTCTTCAAGGACCAGCAGCCGCGGGCCTGGAACCAGTGGGCGGAAGTGGTCTCGCGCACGCCGCGCACGCCGTTCTTCGTCGGCGATCTGCCGCACGCCTGGGTCGAATCGGATTACGTGCGCTCGGCGCTGGACCTGTTCGCATACACGCGCGACCGCGACCGCGCGCTGGTGATCGGCGCCGGCGTGCCCGGCGAATGGCTGGCGGGCGAGGGCGTGTCGGTCGAGGGCCTGCGCACGCCTTACGGCGAGTTGGGCTATCGCTTGCGCCGCGACGGCAAACAGCTGCGGCTGAGCCTGGCGTCCGGGCTCGAACTGCCGCCGGGCGGGGTAGTGTTGAAGTGGCCGTACGCCGGCGCTCCGGGCGCGACCCGGGTGGACGGCAAGATCGCGGTGTGGAACGGCGACGAGTTGAAGCTGGAGCGCGCGCCGGCGGAGGTGGTGGTCGAGCTGCGTTGAGGCGTGTACGCGGATCGTACGGCAGATGACGCCGCTGCCACGGCTTGGCGGCAGTGTTCGGTGTCGATCATTGGCGACGACGTTGGGGTTCTGCGCGTTCCCTGTCGCGGCTTACCCCGCTCCTGCACAAGCGGGGTCGCGTGGCATCGCCGTTGGTAGGAGCGGCGTAAGCCGCGACCGCGTTGCCTCCAGACCGGTGCGTCGCTGCACGAAGGATCGCGCTCAGGGGTACCAGTGCACGTCCAGCGGCGCCGGGCCTTGCAGGCCGATCAGCACCGGCCAGCGCTGCAGGTCGCCGCTGGCCAGCGCCTGCAGGAACGCGTCGCGTTTGCCGGCGCCGTGGATCAGCAGGTAGCGCGCCTGCGCCTGGGCCAGGCCGCGCGGGGTCAGGCTGATCCGGCGCGGCCAGTCGCGCGCGCCGGGGCAGCCTTGGGCGTCGACCGCGACATAGGCCTGGCGCGAGGCCAGGGCCCGTTCCAGGCCGGCCATGCCGGGGAACAGCGAGGCAGTGTGGCCGTCTTCGCCCATGCCCAGCACCACCGCGCCGGCCGGCTGCAGCGCGTGCGCATTGGCGGCGGCGACCGCTTCTTCGATGCGTTGGCCGGGCCGGGTCAGGGATTCGAAGCGCGCCGCGGCGGCGTTGTCGCGCAGCAGGTGCTGGCGCACCAGCCAGGCGTTGCTGTCGGGATCGCCGGGCTGCAGCCAGCGCTCGTCGACCAGGGCCACGTCGACCCGGGCCCAGTCCAGCGGCGCGCGCGCCAGGGCGCGATACACCGGCGCCGGGGTGGTGCCGCCGGACAGCAGCAGCCGCGCGCGCGAGCGGCGCTGCAGTTCGCGCCGCAGTTCGGCGGCGATCGCCACCGCGCAGGCCCAGGTCCAGTGATCGATGCTGCGGTGTTCGTGCCAACGGTACGGCGCGGCCACGGTCTGGGCCGGGTCGTGCGGCACGGGCAGGGAGTCCTCGAGCATGCGCCGATCTTCGCACGACGCGCTTTAAAACGGCGTTTGCGCGGGCGCCGCCGAGCGGGCCGGGGCCCGGATGCACGAACGGCCGGACGCAAGGTCCGGCCGTTCGCTCGGTCGTCGCGCGCCGGTGACGGCGCGACGGTGACTGCGATGGCCCGCTACGGAGCCTACGCCGGCACGCGCTGCGCCGCCAGCGCCGCGGCGCCGAGCAGACCGGGCTGCGGGTGGGTCACCGCCAGGGTCGGGATCCGCGCCATGGTCGGCGAGAACCGGCCCTTGTGCTCGAAGCGCTGGCGGAAGCCGGAATGGGCCAGCCACGGCATCAGCTTGGGCACCAGGCCGCCGGGCAGGAACACGCCGTCCCAGGCGCCCAGGGTCAGCACCAGGTCGCCGGCGGCGGCGCCGAACACCGCGCAGAACAGGTCGATCGCGCGCAGGCAGCGGGCGTCGCCTTCGCGCGCCATCGCGGTGATGTCGGCCGGCTGCAGCGGGCCGGGGTCTTCGCCGGCGATCTGGCTCAGCGCGCGGTGCAGGTTGACCAGGCCGCTGCCGCTGATCAGGCGCTCGTTGGAGACCCGGCCGAACTCGCCCGACAGGCGCTGCAGCACCTCGATCTCCTCCGGCGTGCCCGGGGCGAAGCTGACGTGGCCGCCTTCGGTCTGCAGCGGGTAGTAGCGGCCGTCGCGGCGCAGCAGGCCGCCGACGCCGAGGCCGGTGCCGGGGCCGATGATGGCGTAGGTGCGGTCGCGCTCGTCGTCCCAGCCGTTCCAGCGCGCGCCGCCGATCGGCACCACATCGGTCGGCTGCAGCAGCGACACCGCCATCGCCTGCGCGGCGAAATCGTTGACCAGGTCGATCCGGCTCAGCCCCAGCGCCAGGCGGGTGCGTTCGGCCGAAATCACCCAGGGGTGATTGGTGATCCGCGCCTCGTCGCCGTCGACCCGTCCGGCCACCGCGAACACGCCATGGGTGGGCGTGGCGCCGCTGCGGTCGAGGTAGTGGCGGGCCGCATCGGCCAGCGAGGGGAAGTCGGCGACGGCGAAAACCTGCACGCTGTCCGCGCACAACTGCGGGCGCGCGCCGTCGGTCTTCGACAGGGCGAAGCGGGCGTTGGTGCCGCCGATGTCCGCGAGCAGGGCGCCGCTCATGCGCGGCCTCCGCGTTGGCCGTTCAGCGGCGGCAGGAAAGCCTCGGCTTCGGCCGGGCCCCAGGAGCCGGCAGGGTACTCCAGCACCGGCTGGCGGTTGCGGCTCCAGGCCTGTTCGATGCTGTCGATCCACTGCCAGGCCGCTTCGATTTCGTCGTCGCGCACGAACAGGGTCTGGTTGCCGCGCAGCGCGTCGACCAGCAGCCGCTCGTAGGCGATGCGCCGCTGCGGCGAGGACGACATCGACAAGTCCAGCGACATCGGCCGCAGTTCCAGCGCGCCCCATTCCGGCGCGGCCAGGCTGCCCATCAGGCCGAGCTCGATGGTCTCGTCCGGCTGCAGGCGCATGCGCAGGTGGTTGGGACGTTCGCGGCCGCGCTTGGGCCGGTCGAACAGCCAGTGCGCGACCGGGCGGAACGAGACCACCACTTCGGTCGCGCGTTCGGCCAGGCGCTTGCCGGTGACCAGCCGGAACGGCACCCCGGCCCAGCGCCAGTTGTCGATCCAGGTCTGCACCGCGACGAAGGTTTCCACCGGCTGGTCGTGGACGAAGCCCTTGACCGCGCGGCCTTCGACCACGCCGGCGCCGTAGCGGCCGCGCACGGTGTGCTCGGCCACGTCGGCCTCGCTCATCGGCCGCAGCGCGCGCAGCACCTTGCGCTTCTCGTCGCGGATGCTGTCGGCGTCCAGCGCCGACGGCGGCTCCATCGCGATCAGCGCCAGCAGTTGCAGCATGTGGTTCTGGACCATGTCGCGCAGCGCGCCGTAGTCGGCGTAATAGCCTTCGCGGCCGTCGACGCCGGCGGTCTCGCCGACCAGGATGTCGACCGACTCGATCCAGCGGTGCTGCCACACCGCTTCCAGCAAGGTGTTGCCGAAGCGCAGGGCGAGCAGGTTCTGCACCGCCGCCTTGCCCAGGTAATGGTCGATGCGGAAGATCCGGGTTTCGTCCAGGCAGGCCTTGAGTGCGGCGTTGATCGCGCGCGCCGAGGCTAGGTCGCGGCCGATCGGTTTTTCCAGGACCAGGCGCGATTCGCCGTCGAGCAGGCCGGCGGCCTTCAGGCCCTGGGCGCAGGGCACGAACAGGTCCGGCGGGGTGGCCAGGTAGCTGACGCTGGGGCGGTCGGCGTAGGCCGACAGCGCCTGCGCGATCGCGGTCTCGTCGCGCAGGTCGACCGAGACATAGGCGATCCGCGCCAGCAGGTCTTCGACCACGCCGGCGTCGTCGGCGGCCTCGGCCGCCATGCGCTCGCGCAGCCAGGCGCGGAATTCTTCGTCGCTCAGTTCCTGCCGGCCGACCGCGACGATGCGGAAGCCCGGCGGCAACAGGCGGTCGCGCCACAGATGGACCAGGGACGGAAACAGGTAACGCTGGGAGAGATCGCCGGTGGCGCCGAACAACAGCAGGGTGTCGTGCATGGAACGCGCGGACCAAAGGGGGAAGGGGGAAACTCGGGCGATCGCGGCCGGCTTTCGAGCCGATGCGCGCGCGGACGCCGAGGCGGGGTCAAGCATATCGCCGCGGGGGCGTCCGGCGACATAGCGGCCGGACGCGGCGATGCCGCGTGTCGCGATGCGCGCGATGGCGGCGCGGATGGCGCATTCTTGCCGGCACACTCGTGCGCGACGGTGGGCGCAGGCGACCCGATCGCGGCCACGGTGCCGGCCGTCGCGGACGCGTGCGCGTCGCCGCGGCCCGGCCGCCGACGATGCGCGGACAGGGACGGGCGCCGGGTTCACGGCCCACCCTGCGCGAGGGTACGGTGGAGGCGGCGGCAGCGAGGCTCGGGCAAGAGGCGGTTCCGTGTCGCGGCACACCGGAAGGGCGTGCATGTAAACGGTTACATGGCAGAATAGCCGAGGGCGGCGCCGAATGCACCGCCGCGCTCGTTTTCGTCGGAGAGTTCATGGCCAAGGTCACCCTGGATCGTCTGCGCAAGGTTTATCCGAACGGTTATGTCGGCGTGGCCGATGCCAGTTTCCAGATCGAGGACGGCGAGCTGCTGGTGCTGGTCGGGCCCTCGGGCTGCGGCAAGTCGACCCTGCTGCGCATGGTCGCCGGCCTGGAAACGATCAGCGAGGGCGAACTGCGCATCGGCGAGCGCCGGGTCAACGATGTGCCGCCGAAGGACCGCGACATCGCCATGGTGTTCCAGAGCTACGCGCTGTATCCGCATATGAGCGTGGCCGAGAACCTCGGCTTCGGGCTCAAGCTGCGCGGCGCCGGCAAGGCCGAGATCGCCGAGCGGGTCGGCGCGGCCGCGGCGATGCTGGAGCTGGAGCCGCTGCTGCAGCGCAAGCCGGCGGCGCTGTCCGGCGGCCAGCGCCAGCGCGTCGCGCTGGGCCGGGCCCTGGTGCGGCAGCCGCAGGTGTTCCTGCTCGACGAGCCGTTGTCCAACCTCGACGCCAAGCTGCGCATGGGCATGCGGGTCGAGATCGCGCGCCTGCACCGCCAGCTCGGCACGACCATGATCTACGTCACCCACGATCAGATCGAAGCGATGACCCTGGGCCATCGGATCGTGGTGATGAAGCAGGGCCACGTGCAGCAGATCGACACGCCGATGGCGCTGTACGAGCGCCCGGTGAACCTGTTCGTGGCCACCTTCCTCGGCAGCCCGAAGATGAACACCCTGAGCGGCGTGGTCGGCGAGCGCGGCGACGGCCTGGTCCTGCGCGTCGCCGACGGCGTCGAACTGCCGCTGCGCCCGGCGGGTAAGGCGGCCGAGGCCGTGCGCGGCTATCTCGGGCGCGAGCTGATCGTCGGCCTGCGTCCCGAACACCTGCGTCCGGCCGCGGCCGGCGCGGACACGCTGGCGACCCGGGTCGAAGTGGTCGAGCCGGTCGGCAACGAAGCCTTCCTCAACCTGCGCTGCGGCGGCGACGAACTGGTCGTGCGCCTGCCGCCCTACGACCTGCCCAAGGTCGGCGACGAACTGCACCTGGCGTACGAGGCCGAGCGCATGCATTTCTTCGATCCGGGCAGTGAGGCGGCTTTGGCGCGGGATTAGGGATTGGGGATTGGGGATTGGGCGGTTTGGGGTAGGAGCGGCGCGAGCCGCGACCGCGGGCGTGCATGTCGCCGCGTCGCGATCCGCAGGTTGCGCGGTCGCGGCTTGCGCCGCTCCTACCCTTGCCCGGGAAAACGACCCGCGCCGTGCCCGCAGGAGAGGGGAGACGGGCACGGCGCAGGCCGCGAAACCGATTCGATGCGCCCCCGGAACCGCCGCTCAGTAGAACCCCTTGCGCACGCTCAGCCCGACGATGCGCGGGTCGAGGGTGAACACGTTGGTGGTCAGGCCGCTGTCGTCGCTGTTGACGAAGGCGTCGGTGATCGGGGTCTTGTCGAACGCGTTCTTGACGTACAACTGCACGCTCAGGTCCGACTGCGGGCGGTTCAGGGTCAGGGAGAAATTGGCGTTGCTCCACGAGCGCAGCCGGTCGTTGACCGTGTTGTAGACCCGCGCATAGCTCTTGCTCTGCCGGTAGTAATCGCCGCGCACGGTCAGGTCCCAGCTGTCGCCGAGCAGGAAGGTGTATTGCGCGCCCAGGTTGAAGGTCAGCCGCGGCGCGTTCGGCAACTCGTTGCCGCCGAGGTCGGCGTAGAAGCCCTGGCCGCCGTTGGGGCCGTCCGTGCGCGGGTCGTAGCTGAAGCCCAATAGCGATTCGTAGAACCCGCCCGGCAACAGGTCGCCGCCGAGGAAGAACTTGGGGCTGCAGAAGTTGTTGAGGATGGTCGGGGCGATGTTGTAGTCGCCGGCCACGGCGAGGATGCGCTCGACGTAGTCCTTGGGCGCGACGCAGTTGGATGCCTGCTGCAGCCACGGCCGCACCACCACCCAGTCCGGGTCGCCCTGGGTGCGGTTCATCACGTCGATCGAGCGCTCGCCGTCGGCGATGCGGGTCTTGAGCCAGCCCAGGTTCGCGTCCAGGCGCAGCCGGTCGGTCGGCTTCCAGGCCAGTTCCAGCTCCAGGCCGTAGGAGGTCGCGTCGAAGTTCTCGTTGAACGCGCTGCGGTCGACGATCTGCGAGACCTGGTAATCGCGGTAGTCGTAATAGAACGCCGAGGCGTTGAACTGCAGCTTGCCGCCGGCGAAGCTGTTCTTGGTGCCGATCTCGAAGGCGTTGACGTACTCCGGGGCGAAGGTGGCGTCGCGCGGGATGAAGCCGAGGAATTCCGGGTCGGCGCCGATGCCCGGCGAATTGGTGCCGCCGGCCTTGTAGCCGCGCGCCAGCGAGGCGTAGACCAGGGTGTCGTCGGTGTAGGCCAGGTCCGGTTTCCAGTCCAGCACCAGGCGGCCGGTGAACTTGCCCCAGCTCTGGCGCACGTCGGGCAGGGTCGGGTAGCCGCTGTTGACCAGGCCGCCGCCGCGCAGTCCCGGCGCCAGCAGCAGCTGGCTCGGCACCGGCGTGGTGATCTTGGTGTCGTCGGTGTAGCGCAGGCCGGCGGTCAGCTTGACCGTGTCCGACAGCTGCCAATAGCCCTCGCCGAACACCGCCCAGGAGCGGGTGCGGGCGATGTTGCGGCTGCGGAAATAGTTGTGGCCCTTGCCGTCGATGCGGTCGATCGGGTTCGGGTCGATGTACACGCACTGCAGGTAGAACGGCAGGCTCGGGTCTAGATTCTGCGGGCAGTCCAGCGGCGGGTAGCCGGCGATGCCGCGCAGCGCGTCCTGGTTGTAGAAGCCTTGGGCGAGCAGGGAGAAGATGTTGTTGAAGACGTAGTAGTCCTCGTCGATCTCGAAGTCCAGGTAGTTGGCGCCGACGTTGAAATTGAAGCGGCCGTCGAAGTCCGACTGCAGGCGCAGCTCCTGCGACCACTGCTTGCTGCGCGCGCGGCTCAGGTCGACCGCCAGATAGCCGGTCGAGGGGCCGAGCTGCGGGTCGGTGTAGACGCCGCCCGGGGTCAGCGCGAAGGCCGGATTGCCCTCGTCGTCGACCGCGCCGTCGGAATCGCTGAAGATCGGCACCGAAGCGAAGCGGCCGTAATCCTGGGTCGAGTAGTAGTCGTCCTTGGAGTACGCGCTTTGCGAGACCAGGCTCAGGCCGTTGCCGAGGTCGAAATCGAAATTGAGCTGGACCACGTCGTTCTCGGCCTTGAAGCGCGGGTCGTAGCTGGTCGCGATCTCGCGCAGGTCGCGCGACTGGCGCGCGTTGCCGAACGGATCGATCGGCGCGGTCACGCCGCCGCGCAGCGCGTAAACGAAATCGCTGAAATCCGGCAGCCAGCCGAGCTTGACGAAGCCCGGCGCGACCAGCATCTGCGGCAGGCTGGCGCCGTTGGGCGTGCCGAAGGCGTCGTCGTCGTAGAGCGAGCCGGGCAGGCAGGCCTGGCTCAGGTATTCGCGGTAGAACGGCGCGTCGGTCGCGCTCGCGCCGACCCGTTCCGGGCCGGGATCGCGGTGGCACAGCTGCTTGCCGGTGCGCGAGCGGCGGTCGTCTTCTTCGAAATGCTCCCAGACCAGGCTGGCGCGCACCCGCTCGTTCGGCGTCCATAGTACCGAGCCGCGCGCCGACCACAGGTCGCGGTCGTTGACGTCGCGGCGGGTGACGGTGTTGTAGTCGTAGCCGTCGCGGCGGGTCCAGGCGCCGGCCAGGCGGAACGCCAGGCTGTCGCCGGCCGGCAGGTTGAGCATGCCGGCGACGCGGCGGCTGTCGTAGTTGCCGACCTCGCCCTTGAGATTGGCCTCGAAGCCGTCGAGGCTGGGCAGGTTGGGAATCATGTTGACCACGCCGCCGGTGGCGTTGCGGCCGTACAAGGTGCCTTGCGGGCCGCGCAGCACCTCGATCCGGTCGACGTCGAAGTACTCCTGCTCGAACAGGCGATTGCGGATCAGCGGGGTGCTGTTGAAGCTCACCGCCACGCCGGGGTCGGTGGTCACCGACAAGGCCTTGGTGCCGACGCCGCGGATCGAGAAGTTGTAGCTGGCGAAATTGCTCTTGGAGAAGTTCACGTTCGGGGTCGCCCGCAACAGCTCGGCGCCGCCTTCGATCTTGAGTTCGTCCAGGGATTGGGCGCTGAACACCGACAGCGCGATCGGCACGTCCTGGATGCGTTCGGCGCGCTTTTGCGCGGTGACGATGACCGCGTCCAGCGTGGTCGCATCGGCGGCCGCGGCCGCCGATGCGCCGTCCTGGGCGGCGGCTTGCTGAGCAACGGACTGCTGAGCAACGGCCTGCGCCGCCAGGCCGGACAGCAGGGCCAGCAGCAAGGCGCGGCGCCGCGGCGCGGTGGGCGAACGTGGATGACTCGACGGCATCGGATATCCCCCTCGTGGAATGGCGCGCGGCGGCGTTCGCGATCGGCCGGCCTGCGCTGGATGGCCTGGCAATGGGTGAGCGGTGGGTGGGCGACGGACGCGCGGCCTGCGTTCCCCTGGATCGCGGCCGGCGGCGGCGAGCGGCTGCGCAAGGTCCGGAGCCTTGCGCAACCGCGCAGGCTTACGGCCAGGCGATGCCCACGGTGGGCCACGTGGTCAGGGTGCCGCTGACCCGGCAATTGCCCGGCAGGACGGTGTCGAAGGTGAACACGCCGCCGACCAGGGTGCCGCGCACCGTGCCCTGGCAGGCGATCAGGCCCAGCGCGACCACGCGCACGTTGCGCAGCTCGCCGGTGGTCGGCGAGGTCGGCACCAACTGCCAGGTGTTCTGGCCCTTGATCACGCTGCAGATCAGCGAGCTGCCGACGAAGGTCGAGGCCGGCCCGTTGATGGTGCCGTTGCCGAAAGCGTCGATGCTGCCGTAGAAGGTCGACGTGCACGGCCCGCCGACGCCGCCGGGACCGGTGAGGTTGGTCGGGCCGCTGGCGCTGAAGCCGCTGTTGACCGGGGTCAGCGAAGCCGCCGACGCCGCACTTGCCGCGAACGCACCGACAGCGATCAGGGAAACCCACGCGAAAGTTCGGATTGCGGACATGGTCTAGTCTCCAAACAGGCTGGAAAGGTGAGGTGCAATGCACCGTTGCGCCGCGGCCGCTGTGCCGCGACGGGTCAGGACGGCCGCGCCGCGACGCATGCGGCGGAGGCTGGGGCGGAGCGCCGGGAGCGTCGCGATGCCCGCGTGGCATCGCCCGGTGGTCCGCACGGCGCCGGTCCTGGGCCGGCGCGATTCGTTGGTCGCTATCGCCGCGGCGGCGAGGGCGGAGCGCGGCCCGGGGGGGTCATGTCTCCACCACCTCGACCGCCCACGGCGGCAGGATTCCCGAAGGCTTGCGCGCTGCCGCCTGCGCATCGGCGGCCTGGGCCGCGGCGTCGGCGAGCAGCACCACGCGCTCGACCTTGCCGATCTGTTCGGCGTTGCCGAACGGTTCGGTCAGGGTCGGCGAAATGAAGGTGATCAAGCGCGCCAGCACCAGCGAGTCGCTGACTTCCTCGCCCATGCACAGCGCGGCGATCAGCTCGTCCATGTTCTCGCCGGCCAGCACCCCGGCCAGCGCCTTCAGGCACAGGTGCAGGCGCATGCCCAATTCGTTGCGCGACAGATAGGGCAGGGCGCGGGCGAACGCGCCGAAGAAGCGGCCGAAGATCGGCTGGTAGTGTTCGCGCAGATAGTCGCGGATGAACGGCGAGGGATCGCTGTAGACGCGGCCGAGCAGGCGCACGAAGGCCGGGCCGTTGGCGCGGTTGCGGCCCATGCGCAGCGCCGGCACGAACAGCGCGCTGAGCACCGCGGCGGCGTCCATGGCCTCGGTGCCGTAGCGTTGCTCGCACACGTCGAGCAGGCGCAGGCGTTCCTGGTTGAGCCGGTCGAAACGCTCCTGCAGCAGTTCCTGGATCAGCGCCTCCTTGCTGCCGAAGTGGTAGTTGACCGCGGCCAGGTTGGTCACCGCGCGGCCGGTGATCTGGCGCAGCGACATGGCTTCGTAGCCGTGCTCGATGAACAAGGCCTCGGCCGCCTCGAGCAGGCGGGCCTTGGTGTTGCCGGGCAGCAGCGGGCGAGTGTTCATCGGCGCTCGTGGGCGGGGCGCGACGCGGCAGTCGGTCGGACGCGCACTTGGTTCGGCATCGAAGGACGGCTTGAGACGGCAGCTTGAAGCGGCAGCTTGAGACGGTACTTTCAGACGCGGGTTTCAAGCCCGGTTTGGAGCGGCGGTTTGAGCGTTGCTTTCAAACGGCCGTTCCAACAGACGTTGGCGTATGTGGCACGGCGCCACGCGGTGAAATCGCGGCGGCGCGCACTGTCTGGCGCGGTCGCGGCCGCCAATGTCGGAATCTGCAACGGTTGCCGCGGAATCGGCCGCGAAGCCGGTCCGTTTTTTTCTCGACACGGCCCGGTTCTTGCTGCTGCGCAACGCGTGGCCCGAGGCGCGCTCGGCGCTGGCGGCTCGCGTGTGTCGATACGCCCCGCCGCCGATCCGTACAGTGGGCGGGTCGGGGCGGGGAGTGATAACGTTCAGCTTCCAGGAGGGACCCGATGGATCGTCTGCCCGCGACCGGCCGCTGTCGCCGCCGTACCGCGCCCGCCGCGCCGACGCGCCGCGCCGCCCGAGCCGTGGCCTTGGCGCTGGTCCTATTCGCCGCCACAGGATGTCAAACCGCCATGTCCAGTTCCGCCGCCTCCAGCTCCGCCGCTTCGGCCGCCGCCGGTTCTTCGGCCGCCGGTTCCTCGAGCGAATGGCCGTTGCGCTTCCAGCGCCATCGCTTCGGCGCCTACTGCTTCGACACCTGGGGCTGCCAGATCCTCTACAACGGCTTCCCGCACGGCCGGCCCGAGCCCGAGGCGCTGAGCCCCTCGGCCGCGTCCTACGGCGCCGACCTGCGCGAGCGGATGAAGGGCGGGCACCTGGACATCCGCAACTTCCCCGGCCCGGCCGAGGTGCGTTGGCGGGCCAAGGACAAGACCGAACTGCAGGCGCGGATCGACATCGCCGAGATCTTCGGCGACCAACTGGTCCGGCATGAGGTGCCCCGCGAGGACATCGCCGACGGCGCCAGCATCGGCGAGCCGGAGATCATCCTGGAAGTCGACGATCGCACCATCAACGTCTACAGCCGTTGCTTCATTCCGCTGAGGCGGCCGCAGGACCCGGCCAATCCGCACAGCGACTACCGCGCCGACCTGATCAAGGTGTTCAGCCGCAGCTACTGACCGCCCTCGCGGGCCGCAGAACTAAGGAGAGTTTGCGATGGGCGGTGGAAAGCATCCGGACGGGGTCAAGACCTATCCCGCCGACCGGCACGACCTGGACAGTTACCGCGAGGCCAGCGCCGAACTGGCGCGGCTGCAGTCGCCGTTGCTGCTGGATTCGAAAGACCCGCATGCGCGTTTGTTCGTGGCCGCGTTCGACGGCACCGGCAACAGCATGTACAAGGACGACCCCAAGAACCACACCAACGTCGCCAACGTGGTCCAGCAGCTCGAAGCCGGCCTGCACCGCAACGTCGGCTACGGCTATGTCGAGGGCCCCGGCACCCAGGACGGCTGGTTCAAGAGCACCCGCGACATGGCCACCGGCCATACCTTCGAGCCGCGCGTGGAGCAGATGTACCGCCAGTTCGCCGAGCAGTCCAAGCAATGGCTGCGCGAAGACCCGCAGGCGCGGATCAGCGTCGCCGGGATCGGTTTCAGCCGCGGCGCCGAGCAGGAAGCGGCGTTCGCGCGCCTGGTCCACGAGCGCGGCATCCAGGATCCGAGCGGCGCCAAGTACCGTCAGGACGGCGACGGCAACATCGTCGGCGTCGAATACACCAAGCCGCCGCTGGTGCCGCCGGGCCAGGTGGCGCAGGCGGTAGGGCTGTTCGATCCGGTCGGCACCGGCGAGCCGCGCCTGCACGATCGGCGCCTGCCGCCGTCGGTGGTGTCCGGCTTCCAGATCACCGCCGAGGACGAGCGCCGCGACCAGTTCAAGTCGACCAGCCTGCTGCGGCCCGGCTTCACCGAGGAATCGCGCTTCCTCAACGTCACCGTCGGCGGCGCGCACAGCAACATCGGCGGCAGCTACGAGCTCAACGGCCTGTCGATCCGCAGCGGCAACCTGATGACCGACTACCTCAACAGCCTCAGCGACCGGCCGTTGCTGGCCAAGCGGGTCGAGCCGGACGACCCCTCGTTCAACGTCGTCCATCGTTCGGACAAGCACCAGTTCTTCTACACCACCCGCGACTTCCGCGACGGCGAACGCGACCGGGTCGACCTGGTCGCGAGCAAGCAGCAGCACAAGGACGGTTCGGTGGCCGATCCTTACCGCAAGGAACCGATCGATCCCGAGCTGGACGTGCGTTTCGAGCGTCGCGGAGTGCCGATCGGCGCCGCGCCGGTGCGGCTGGGCGCGCTGGACGCCGGCCAGCCCATTCAAGTGCAAGGCGGCCAGGCTCCGGGCGCTCGCGCGCAGGGCGGCGACGAGGTCGAGCGCAGCTTCGAGCGGATGGTCGAAGCCGCGCGCAACCGCGACAATGCCGGCTTCCGCGCTGCGACCCAGGATTACGCCCAGTCCGAATCCGGCCAGGCCTGGCTGCAGGGCGGCCGCGAGCAGTATCGGCAGCAACAGGAGCAGCAGCGCCAGCAGGATCAGAACGCCCAGGCCCGTAGCGCCGAACGGGCGCCGGCGCCGGAGGTCCAGCCGGCGCCCGCGCCGACCCAGCAAGCCGCGCAGTCTCCGGCGCCGCCCGCGCCGCGCTTGCCGGGGCCGTAGGGGACGGGTTCTTCGACACGATTCTTCAGTCGGCACGTTCTCAAGCAAACGTTTTAAGATCGCGTTTTCGCCGACACGTTTCTCAACATCACGTTTTTCAACATCACGTTTTTGAAGAGCGAGCTTTTCAAAGGCACGTTTTTCAGAAGCACGTTTTCAAGATCATGTTTTCAAAAGCACGCTTACGGAGATCCTCGTGCAGGACGCGCAAGACCTGAAACGCCTCGCCGCCGACCTGGCGATTTTCGCCCAGCATCTGCAGGAACAAAGCGAACGTGCGGTCCAGCACGTCGACCGCAGCGCCGACGAGTTGCAACGCACCGCGCAAGGCATGGGCGCCGGCGCCGAATTGCTGGGGCAGCAGATCGCCCAGGCCGTGCGCGCCCAGACCCAGGAAGCCATCGGCCGCGGCGCCGAACAGACCTTCGCCCCGATCGGCGCGCAGTTGCGCGAAAGCGCGGAGACCGCCCAGCGCGCGGCGCAGGCGCTGGAAGAACAGCGCAAGTCGCTGCTGCGCTCGCAGCAGCACCTGCTGTACAAGGGCGTGGTCGCGCTGCTGGTCGGTTCGGTGCTGGCGGTCGGCGCCAGCGTCTATTTCGCCCGCAAATCCATGCGCGAGATCGAACGCGCCAAGTTCGGCGCCGACATCCTGGAAGCCTCGCGCACGGGCGCCTTGACCCGTTGCGACGGCAAGCTGTGCGCGCGGGTCGGCAAGCGCTGGGGCACGAAGGGCGACTACGTGCTGCTGGAAGAGTAAGCCCGATCCGGCTGGAGCCGAGGCCCGCCATCGCGGGCACGACGGCTTGGCAGCCCGCGGCGAAACCCACCTGCCGTCATCCCCGCGAACGCGGGGATCCAGGGCTGCATCGCGAGAGGACTTTGAAGCCTCTGAGCGCTTCACCGCAGCATGACTCTGAAGCCTCTGGATGCCCGCCTTCGCGGGCATGACGAACAAGGGGCGGTCGGCCGCGCCGCAGAGGCGGCCGTCGTTCAAGCCGCCGCCGCGACCGCGGCTTCGGCGCGCCCGCTCTGCCGCTTGAGCAAGGCGATCGCCAACAGCAGCAGCGCCATCGGCAGCAGCGACAAGTAGAACGCGGTGCCGCCGCCGATGCGGGCGAACAATTGTCCGGTGATGAACGAGCCGGTGGTGCCGCCGAGGGCGGAGAACACCACGATCAGGCCGGTCATCGCCGCATGCCGCGACTTCGGCAGTGAACTCAGCACCACCGAGTTGATCGCCGGATAAATCGGCGCCATGAACAGGCCGATCAGCGGGAACACATAGGCCGCCAGCGGCGCGTGCGCCCAGGTCATGGCCGGGTTCGGCCGCGCGTCGCCGGCCAGCGGCAGGGCCACCACCACCAGCGCCGCCATCGCCGCCACGCAGGTCATCAGCAGCCAGTGCCAGGGCACCCGGCGCAGGGCCAGGCCGGCGCCGAGCCGGCCCAGCGCCAGCGACACGGCGAAGATGCTCGCCGCCTGCACGCTCATCGTGGTCGGCAGGTGCAGGATTTCGCGGTTGAAGGTCGGCAGCCAGGTGCCGACGCTCTGCTCGATCAGCACGTACAGGAAGGCCGAAGCCAGGAACACCGCGACCAGCGGCTGGGCGACCAGGCGGAACATGTCGAGGAAGGAGTCGCCGGCGGCATGGCCGTCGCGCGCGGCGCGTTCGTCCAGGTGCGAGCCGGCCAGCAGCAGCACGATCGCCGCGCATACCGCCGCCAGCAGCCAGTACACCCGCAGCCAGACCGGATCGCCGGGCGATTGCGGATCGATGAACCAGGCGAAGATCCAGTAGCCGGCGAGCACGCCGACCATGAACCAGCCCTCGATGGTGCTGGTCAGGCTGGCGTGCTGTTGCTTGCCCTCGGTCAGCAGGCCGATCGAGGAATACACCGAGACCTTGACCAGGGCGAAGGCCATGCCGGTCGCGGCGAACAGCAGCTTGGTCATCCAGAACGAGGCCAGCAGCGGCATCAGCGCGCAGGCCGCGCCGACCAGGGCCAGGCCGAGCATCATCGCCCGGCGGTAGCCCAGCCGCGGCATCAGCGCCGCGGTCAGGAACGACACGATCGCGATCGGCAGGTCCTTGAACGCTTCCAGGATGCTGGCCTGGCCCTTGTCGATGCCGAAGCCCTGGATCGACTGCAGGATCACCGTGCCGACGCTGTTGAGCAGGATCCCGAACACCATGTAGGTGAGGATCATCGCCAGGATCATGCGGCCTCGGTTCATGCGGGCGTGGCTCCGGTGAGCGCTCCGGCGCGGGGCCGGAGCGAGCTAATAAAAGACCGTTCGCGGCGGCTTGCCAAGTGCGGACGCCGGAGAGAGGGGGAGGGCGGCAGCCACGAGCGCCGGCCGTCGCGAACGGTGAGGTAAGCCGGGGGCCGGGGCCGCGCGCGGCGGCCCCGCTAGCGCCGCGCCGCCGAGCGGCGGCGCGGACGCCGGATCACCAGCGGTAGGCGGCCGAGAACAGGTAGGAACGCCCGGCCAGCGGACGGCCCATGAACACGCCGCCGGTGGCCGCGCCGGGCACGCGCACGTTGCCTTCGGTCAGGCCCAGCTCGTTGGTGACGTTGCTGCCGGTGAAGGCGAACTCCCAGTTCTCGCCGACGTGCAGGTTGGCGCCCACGTCCAGGGTGTCGTAGGACGGCAGCTTCTGGGTGTTGGCCAGGTCGGCGTAGCGGTCGCCGATGTGCGAGTAGGTGGCGAAGATCTTCAGGTCGCCGAACGGCAGGTTCCAGAAATAGCTGGGGGTGAAGCGGAACTGCTGCTTGGGCTGGCGCATCACCTGGTTGCCGGTGAACTCGCGGTAGTTCTCGTACTGCGCGTCCAGCCAGATCCCGGTCAGGGCCAGCTCCAGGCCGCCGATCGGCCGCACCGCGCCTTCCACTTCCACGCCGTAGGCGCGCGAGTCGCCGACGGTGGTGAAGTTGGTGCCGTCGTCGAGGAAGGCCTGGAACGGCGAGTTGGTGAACTTGTTGTAGAACGCGGTCAGGTACAGGTCGTAGACGTTGTTGCCGGACTTGAAGCCGAGCTCGTACTGGTCGATTTCCTGGATCTTGGTGTTGCCGTCGCGCAGGTTGTCGAACGCCGGCAGCTTGTAGCCCGAGTTGGCGCGGGCGAACACGCTGCTGGTGTCGTTGAGCTTGTAGTTCAGGCCCAGGGTCCAGGAGAAGTGGTGGTCGTCCTGGTCGATCCGGCGGCTGCTCGGCAGCGAGATCGAGGTGGCGTTGTCGTAGAGGGTGTTCGGGTTGCCGTCCAGGTCGACCGTGGCCACGTCGTGCACGGTGCCGTCGACCTGCTGCCACTCGTAGCGCACGCCGCCGTCCAGACGCAGGCGGTCGTTGATCTGCCATTCGTCGGCGAGGAACACCGCGGTGTTCTGGCCGTCGTAGTCGCCGCGCAGGGAGAAGAACGAGGTGCCGACGAAACCGTCGCGGGTGACCTGGCGGCCGTCGGCCAGGGTCAGGTTGATCCGGCGCGCGTTGTTCTGCGCGGTCAGCAGCATGTTGTTGCCGAGGTACCAGGTGTCCTTGGACGAGTAGCGCGCGTAGTAGACGCCGGCGGTGAAGGTGTTGCCCTCGAACAGGTCGCGGCTGAAGCGCAGGTCGTTGGTGAAGGATTCGAGTTCCTTGTCGACCACCCAGAAGCCGGCGGTCAGCACCTGCTGGTTGGGGTCGACCGCGCCGCCGCCGTTGACGTAGGTGGCGGTGCCGGCGCTGTTGAAGCCGGCGATGTAGTCGGCCATGCGCTTGGGGCTGGCGCCGGTGAACAGGCCGTTGGTCGGGGCGCTGCCGCTGACGTAGTTGACCCGGTCGCTGATGGTCCAGTCGCCGGCGTAGAAGTCCATCGAGGCGCCGAACACGTCGAGGTTGATGCCGCGGCCTTCGGCCAGGTCGCGGCGGATGCTGGTGCCGCGGCCGGTCGGGATCTCGACGTGGCGGAAGTCGTTGCCGAGCAGGGTGCCGGTCTGCGCGTCCAGGCCGGGGAAGCTCGACAGGCTGCTGCCGTTGTTGCGCGACAACAGCGGGATCGGGGTGAAGAAGGCGTTCTTGTCGTCGGTGTGGCGGGCGTAGACGGTGACCTCGCCGCTGTCCCAGCTGTGGGTCAGGGTGGCGCTGAGCTGGCCGCCCTTGTCGGCCGGGAACTGGGTGTCGCGCACGCCGTCGGTGACCCGGTAGAAGCCGCCGACGCTGTAGTACCAGCCTTCGCCGAGCTTGCCGCTGTTGAACAGGTCGACCCGGCGGAAGTTGTCGCTGCCCAGGCCGATGCGGACGCTGCCGGCGGGTTCTTCGCCGCCCTTCTTCTGGATGAAGTTGACCGTCGCGCCGGGCTGGCCGTTGGAGAAGATCGGGCTCGGGCCGCCGCGCAGCACTTCCATCCGTTCGACCGTGTCGTCCATCCGGAACAGGGTCGAGTTCTCCAGGAACGACAGGGTCGGCGGCGGGTACAGCGGCGCGCCGTCCATCTGCACGGTCACGAACGGGGCATCGCCTTCCGAAGGCATGCCGCGGACGAAGATGTTGGCGCCGGTGCTGCCGCCGGCCGATTCGGCCCACACGCCGGGCACGACCTTGAGCGCGTCGGCGGTGCTCAGCGGCACCGCTTCCTGGATCTGCTCCAGCGAGGCGGTGGTGATCGAGAAGCTGGCGTCGCGCTTGCGCAGGCCCTTGAAGCGCGCGGTGCCGCTGACCACGATCGCGTCGAGGGTGGTGGCCGCTTCCTTGCTGTCGGACGCTGCGGCGGGCGCCGCCGGCGCGGGTTCCTGCGCGGTGGGCGCCGGCGCGGCCGGCTCCTGGGCCAGGACGGCGCCCGGCGCCAGGGCGGCGGCGATCGCCGCGGACAGGGCGTAACGGATCAGGCGAGCTTGCTTGGACGATGCGCGTTGCATGGTGTTCTCCCCACTCATCTGAAAGTTCTCTTGCTCGGATTGCGGTTGGCGGTCGGATCTGCCGCGGCGGTGCGTGCCGCGCGCGGTCAGGGCGAAACGAAGGCGTCCAGGTCGAAGGCGGCGATCTCGCCGAGACAGGCGTCGGCGTCGGTCAGGCTGGCCGGGTCGCCGATGCCGACCGCGGCCATGCCGGCGCGCTTGATCGCGACCACGCCGGCGGCGGCATCCTCGATGCCGATGCATTGCGCCGGCGCCACGCCGAGCGCGGCGGCGACGTCGAGGAAGATGTCGGGCTCGGGCTTGGCGCGGGCGATCCGCGCCGAGTCGGCGACGTAATCGAAGCGCTGGGCGATGCCGAGCCGTTCCAGCAGCGCGGCGGCGTTGCGGCTGGCCGAAGCCAGGCCGAGCTTGAGCCCGCGCGCGCGCGCCCGTTGCAGCAGCGCGGCGACGCCGGGGAACAGGTCGGCCGGGGTCACCGAGGCGATCGCTTCGACGTAGTAGGCGTTCTTGCGCTCGGCCAGCGCGCGCTTGGCCTCGGCGCCGAGCACCCGCCCGGCATGGCGCAGGATGATTTCCAGCGACGCCATCCGGTCGACGCCCTTGAGTTGTTCGTTGACGTGCTGGTCGAACGGCAGGCCTTCCTCGTCGGCCATGCGCTTCCAGGCCCGGTAATGGGTCTGGGCGGTGTCGGTGAGGACGCCGTCGAGATCGAAGATCAACGCCTGCGCGGGGCGCGGGAAGGCCTGCCGCACCGGGCCGCCGGGCGCGGCCAGCTCGGCGCGCTGCGGCTGCTCGACGCGCAGTTCCAGGCGCCTGCCCTGGTGCTCGATGCTCAGCGGCTCGCCGTCGAGCAGGCGGTATTCGACCCCGTCGCGCTCGACCCGCAGGCGCAGGCGGCGGCCGCGCCAGCGCAGGCCGAAGCCGTAGCCGCGCCAGCCGGCGGGCAGGGTGGGGGCGAAGCGCAGCGTGCCCTCGTGGCTGCGTAGGCCGGCGAAACCGGCGCCCAGGCCGAGCCAGGTGCCGGCCAGCGCGGCCATGTGCACGCCGTGGTCGGTGTTGCCGTGCAGATCGTCCAGGTCGACGCGCAGGTTGTCGTTGAAGAAACGCTCGGCCTGCGCGGCATGGCCGACTTCGCTGGCGAGGATGCCGAACACCGATGCCGACAGGGTCGAGTCGTGGGTGGTGACGGCTTCGTAGTAGTCGTAGCTGCGCCGTTTGGCGTCGGCCGGGAGGTCGTGGCCGGCCAGGACCAGGGCCATGACCACGTCGGCCTGCTTGCAGATCTGGTGCCGGTACAGGGTCAGCGGATGGAAATCCAGCAACAGCGGGCGGTGCTCGCCTTCGCGGCGCGGGAACGGCCAGCGCGGCTTGCTCAGGAAGGTGTCGTCCTGGGCGTAGACGCCCAGCGCCTGGTCGTAGTGCAGGAACATCGCCTCGCCGGCGCGTTGCCACAGCGCCGCCTCGTGCGGCTGCAGGCGCAGCCGCGCGGCCAGCGCCTGGGCCTGTTGCGGGCGCTGCTCCTGCAGCAGCCGCCAGACCTGCGCGGCGCGCAGCAGGTGCTGCTGGGCCATGCGGTTGGTGTAGAAATTGTTGTCGACCAGGGCGGTGTACTCGTCCGGGCCGGTGACCTCGTGGATGCAGAACGCGCCGCCGCGGCGGGCGTCGAAATGGCCGATCTGCGGCCAGATGCGCGCGGTCTCGAACAGGATCTCGGCGCCGCTTTCGAGCAGGAAGTCCAGTTCTTCGGTGGCGTCGAAGTACAGCCCGATCGCGTAGGCGACCGCGGCGTTGATGTGGTACGCGGCCGAGCCCGAGGGGTAGTGCGCCGAGCATTCGCCGCCGGTGATGGTGCGCCAGGGGAACAGCGCGCCGTGGGCGTGGTTCATCTCGCGCGCATGCCGGCGCGCCGGCTCCAGCGCCTGGTAGCGCGCGTGCAGCATGGCGCGCGCCACTTCCGGGGCGGTGTAGACCATCACCGGCAGCATGAAGGCTTCGGTGTCCCAGAAATAATGGCCTTCGTAGCCTTCGCCGGTCAGGCCCTTGGCGGCGGTGCCGTTGATGCCGTCGCGGCCGGCCGACTGCAACAGGTGGAACAGGTTGAAGCGCAGCGCCTGCTCGGCCGCCGCGTCGCCGTCGATCGACAGCTCGGCACCGCCCCAGAACCGCGCCAGCGCCGCGGCCTGGCGCGCGGCGAGGGCGTCGAAGCCGAGCGCGGCCGCGTCCTCGAGCGCGCGCTGGGCGCGCTGCACCAGGCCGGTTTCGTCGTTGTGGCTGAGGTAGGCGACGAACTTCTCCAGGCTCGCGCTCTGGCCCGGCTGCAACTGCGCCTCGTAGCGCTGCCGCACCGCGTCGCCGTCGACCTCGGCCTGGGCCGCGTCGAGTCCGGCGCCGCTGCGGTGGCCCTGGGCGCAGACCACCCGCAGATTGCTGCGCCGGGTCGATTGCAGCACGTGCGCGCCGTGCGTGTCGGCATGCGCCGAGAGCAGCTTCAAGCCTTCCGCGGAAGCCACGCCGATGCGCGGATCGTCGCCCTGTTCGGCGGCCTGGTGGCCGCATTCGATCGCCGAGACCAGGCTCAGCGGACCGGTGTAGTCGATCGATTCGACCCGGTAGCGGATCGCCAGCAGGTCGACGCCCTCGTGGCCGCTGTCGAACGGCAGCACGCGCTCGGCGTGGATCTGCACGGTCTGGCCCTGCGCGGTGCGCAGGCGCAGGCGGCGCGCGCTGCGGCCGCGGCGCAGGTCGAGGCTGCGTTCGAACTCCAGCCATTGCGCCCGATCCGGCTCCAGGCGCTGGGCGCCGAGCCAGACCGCGATGCGCTGGCCGTCGGCGACCGGCAGGCGGGTGTCGGTATTGCGGGCGAAGCCGGGGAAGCGTTCGTGATAGTGGATCGGGTGCTTCTCGTAGACCGAGGCCAGGAAGCTGCCGTCGCTGCCGCCGTCGGCTTCCTCGAATCCGCCGCGCACGCCCAGCGAACCGTTGGCGAGCGCGAACAGGGTCTCGTCGCGGCGGCGCCGGGCCGGATCGAATCCGCGCTGGCGCAACAGCCAGGCGTCGGCGGCGGCGTCGGGGGAGGACGGCAGGGCTTGGGGCTGGGTCACGCGGGGCGGGTCCTTGAGCGGCGTTGCGCGGACCCTAGAGAGCGTCTGTTATCGATGTCAAGTTATCGATAACAACCTTGTGATTCAATGTGCTTTCGACGCGCGCAGCGAGCCCGGCGCGGGCGCCGTCGCTGCGCATGCCGACGAATCGGATCAATCGCTTAGCGCGATGCTGCTGCGCAGCATGCGGACTGTCGCATTGCAGTGTGCACGCTGCGACGCAGCATGACCCAGCGCACGCCCTGCGCGAGACCGGCGCGCATCGCGGCGCGCCGCCGCCGCGGCTCAGGTGACCCGCGCGACCAGGTGGGTCGGCAGGATCTCCGACTGCGCCGGGCGGCCTTCGATCAAGGCCAGGATCTTGCGAGCCAGCAACACCCCGGCGTCGACGAAGTTCTGGTGGATCGAGGTCAACGGCGGCAGATAGGTCGCGCCCAGCGGGGTGTCGTCGTAGCCGATCACCGACACGTCCTCGGGCACGCGCCGGCCGCGCTCGATCAGGGCCCGGATCGCGCCGATCGCGAGCAGGTCGCTGGCGGCGAACAGGGCGTCGAACTGCGGCTGCTCGTCGAGCAGGCTGTGCACCGCCTGGGCGCCGGCGCTGACGGTGAAATTGGCCACTTGCGGGGTCAGCGGCACGATCCCGTGCTCGGCCAGGGTCGAACCGAAGCCCTCCAGGCGTTCGGCGAACTCGCCGTGGGCGCTGTCGCCGAGGAACACCGGCCGGCGCCGGCCCAGGGCCAGGAAACGCTCGGCGGCGAGCTTGCCGCCGCGCAGGTTGTCGCTGCCGACCACGACCTGGGTCTCGTGGCGGCTGACCGCGCCCCACACCACCATCGGCCGACCCCAGCGCTGGACCTCGTGCATGGCGTCCTCGTGCGCGCCCTGGCCGAGCAGGATCACTCCGTCGGCCGCCTGTACGCTGGGCAGCGAGCCGCCCTGCAGCGAGGTCAGCAGCACGCTGTAGCCGGCCGAGGTCAGCTCCTGGCTGATGCCGCCGAGCAGGTCCAGCGGATAGGAGCCGGACATCTGCCGTTCCACGGTCGGCTTCATTTCCACCACCACCGCCACGGTCATGCTGCGACGCAGGCGCAGGTTGCGCGCGCTGATGTTGAACTGGTAGCCCTGTTGCTCGGCCAATTGCTTGATCCGGGCACGGGTCTCGGGATTGACCAGCGGACTGTCGCGCAAGGCGCGCGAGACAGTGATCGCCGAGACCCCGGCCAGTTCGGCCAGATCGGCCATGGTCAGGGGCTCGCCGGCCTTGCGGGTCGGTTGGGAAGCACGCGGTCGGCTCATGCGGGCGAATCGTTCAGGGTCGCGACAACGGTCGGGCCGAACCTATTTACCACGCGGCGGGGCAAGCTGCAGGTACGACGCGCGCAGTCGCGCGCGCATCCGCCCGGCCGCGGATGCGCGCAAGCGGCGTCGCGGCCGCTACAGGCCGCGGCCGAGCGAAGCGGCGGACGCGGTCTCACGGCGGTAGTAGGCGCGCGCGCTGCCGACGCTCGCGCTGACCGCGTGCACGGCCCCGTGAGCGTTGCGATGGAACTCCAGTTCGACGTTCAAGCCCGGAGCTGCGAACCGGCTCGGGCTCAACGGCAGCAGGCTCGCCGCGGTCGGCCCTCCGGGCAGATCGACGACCAGGGTGCCGTCGGCGACCCGCACCTGCAGCGACGGGTAGTCGAATCCGTCGGCGAGCGCGCCGCGCACGTCCATCGGCAGCGCCGGGTCGAGACGATAGCTGCCGGCGTAAGCGGCCTGGACCGGCGCGCCGAGCTCCAGCGCGATCGGACGGATCAAGGGCTTGACCCCGTCGGCGAGCGCATCGGAGATGGCGTTGCGGATTTCTCCGCGCAGCCCCTTGGCGTTCTTGCCGTTGGTGAGGATGGCGAAGCCGTAGCCGGTTTCGGGATAGCCCTCGATCACCGCGTGATAGTTCTCGTTGTCGCCGTTGTGGGTGAACCGGCGCGCGCGGCCGCTGCCGAGCAGTTCCGGCCCCAGGCCGCGTGTGCCCGGCGATACCTCGGTCATCATTTCGATCGTGAGGCTCTGCGGCAGCAGTCCACCCTCGCCGCGGTAGCTGCGGATCAGCGCGCCGACGAAGGCGCCCAGGTCGTGGGCGCTGGTCCACAGGCCCGAGGCGGCCTGCTCGGGAAACGACTCCCAGCCGCGCGGCAGAGCGGCAAGCGCGCCGTTGCGGTCATGAGCCTTGGCGATGTTGTCGCGACCTGCCTGCAGCGGATCCTGGAAGGTGCTGCGGCGCATGCCCAGCGGCTCGAACACCTGGCCGCGTGCGACCGCGTCCAGCGGCTGCCCGGCGACGTCTTCGATCAACTGCTGCGCGACCATGATGCCGCCGCCGGAGTACTCGCTGCGCGCGCCGGGCGTGCGCTGCAAGCGGATCGGCTGGTTTTTCGCCGGGGCGACGCCGTCCAGGGTCTGCACCAGGCTGGGCAGGGGCTCGCCGGGAAGATAGTCCTCGAAGCCGTGCACGCTGAGGCCGGAGGTGTGCGACAGCAGCATGCGCAGACTGACCTTGGGATCGGCGATGCCGGGCGCCTGCGGAATGCGCCAGGATTTCAGGTAGCCGTTGACGTCGCGGTCGAGTTCGAGCCTGCCTTGCGCCACCAATCGCAGACTGGTCGCAGCGGTGATCATCTTGCTGACCGAGCCGACCGAGAACAGGGTGTCGGCGTCCACCGCGTCGGCGCCGCCGGCTTCGCGCACGCCATAGCCGGCGGCATAGGCCAGGCGTCCGTCCTTGACGATGGCGATGGCGACGCCGGGCACTTTGTAGTGGGCCATGCGCTGCTGCAGGGTCCAGCTCGGAACTTCTACGCCCGGCTTGGCCACGCTGGGCCGCAGGCCGTTCTCGATCGCCGCCGCCAGCCGTCGCAGCTCGGGATCGGTGGGCGCTTGCGCGCGGGCCGGAGCGGCGAGCAGGCAGGCGATCAGGGCGCAAGCCATCAGGTGGCGGGTCATCTCGGTCTTCCTTTGAGTGAGTGATGCTTTGGATGAGCGGTGCTTCGAATCAGTGATGCTTTGAATCAGAGATCGCGCGGGCCAAGGCCGACGCGGGCGCAGGCGCGTCCGTGCGCACGGCAGAGCCGACGCTGCAGGGGTGGAGCGGAGCGGGATGGCCGGGGGCGCCGGCGCGCCGGTCAGGGGCGGCCGGCGACCGCACCCCGTTCGAGCAGATAGGCGCGCACCGCCGGGTCGCGGGTCTGGTTCAGCGGCGATCGCCAGCGTCCCAGCCAACCGTCGGCGACCACGCCCAGGTTGACGTCGGCGCCGTGGGCGACCAGGTAGTCGACGGTCGCCAGATGACCGGCGCGGGCGGCGTTGATCAGCGGGGTCTCGTCGTAGGTCACCACCCGGTCGACGTCTGCGCCGGCGGCGATCAGGCGTTCGACGATCGGCTGCGCGCCGAGCCCGGCGGCGACGATCAGCGGATTGCCTTCGCCCAGCGCGGCGCGGTTAGGGTCGGCGCCCAGCCGCAACAAGGTATCGACCGTGTCGGGATGGCGTCCGCGCACGGCCTGGATCAGCGCAGTGCCTTCGCCGAGCACGCGCGCGTCGAGGTCGGCGCCCGCGTCGGCCAGCCGGCGTATGCCGGCGCTGTCGCCAGCGCGCGCGGCCGCGAGCAGGGCCAGGGTCTGCTCGCTGGGTTCGGCCGCGCCGGCGGCCGGCAGCGCCAGCCGCGGCGAGCCGGCGATCGAGGTCGCGGCGACTACGGCCAGCGCCGACAGGCACAGCGCGACGGCCAGACGGCCGCGCGCCGCGCCCGCGGCATCGGGCTGGATCAGGCCATCGATGCGCAGCTCCAGATGGCTGCGTCGTTCGAGCATGCCCACCGCCAGCGACGGCGGCCGAGGGTCCAGCTCGGCCAGGGCTTCGGCGCTGCTGAGCAGGGAGCCGGCATAGTCGGCGCGGGCTCCGCCGCGCGCGGCGCGCGCGTCGCAGGCCATTTCCCGCGCCAGGTCCAATCGCGCCTGCAGGGCGGCCAGGAACGGATTCCACCAGAACGCCGCCCGCGCCAGCCGCACCGCCGCGGTCAGCCACAGGTCGCCACGGCGGATGTGGGCGATCTCATGGCGCAGCACGTCGCGCAGCGCGGCGGGGTCCAGTTGGCCGGCCAAGGCCCGCGGGACCAGCACCGTGGGGCGCAGCAGGCCGACCACCATCGGACCGTCGACGGCGGTGAGGGCGATGCGTGCGCCGCGCGGCAGCTCTTCGGCCAACGCGGCCTCCAAGGCCGGCGCCGGGCGGGCGCTGCGGCGCAAGCGGCCCGCCTGGCGCGCGCCTTCGCTCAAGCGCATGAGTTGCCATAACGCGCCCAGCGCCCAGATCAGCGCCAGCGCGCTCGGCAGCGAGCGCGGGATCTCCAGGTACATCACGTCCGGCTGCTGGCCCGCTTCGTACACCGCCTCGTCCAGGGCCGGACCTTCCTGCGGCTGCGGCGTCGGCACCGGCGCGGCGACCGCGAACAGCGGCGACGGCGGCCCCGGCAGCAGGCTCGCCAGCGGCGACAGCGTCGCCAAGGCGAACGCCGCCGCCAGCAGCCACGAGCGTCGTTCCGCCGAGAGCCCGCGCAGGCGCACGAATCCGAGCGCCAGCGCGAGCAGCACGGCGCTTTGCAGCAGGTGCAGGGCGACGAACCCGGGCAGCGCGTCGATCAGGCCGGCCATCAGGCGTCTCCGCGGGTCTTGGCGGCGGCGACCTTGTCGCGCAGCGCCTGCAAGCGCTCGCGGTCGATGTCCTGCCGGTCGAGCAGGTGTTGCGCCAGCAGATCCGGCGAGCCCTCGAAGAACTGCTGCAGCAGCTGCCCCAATGCCTGGCTGCGCGCCTGCTCGCGGCTGATCGCGGCGCGATAGATGAAGGCGCGGCCTTCCTGGCGGTGGCTGACGAAGCCTTTCTTGCCGAGCACGTTGAACATGGTCAGCACGGTGGTGTAGGCGATCGGGCGCTGGCGCGACAACTCGTCGGCGACTTCGCGCACCGAGGCTTCGCCCCGGTCCCACAGCACTTCCAGGATGGCCTGCTCGGAGGGGGTCGGGGTGGGCGAGGCGGGGCGGGCCATGGCCAGCTACTGGTTAATTAGTTGATGCATGGGAGCATGCGCTCGGAGGCAGTGTCAACTATCGAATTAGTAGATCGCCGGCCGCGGCTCGGCCGCGTTGCGGCGGCGTCGCCGGCGACGGCACCGGCGATCGCGCCGCGACGCCGGTCGGCTGTCGACGGCGGGCTCGGCCCGGGCCCGCTATACTCGGGAACAGTTGCAAGCTAGAACTGCATCTGGTCCAGTGAATTCAATCGCTTGGCCGCACTGCCTAACCTAATTTCACGGCCGCGGCCGCCGCGGCGACGAGGCCACACCGCCGCATGCGTCTGTCCACGATCAAGCTGTCCGGTTTCAAGTCCTTCGTCGATCCGACCACGCTGCACCTGCCCACCAACATGACCGGCGTGGTCGGTCCGAACGGGTGCGGCAAGTCGAACATCATCGACGCGGTGCGCTGGGTGATGGGCGAGAGCTCGGCCAGCCGCCTGCGCGGCGACTCGCTGACCGACGTGATCTTCGCCGGCTCCTCGGCGCGCAAGCCGGTTTCGCAGGCGATGGTGGAGCTGATCTTCGACAACTCCGACCACACCATCACCGGCGAATACGCTGCGTTCAACGAGATCTCGGTCAAGCGCACGGTCAGCCGCGACGGCACCAGCCAGTACTACCTCAACGGCGGCAAATGCCGCCGCCGCGACATCACCGACCTGTTCCTCGGCACCGGCCTGGGCCCGCGCAGCTACTCGATCATCGAGCAGGGCATGATCAGCCAGATCATCGAGGCCCGGCCCGAGGACCTGCGCGTCTACCTGGAAGAAGCCGCCGGCATTTCCAAGTACAAGGAACGCCGCCGCGAAACCGAAACCCGGATCCGCCACACCCGCGAGAACCTCGACCGCCTCAACGACTTGCGCGAGGAAGTCGGCAAGCAGCTCGAGCATCTGCGCCGGCAGGCGCGCCAGGCCGAGCAGTACCAGGCGATCCAGGCCGAACGCAAGGTCAAGGACGTGGAGTGGAAGGCGCTGGAATACCGCGCCCTAGACCAGAAGCTGCAGACCCAGCGCGAGAAGCTGTCGCAGCAGGAAACCCGCCTGCAGCAGTTGATCGCCGAACAGCGCGAAGCCGAGCGCGAGCTGGAGACCGGCAGGGTCCGCCGCGAAGAGGCCGCCGAGGCGCTGAACAAGGCCCAGGCGGCCAGCTACGAAGTCGGCGGCGCCCTGGCCCGGATCGAACAACAGATCCAGCACCAGCGCGAACTGTCCAGCCGCCTGCACAAGGCGCGCGAGGAGGCGAAGGCGCAACTGGCCGAGATCGGCGCGCACATCGGCAACGACCAGGCCCGCCTGGACGTGCTGCTGGCCGCGGTCGCCGACGCCGAGCCGCGCATCGAAGCCCTGCGCGAGGACGACGAGGCGCGCCAGGACGCGCTGCGCGACGCCGAGACCCGGCTCAACGACTGGCAGCAGCGCTGGGACGCGCACAGCCGCGAGCAATCCGAATCCGCGCGCGCGGCCGACGTCGAGCGCACCCGCATCGAAGGCCTGGACCGGCAGATCCTCGACGCCGACCGCCGCCGCGAGTCGCTGAGCGCCGAGCGCACCGGCCTGGACGTCGCCGCCCTGGCCGACGCGTTCGAACAACTGCAAAGCCAGCACGAACTGCAGAAGGAATCGCTGGACAGCCTCAGCGAGGAGTTGGAAACGCGCAAGGCCGCGGTGTCCGACCTGCAGGAGCAGCAGCGCGCGACCCAGAACCAGCTGGCCGAGGTGCGCAAGCAGGCGCAGACCTCGCGCGGCCGGCTGTCCTCGCTGGAGACCCTGCAGCACGCCGCGCTCGGCCAGGAGCAGGGCGCGGCCCTGAGCTGGCTGCAGGCGCGCGGGCTGGATTCGGCGCAGCGCGTCGGCGAGACCCTCGAGGTCGAAGCCGGCTGGGAAAACGCGGTCGAAAGCGCGCTCGGCCAACTGATCGAAGGCGTGCTGGTCGAGGCGCCGGAAACCCTGGTCGACGCGATCGGCGAACTCGGCGAAGGCCGCCTGACCCTGGTCTCGCCCGAACGCGACGGCACGGTCTATCCGCCGACCTCGCTGGCGGCCAAGGTCCAGGGCCCGGCGGCGATCCGGCGCCTGCTGGCGCGCCTGCACGGCGCCGACGACCTGGCTGCGGCGCGCGCGCTGCAGGCCACGCTGGGCGCCGAAGAGACCGTGATCACCCGCAACGGCGAGCGCTTCGGCGCCGGCTGGGTGCGGGTGCTGCGCTCCGGTGCGGCCAAGCAGGGTGCGCTGCTGCGCGAACGCGAGATCCAGAGCCTGCGGATCGAGATCGAAACCCTGCAGGAGCGCGAGCGCGAACTGGAGCACAACCAGATCCAACTGCGCGACCGCTCGCTGGCCGCCGAGCAGCACCGCGAAGACGCCCAGCGCAGCCTGTACATGGCCCACCGCGGCGTGTCCGAACTGGCCGGCCAGTTGCAGAGCCATCAGGGCCGGCTGGACTCGGCGCGCAACCGGATCGAGAAGATCGACGCCGACCTGGAGCAACTGCTGATCGGCCTGGACGGCGCGCGCGAGCAATCGCGCGAAGCGCGCCTGCGCCAGGAGACCGCGGTCGAGCGCATGGGCGAACTGGAAGACGCGCGCCTGCGCCTGGAATCCGAGCGCCGCAGCCTGTCGGAGGCGCGCGAGGCGGCGCGCAACGCCGCGCGCGAATCGCGCGACGCCGCGCATGCGCTGGTGCTGAGCCTGGAGACCCAGCGCGCGCAGATCGCCGGCCTCAGCCAGACCCTGGAGCGGATGGGCGGCCAGCGCGGCCAGCTCGATTCGCGCCTGAGCGAACTGTCGTCCCAGCTCGACGACGGCGACGAGCCGGTGGTCGCGCTGGAGGAACAGCGCCAGGTCGCGCTGGAACAGCGGGTGATCGCCGAGCAGGACCTGACCGGCGCGCGCACCGCGCTGGACGGCATCGACAACGACCTGCGCAAGTTCGAGCAGACCCGCCAGCAGCGCGACGAGCAGGCGCTGCAGCAGCGCGAGGCGATCGGCCAGCGCCGGCTGGAGCAGCAGGCCCTGGTGCTCAAGGCCGAGACCCTGACCACGGCGATCGCCGAGGCCGGCGCGGTGCTCGAGGACGTGGTCAACGGCCTGGACGAAAACGCCGACGCGCCGACCTGGGAGCGCACCGTCGCCGAACTGGACAACAAGCTGCGCCGGCTCGAGCCGGTCAACCTGGCGGCGATCGCCGAACACGCCGAAGCCGCGCAGCGCAAGGACTACCTGGACGCCCAGCACGGCGACCTGACCACCGCGCTGGACACCCTGGAAGAGGCGATCCGCAAGATCGACCGCGAGACCCGCGGCCGCTTCAAGGACACCTTCGACCGGGTCAATTCCGGCGTGCAGGAGCTGTATCCGCGCCTGTTCGGCGGCGGCCACGCCTACCTGGAACTGACCGGCGAGGATCTGCTCGACACCGGCGTGTCGATCATGGCGCGGCCGCCGGGCAAGCGCGTGTCGAACATCTCGCTGCTGTCCGGCGGCGAGAAGGCGATGACCGCGGTGGCGCTGGTGTTCGCGATCTTCCGCTTGAACCCGGCGCCGTTCTGTCTGCTCGACGAAGTCGACGCGCCGCTCGACGAAGCCAACGTCGGCCGATTGGCGACGATGGTCAACGAGATGAGCGAACAGGTACAGTTCCTGTTCGTCACCCACAACAAGGCGACGATGGAAGTGGCCAACCAGCTGTCCGGCGTGACCATGCGCGAACCCGGCGTGAGCCGCCTGGTCTCGGTCGATCTGGCCGAAGCGACCCGCCTGGCGGGCGCGGCCTGAGGCCGGCGGGCGTTGCGCGGCAGCGCCCGAATGGACCGACCGTCGTTGCAGCCACCCTCGTTCCAACCGAATCCACGCAGTCGCAGCGGAAACCAGGCAAGCGCGGCGCCGCCGAGGCGCCCGGCCCGAACCCCCGCCACCGACGCAAGCAGCACTAGGAGCCCCCGATGTCCGACCTGACCCTGATGCGCATCGGCATCTTCATCGCCGGCCTGATCCTGATCGGCGCGATCGTGTTCTTCGGCCGCCCGCGCAAACCGGGGCAGGGCAAGCGCATCGCCCGCGAAGAGGACGCCCGCGCCGGCAAGTCCTCGCGCCAGGAACCGACCCTGGGCGAACAGCTCGAGAACGAGCTCGGCCAGAGCGCCGGCGTGCCCGGCGAGGCCACCACCCAGGCCGAACTGGAGCTGTTCGACCGCACCCTGGAGGGCGGCGCCAACAGCGAACTCGGCCGCCGGGTCAGCGACGAGTTCGACAAGATCGTCACCCTGTACCTGGCCGCGCGCGCCGGACAGAAGCTGCACGGCCCCGACATCGTGGTCGCGGCGGAGAAGGCCGGCCTGGTCTACGGCCACATGGGCGTCTATCACCGCCTGGTCGAAGGCCACCCCGAGCGCGGCCCGGTGTTCAGCGTCGCCAACATCATGAAGCCCGGCAGCTTCGACATGGCCGCGATCCAGGCGCTGGAAACCCCGGCAATCGCCTTCTTCCTGACCCTGCCGGCGCCGGTGCCGGCGCTGGACGCCTGGGAAACCATGCTGCCGACCGCCCAGCGCATGGCCGAGCTGCTCGACGCCGTGGTCCTGGACGAACAGCGCAACGCCCTGGGCCGCCAGCGCATCGCCCACCTGCGCGACGAACTGCGCGCCTACGACCGGCAACGCGAAGCTCCTCCGCTGAGCAAGCCCACGCGCTGGTGACAAAAGACTGCGACGGCATCGCTGAGTACAGTAATCCGCGGTACAGCCCGGCTCTGAGTTCTTTGTTTGATTCGGCCGAAGTTGTTCGCGAGACATTCTCGGCATTCTTCAAGCTCCGTTTCAGCACGCTGAGTCCTTGCGACGCGCAGTTTCCTGAGGCGTTTTTGACTCAATCCTGTGTCCGTGCCGCGTGCGCCGATCTGGGGTGGATCGACCTCACCAAGCTTGAGGCAGTTCGATTGGGGCACTACGAGTTCCAAGGCTCGCTGGTAGGCCTCTTGGTTGATCGAAAGCGAAGTGCGCAATCGGCTGCGACCGCATGGCAGGCAATTGGGGAGGCGCTGGAAGTCTTGTTCCCGCACCCTTTCGACCAAATTTTCGCTTACCGCCTGGATGGCGACTGGTGCGAGATGGCTCGCGAGTCACTCTGCTGTTCGTACCTGGTGGGGGAGGTCGCGCGAGGATTGTGGTGGCTATTGGTGGTCGAACATTTCGATTAGGCAGTCACCCCGAGACAGGCCGTGGCAATCGTAGCGAGGCCGGCCTCAGCACTCCGGTCCGGGCCCTCAGGCTTCTTTGCGTTGCCAGAGCTGCGGGGTGCGGCGTGGTAGTCCATCGCGGCGGCTGTCGCGGCTCATGACCGGAGGAAATCCCTTGGGACGCCGCTCCTACAAGAGCAGGGACGCCGATCCTGCTGCATCCCCACGTTCGCCGCGCCCCAACCAGCAAGCCTCCCCCCTTTGAAAAAGGGGGGCAGGGGGGATTTGCTTCTGCCTCTGCCTCTGCCTCTGCCTTTGCCTTTGCCTTTGCCCACCGTCGCGCCCGCAGCGACGCCCATCGCCCACAATGGCGCGTTTCCCGTTCAAAATGCCACCCGCCCCGCCGCCAAGGCCGTGCCAGGACGCCGACCCGTGACCCCGAACAAGACCGCGGACCAAGCCGCGCAGCGCGCCGCCGCATTGCGCGCCCAGCTCGAAGACGCCAACTACCGCTACTACGTCCTCGACGACCCGACCCTGGCCGACGCCGATTACGACCGTCTGCTGCGCGAGCTGGAGGCGCTGGAGGCCGCGCACCCCGAGCTGGCCTCGGTCGATTCGCCGACCCAGCGCGTCGGCAGCTCGCCTTCGGGCCAGTTCGACGAGGTCCGCCACGCGGTGCCGATGCTGTCGCTGGGCAACGCCTTCAGCGACGAGGAAGTGGCCGACTTCGTGCGCAAGATCGTCGAGCGCCTGGACGTGGAAGCGCCCGAGTTCTCGGTCGAGCCCAAGCTCGACGGCCTGGCGATCAGCCTGCGCTACGAGGGCGGCCACTTCGTCCAGGGCGCGACCCGCGGCGACGGCGCCACCGGCGAGGACGTCACCGCCAACCTGCGCACGGTCAAGGCGATCCCGATGAAGCTGCGCGGCGAAGGCTGGCCGCCGGTGCTGGAAGTCCGCGGCGAGGTCTACATGCCGCTGGCCGCGTTCAAGGCCTACAACGAGAAAGCGCTGCGCGACGGCGGCAAAGTCCTGGCCAACCCGCGCAACGGCGCCGCCGGCTCGCTGCGCCAGCTCGACCCGCGCATCACCGCGCAGCGGCCGCTGGCGTTCTACGCCTACGCCGTCGGCGTGGTCGAAGGCTACGAGCTGCCGCCCAGCCATTCGGCGACCCTGCAGCAGTTGCGCGAATGGGGCTTCCCGGTCAGCGCCGAAAGCGGCGTGGTCGCCGGCACCGAAGGCCTGCTCGGCTATTACCGGCAGATGGGCGCCAAGCGCGACGCGCTGCCGTTCGACATCGACGGCGTGGTCTACAAGCTCGACGATTACGCCGGCCAGCGCGAGATGGGCTTCGTTTCGCGCGCGCCGCGCTGGGCGATCGCGCACAAGTTCCCGGCCCAGGAGCAATCGACGGTGCTGGAAGGCATCGACATCCAGATCGGTCGCACCGGCGCGGCGACCCCGGTGGCGCGGCTGCGCCCGGTGCAGGTCGCCGGGGTGGTGGTGACCAATGCGACCCTGCACAACGCCGACCAGATCGCCCGCCTCGACGTGCGCATCGGCGACACCGTGATCGTGCGCCGCGCCGGCGACGTGATTCCGGAAATCGTCCGGGTGGTGCCCGAGTACCGCGACCCGCACGCGCCGGAATGGCGCATGCCCGAAGTCTGCCCGGTGTGCGGCTCGGAGATCGTGCGCGAAGAGGACGGAGTGGTGTGGCGCTGCTCCGGCGAGCTGACCTGCGCCGCGCAGCGCAAGGAAGCGATCCGCCATTTCGCCTCGCGCCGGGCGATGGACATCGAGGGCCTGGGCGACCGCTACATCGAAGACCTGTCCGACCTGGGCTATCTGCAGTCGGTGGCCGACCTGTACAAGCTCGAACTGGCCGACCTGCTGGAAATGAAGCGCCGCGCCGACGAGCGCGACGGCACCACCCCGGAGACGGTCAAGGCCGGCAAGGTCGCGACCAAGTGGGCCGACAACCTGCTCGAGGCCATCGATCACAGCCGCAACACCACCCTGGAGCGCTTCCTGTTCGCGCTCGGCATCCAGCACGTCGGCGAGAGCACGGCCAAAGCGCTGGCGCTGTGGTTCGGCGAGCTCGAACTGGTTCGCCGTCTGCCCTGGCCGCTGTTCAAGCGGGTGCCCGACATCGGCGGCGAAGTCGCGCGTTCGCTGGGCCATTTCTTCGACCAGCCCGGCAACCAGCAGGTGATCGACGATCTGCTGCAGCGCGAAGTGAAGATCGGCGACGCCCATCCGCCGACGCCGAAGCTGCGCGAGGGCCTCAACCTGGCCACGCTGCTGGTCGACATGGAGATCCCCAAGGTCACCAAGATCCGCGCCGATCAGCTCGCCACCGCGTTCGGCGACGCGCACAAGCTGCTGGACGCACCCGAGCACGCCTACATCACCGCCGGCCTTCCGGCCGACAGCGCCCAGGCCCTGGCCTCGTGGTTGAGCGTGGACGAGAACGCGCAGTTGCTGACCCGGGTCGGCGAGGCGCTGGCGCAACTGGATGCCCTGACTCCGGCCGCCTCGGCGACGGCGAGCGGACCGCTCGACGGCCAGACCGCGGTGCTGACCGGCACCCTGACCGCGCTGACCCGCGACGAGGCCAAGGTGCGGTTGGAAGCGCTGGGCGCCAAGGTCGCCGGCAGCGTGTCGAAGAAGACCGCGTTCGTGGTCGCCGGCGAGGCGGCCGGTTCCAAGCTCGACAAGGCCCAGGAACTGGGCGTCGAGGTCTGGGACGAAGCGCGCCTGCTGGCGTTCCTGGCCGAAAACGAATGAGCGCCACCGGCACGCCGGCATCGTGGCGGCCTTCGGCCTCGTTCGAGGCGCTGCGTCTGCGCGCGCGCCTCAACGCCGCGCTGCGCGCGTTCTTCGCCGAGCGCGGCGTGACCGAGGTCGAGACCCCGGTGATGTCGATGGCCGGCAACACCGACCCCAACATCGCTTCGTTCTCGTTGCAGTTCAGCGGCCGCACCGACGGCGCGCCGCGCACCCGCTGGCTGCGCACCTCGCCGGAGTTCGCGCTCAAGCGCTTGCTCGCAGCCGGTTTCGGCGACTGCTACGAACTCGGGCGGGTGTTCCGCGACGGCGAAGCCGGCGGCCGCCACAACCCCGAGTTCACCATGCTCGAGTGGTACCGGCTCGGCTGGGACCATCGCCGCCTGATCGGCGAGACCGCCGAACTGGTGCGCGCCGCGCTGGCCCTGGTCGGGCGCGAGGCGAGCCTGGAAACGGTCAGCTATCGCGAGCTGTACCGCGACCGGCTCGGCCTGGATCCGTTCGTCGCCGACGAAGGGGAACTGCGCGCCGCGCTGGGCGAGGTGGTCATCGATCCGCAGGGACTCACTCGCGACGATTGGCTCGACCTGCTGATGACCCACCGCCTGCAACCGGGCTTCGCCGCCGATCGCCTGCTGGCGGTGTGCGACTACCCGGCCTCGCAGTGCGCGCTGGCGCGCTTGCGCGACGACGGCGACGGCCAGCCCGTGGCCGAGCGGTTCGAGCTGTATCTGGGGCCGCTGGAATTGGCCAACGGCTACCACGAACTGGCCGACGCGGCCGAGCAGGGCGCCCGTTTCGATCGCGACCGCGCCCTGCGCGGCGAACGCGGCGAGCCCGCGCCGCCGCGCGACCAGGCCTTGCTCGACGCGCTGGCGGCGGGGTTTCCCGATTGCGCCGGGGTCGCGCTCGGGGTCGACCGGCTGCTGATGGCGATGCTCGGCACCGGCCGCATCGGCGAGGCGCTGGCGTTCGACTTCACGCGTGCTTGATGGCGATGAATCCCCCTGAACCGTGCAGGTTCGCGTTGCATGCCGACGCCGCGTTTTGATTGCAAGTTAATCCAACCCGGTTAGAGTGAACGCATCAGGTGTGGGGGGCCATGCATGCGTAGTGTGATAGCCGCGATCCATGTGCTGGCGTTCGCGGGCTTGGCCTGCGCGACCGGCGTGGCGCGTGCCGAACCGGTCGGAGAACGCTTGTACGGCGGGCGCCTGTTGCGCTGCGCCTCCAGTGGCGAGGAAGTGGTGCGTTGCCCGGCCGATACCCGCGAAGGCGTGCGCCTGGTGCGGCGTACCTCCGGCAAGCCCTGCGTCGAAGGCACCAGTTGGGGCGCGGACCGCGGCGGGGTGTGGGTGACCCAGGGCTGCGCCGCCGATTTCGTGCTCGGCAAGGGCGGCAGCGGTCGCGACAGCACCGCCGGCGCGCGGGTGATCAAATGCGAATCGCGCGGCGGGCGCTGGAACCATTGCCCGGCGCGCATCGTCGACGGCGTGGCGCTGGCCCAGCAGTTGTCCAAGCAGCCCTGCCTGCGCAACCAGACCTGGGGCGCGGACGAGCGGGGCGTGTGGGTCGCCGGCGGTTGCCGGGCGGAGTTCCGCCTGATCGGCAGCGAGCAGGCGGCCGCGCCCGCGGCCGCGGTGCCGCTGCCGCACAAGGCCATGCTGCGCTGCGAGTCCCAGGACCGCCGCGCGCGCCGTTGCGACGGCGACACCGGCCAGGGGGTGCGCCTGGTCAAGCAGTTGTCGAATTCCGAATGCGTCGAGGGCCGCAGCTGGGGCTACGACGCCCATGGAGTCTGGGTCGAGGACGGCTGCCGCGCCGAATTCGAGCTGGATTACCGCCGCGGCGGCGGTTGAGCGATGCCGCCGGCCGGCCTTGGGATCGGCCTCCGGCTCTGCGACCGACGGCGCATGGCGCAGTGCGCCATTGGCGGCACACTAGGCGGCGAGTGAATGGAGCCGCAACGTCCTGCCTGAGCGTATCGCCGGTCACGGAAATCTTGAGCTGACGTTAAGCGGCTTCAGCTAGAGTCCTCGGCACATTGACAAGGAGCACGCACATGTCCGCACGTATCGTTTCCGGATTCGGTCTGCTGGTCGGTCTGGGCCTCGGCCTGGCCGCGCCGGTCCAAGCCGCGCCGCAGTACGACGACTACTACGGCGATAACGGCACCTTCCGCTGCGAATCCGACGGCAACCGCCAGCAGCGCTGCGACGCCGACACGCGCGGCGGGGTGCAACTGGTCCGCCAGCTGTCCAAGTCGTCCTGCATCCAGGGCCGTACCTGGGGCTACGACCGCTATGGCGTGTGGGTGACCGACGGTTGCCGCGCCGAATTCGCCTCCGGGCGCGGCGGCGGCGGTTGGAACGGCGGCGGTGGCGGTGGCGGCTGGAACGGCGGTGGCGGCGGCTGGGGCGGTGGCGGCGGCGGTTGGGGCGGCGGTCAGGAGATCAGCTGCGAGTCGAACAACAACCGCCAGAACCGCTGCAACATGACCGTGCGCCGCGACGTGCGCCTGCTGCGCCAGAACTCCGGCTCGCCGTGCATCGAAGGCCAGACCTGGGGTTGGGACCGCAGCGGCGTGTGGGTGTCCAACGGCTGCCGCGGCCGCTTTATGGTCAACTGAGCCGGTCACCCGTGATCGGCCCGCGACGCCTCCGCTGCCCCGCAGCGGGGGCGTCGTCGTTTGCGGCCGGCTCGGTTCCGGCCGGCTCGGTTCCGTCAGTCCCCATCTGCTGCCTCCCAGCCGCCATCTCCTCGCTAAAGCCGGCAACACGCATCGGCTAAACTAGCCGGATGAACGACGCCATCGATTTCGACCGCTACGACCGCATCCGCCCGATCCGCTGGACCGGCGAGGCCCTGGAACTGCTCGACCAGCGCAAGCTGCCGTTCGCGGTGGAATACGTGCGCTGCGAGGACAGCGACGCGGTCGCCGCGGCGATCCACGCCCTGACCGTGCGCGGCGCGCCGGCGATCGGCATCGCCGCTGCCTGGGGCACGGTGCTGGCGGCGCGCACGATCGACGCGACCGACGGCGCCGCAGCCTTGGCCGCGATCGAACCGGCGATGCAGCGGCTCAATGCGGCGCGCCCGACAGCGGTCAATCTGGCCTGGGCGCTGGCGCGGATGCGCCGGGCGCTGGCGCCGGCCGGCGCCGACTGGCGCGAGCTACTGGAGCGCGAGGCCCAGGCCATCGCCGACGAGGACCTGGCCGCGAACCGGCGCATGGGCGCGCTCGGCGCGGCGCTGATCGAGCCCGGCAGCGGCGTGCTGACTCATTGCAACACCGGCTCGCTGGCCACCGCCGGCTTCGGCACTGCGCTCGGCGTGATCCGCGCCGGCGTGGCCCAGGGCCGGATCGAGCAGGTGTTCGCCGGCGAGACCCGGCCCTGGCTGCAGGGCGCGCGGCTGACCGTATGGGAGCTGGAGCAGGACGGCATCGCCCCGACCCTGATCGCCGACGCCGCCGCCTCGCACCTGATGAAGAGCGGCAAGGTGCGCTGGGTGATCGTCGGCGCCGACCGCATCTGCGCCAACGGCGACACCGCCAACAAGATCGGCACCTACCAGCTGGCGATCGCCGCCCGCCACCACGGGGTCAAGTTCATGGTCGCCGCGCCGTCGTCGACGGTGGACATGGACACCGCCAGCGGCGATGCGATCGAGATCGAAGAGCGCGACCCCGGCGAACTGTTCGCGGTCGGCGGCCAGCGCACCGCGGCGGAACGGGTCGGCGCCTGGAATCCGGTGTTCGACGTCACCCCGCACGAGCTGATCGACGCCATCGTCACCGAGCGCGGGGTGATCGAGCGCCCGGACGCGGCGGCGATGAAGGCCGCCTTCGGCTGAGCCGACGCGCCCGCGGGAGCGGAGGCGGGCGGGTTTCGCCGCGCTCCTCCCCAACCCGTCATGCCCGCGCAGGCGGGCTTCCAGCGACTTCAGCGTCCTGCCTCGATGAAGCCCTGGGTTCCCGCGTTCGCGGGAACGACGGTAGGCGGGTTTCGTCGCGCTCTCGCCCAAACCCGTCATGCCCGCGCACGCGGGCATCCAGAGCTTCAGCGTCCTGCCTCGATGAAGTCCTGGGTTCCCGCGTTCGCGGGAACGACGGCGGGTGGGTTTCGTCGCGGCCCCTGGGCTCGTCATGCCCGCGCAGGCGGGCATCCAGAGACTTCAGCGCCATGCCTCGCTAAAGCCCGGGTTCCTGCCTGCGCGGGAGCGACCCCGGCCGGGCTGTGCGGCCGCGCCTCGCCGAGGCTCGGACGACACCGCTTCGCACGGCCCGCGCCGCGATGCTGCAACGCAGCTGAAAATCACATCCAAGTGCTTGTTTCTGCGTGGGAATCGCGCCCCTGTGCGACCGCGTTTCGTGCTATGATTTGCCGTCTCTTTGATGCCGCCCCGAGCGAGCTGCAGGACAGGCCCGCCGGGGTGCTGTTTTCGGCTTTCACCTCGGCGTTCCGCACGGAACGCCGAGGCCCGCGCGGGGCGGTCGAACCACCGCCCGCAACGGAACCCTGATGGCCGAACTCGCCAAGGAAATCATCCAGGTCAATCTCGAAGACGAGATGCGCCGCAGCTACCTCGATTACGCGATGAGCGTGATCGTCGGCCGCGCGCTCCCCGACGTGCGAGACGGCCTCAAGCCGGTGCATCGTCGCGTGCTGTACGCGATGAACGAACTCGGCACGCACGCCAACAAGCCGCACTTCAAGTCGGCGCGTATCGTCGGCGACGTGATCGGTAAGTACCACCCGCACGGCGACCAGTCGGTGTACGACACTCTGGTGCGCATGGCGCAGCCGTTCTCGCTGCGCTACCTGCTGGTCGACGGCCAGGGCAACTTCGGTTCGGTCGACGGCGACGACGCCGCGGCGATGCGATACACCGAGGCGCGGATGACGCGCCTGACCCACGAGTTGCTGGCCGACATCGACAAGGAAACCGTCGATTTCCAGCCCAACTACGACGAAAAGGAACTCGAGCCCACGGTCCTGCCGACCCGGGTGCCGAACCTGCTGGTCAACGGCTCGGCCGGCATCGCGGTCGGCATGGCGACCAACATCCCGCCGCACAATCTGGTCGAGGTGGTCAACGCCACCATTGCCCTGATCGACGAGCCAGAGATCGACGTCGACGGCCTGATGGCGCACATCCCGGGCCCTGACTTCCCGACCGCGGGCATCATCAACGGCACCGCCGGCATCGTCGCCGCCTACCGCACCGGCCGCGGCCGCGTGCGCATGCGCGCGCGCGCCGAGATCGAGGTCAACCAGGACACCGGCCGCGAGGCGATCGTCGTCACCGAGATCCCGTACCAGGTCAACAAGGCCCGCCTGATCGAGAAGATCGCCGAGCTGGTCAAGGAGAAGAGGCTCGAAGGCATCAGCGAGCTGCGCGACGAGTCCGACAAGGACGGCATGCGCATCTTCATCGAGGTCAAGCGCGGCGAGTCGGCCGAAGTGGTGCTCAACAACCTCTATCAGCAGACGCAGATGGAGTCGGTGTTCGGCATCAACATGGTCGCCCTGGTCGACGGCCGTCCGCAGCTGCTGACCCTGAAGCAGGTGCTGGAAGCCTTCGTCCGCCACCGCCGCGAGGTGGTGACCCGCCGCACCATCTTCGAACTGCGCAAGGCGCGCCAGCGCGCGCACATCTTGGAAGGCCTGACGGTCGCGCTCGCCAACATCGACGAGATGATCGAGCTGATCAAGACCTCGGCGAACCCGAACGAAGCGCGCGAGCGCATGCTGGCCAAGACCTGGGAACCGGGCCTGGTCGGCGCGCTGCTGGCCGCCGCCGGTTCGGAGGCCTCGCGTCCGGAAGACCTGCCGCCGGGCGTCGGTTTCGCCGACGGCCGCTACCAGCTGACCGAGGTCCAGGCCAACCAGATCCTGGAAATGCGCCTGCACCGCCTGACCGGGTTGGAGCAGGAAAAGCTGACCGAAGAGTACCGCCAGCTGCTCGACGCGATCCGCGGCCTGATCGAGATCCTCGAGAACCCGGACGTGCTGCTCGACGTCATCCGCACCGAGCTGCGCAACCTCAAGGAAGAATTCGGCGACGAGCGCCGCAGCGAAATCCGCGCCAGCGAGGAAGACCTCGACATCCTCGACCTGATCGCGCCGGAAGACGTGGTGGTGACCCTGTCCCACGCCGGCTACGCCAAGCGCCAGCCGGTCAGCGCCTACCGCGCGCAGAAGCGCGGCGGCAAGGGCCGCAACGCCGCCGCGACCAAGGACGAGGATTTCATCGACAAGCTGTGGCTGGTCAACACCCACGACACGCTGCTGACCTTCACCAGCACCGGTCGGGTGTTCTGGCTGCCGGTGCACCAGCTGCCGGAAGCCGGGCCGAACGCGCGCGGCCGCCCGATCATCAACTGGCTGGCGCTGGAAGCCGGCGAGCAGGTGCAGGCGGTGCTGCCGGTGCGCAGCTACGACGAAAACCATTTCGTGTTCTTCGCCACCCGCAACGGCCGGGTCAAGAAGACCCCGCTGACCGAGTTCGCGTTCAAGCTCGCCCGCGGCAAGATCGCGATCAACCTCGACGAGGGCGACGCCCTGGTCGACGTGGCCCTGACCGACGGCGCGCGCGACGTGATGCTGTTCGCCTCCAACGGCCGCGCCTCGCGCTTCGCCGAGTCGACCGTGCGGCCGATGGGCCGTACTGCCGGCGGCGTGCGCGGCATGCGCCTGCTCGCGGCCAGCGACTCCGACGCCGACGACGCGGCCGCGCCCGAGGGCGATGCCGAGGCCGCCGACGCGCCGAACGACAGCGGCACGGTGGTGGTGAGCCTGGTGGTGGTCGACGGCGACGGCGACATCCTCACCGCCAGCGAGCGCGGTTACGGCAAGCGCACGGCGATCGAGGAATACCCGCGCAAGGGCCGCGGCACCCAGGGCGTGATCGCGTTGAAGACCACCGAGCGCAACGGCGCCCTGGTCGGCGCGATCCAGCTCAGCGATCATCACGAAGTGCTGATGATCTCCGACGGCGGCACCTTGGTGCGCACCCGCGCCGCCGAGATCTCGCAGGTCGGCCGCAACACCCAGGGCGTGACCCTGATGCGGCTGTCGGAAGGCGAGAGCCTGCAGACCATCGAACGCGTCGACGCCTCGCTGGACGAGGCCGAAGAGGGCGGCGAGGGCGAGCCGGCGATCGCGGCGGACGAAGCCGCGACCCATCCGGCGGCGGAATCGCCGGCGCCGGAGGCCTGATGGCGTAGCGTGATCGCGAAAAACGCCGCCTTCGGGCGGCGTTTTTCGTTGCGGTCGAACTCTTGTAGGAGCGGCGTGAGCCGCGACAGCCGAAGCGGTTTACGTGAGCGTCGCTTCCGAAGGTCATGCATACGGCGTCGATGATCCGGGGCATCCGGGCTTCGGATCTTGCGCCTGGGTAAAGCGCTTTGGCTGTCGCGGCTTATGACCGTAGGGAAATCCCGTAGTACGTCGCTCCTACGGTGAGGCGCGATTGCGGCGAGCGTCGGCGCGGTGCTAGCGTGCTGCGACTTCCGCCACGGGACTGCCCCATGAACCAGCTCGCGCTTTGCCTTGCGACCCCGTTCGTCTTCGCCGCCGGCGCCGCGACGGCCGCGCCGACGACCTACGAGATCGATCCCAGCCATACCTATCCGAGCTTCGAAGCCGACCACATGGGCGTGTCGGTGTGGCGCGGCAAGTTCAACAAGTCCAAGGGCAGCGTGGTGCTGGACAAGCAGGCCGGTACCGGCACGGTCGAGATCGTGGTCGACACCGCCAGCATCGACTTCGGCCACGACGGAATGAACGAGCACGCCAACAAGCCGGACCTGTTCGATACCGCCAAGTTCCCGACCGCGATCTACAAGGGCAAGCTGGCCGGCTTCGAGAACGGCGCGCCGACCAAGGCGGTCGGCGAGTTGACCCTGCGCGGGGTGACCAGGCCTGTGGAACTGAAGATCAACAAGTTCAAGTGCATGCCGCATCCGAGGCTCAAGCGCGAGCTGTGCGGCGCCGACGCCAGCGCGCAGTTCCAGCGCGACCAGTTCGGCATGGATGCGGGCAAGGACTGGGGCTTCGACATGGGCGTGACCCTGCGCATTCAGGTCGAGGCGGTGGCTAAAGCCGATGCGAAGGCCGAGGCGAAAACCAGCGAATGAACCGCGATTCGCGCATTCAGAAAACGCCGCCTGCGGGCGGCGTTTTGCTATGAGGCGCGTCGGCCTTTGTAGGAGCGGCGTCCCGCGGGATTTCCTCCGGTCAGAGCCGCGACAGCCGCAGCAGCGGTCGCAAGCGCACCATCCGAAGACCCGACAGTAGGCTCCGGCCGCCCGAAGCGATGCGGTTTCCGGGCTTCGGCTGGTGCGCTTTCGCCACGCACGGCGGCGGTCGCCGCTCATGACCGGAGGAAATCCCGCTGGACACCGTTTCCATAGGGGCAACGGCATGTCGAATTTCGCCGGCTTGGTTCGTCGTTGAGACGAGCCACCCTTACCAGCGTTGCTGTGCCGCAGTTCGCGGCCGGCACCGGCGCATGGCGCTATGGTGGCGATGCACGGCGGCGCCCGATGCGGCGGCGCCGTCCGGTTCCTGACTACGGGGATGCCCCCGATCGGAGGAGTGATGAGCTACGTCGATGGTTATGTCCTGCCGGTGCCGAAGGCCAATGTCGCGGCCTACCGCAAGCTGGCGCGCAAGGCCGGCAAGATCTGGATGGAGCATGGCGCGTTGCAGTACGTCGAAACGATCGCCGACGACGTCAAGCCGGGAAAAACCACCTCGTTTCCGCAGAGCGTGAAGCTCAAGCCGGACGAGACGGTGGCGTTCTCATGGATCGTGTTCAAGTCGCGCAAGCATCGCGACAAGGTCAATGCGCTGGTGATGAAGGATCCGCGCCTGGACGGGATGGCGCCGGAGGCGATGCCGTTCGACATGAAACGGATGATTTTCGGCGGGTTCAAGCCGATCGTTCGGTTCTGAGGCGAGGGGCTGCGGCCGCTTCGTTTTTTGCGGGCGAGCAAGAGCAACAGCAAGAGCAAGAGCAAGAGCAAATCCCCCCTGACCCCCCTTTTTCAAAGGGGGGAAGCGTGGGCTTGCGCAAGCGCGAGGGCGCTCGTGATTCAGCGAAGTTCCCAGGCGCAGAACCCCAACCTCGATCCCAGCCCCAATCCCTGATCCCTGATCCCTGATCCCGAATCCCGAATCCCGAATCCCGAAAAGAAACCCCGGCCGAAGCCGGGGTTTCTTTTGGTTCGCGTCGCTAAACGCCTGCTGCGATCAGAACGTGATGCTCCACGTATCGATGCGGCCGGTGTCGAGGTTGGCGTTGTCGTTCACGCGCAGCTTCCAGGTGCCGTTGAGCGGTTCGCTGGAGAGGTTGAACGTGTAGGTGCCGGTGACGTTGTCGGCGCTGCCGCCGCTGCGGTTGGTGATGTTGTACAGCGAACCGTCCGGCGCCACCAGGTCGACCTTCAGGTCGCCGCGGTAGGTGTGGATGATGTTCACCGAGACCGAGGCGTTGGTCGGCGCGTTGCCGGTACGGCCGGAGACCGTGATCGGGCTGTCGACGGTGGCGTTGTCGTTGATCGCGTAGTCGGTGCCGTTGGTGTACGTGGTGCCCGGACCCGGGCCCGGGCCGCCGGGGCAGTCGACGCCGACGGTCAGGAACGCGTCGGAGACGTCGGCCACGGTGTAGCCCAGGTCGGTGGCCGCCTTCTCGACGCCGCAGGCGCCGTTGTTGAAGTCGGTGCTCGGGGTCCAGTAGTCCTTGTTCGCCTTGGCGAAGGCCTTGAACGCCTTCGGCGTATCCCAGCCGGCCTTCTTCGACAGCAGGTAGAACGCGCGGTTGTACACGCCGGACGAGTAATGCACGTCCATGCCGCTGGTGTAGTTGCTGGCGTGGCCGATCGAACGGCCGTCGCGGGTCGGGTCGTCCATGTAGCGCAGCGCGCCGGTGGCCTTGAAGATCTGCGCGCCGACCAGGTAGTCGTTGCTGCCCTTCATGAAGAACTCGGCCGCTTCGCCGGCGATGTCGGAGAAGGCTTCGTTGATGCCGCCCGACTGGCCGGAGTAGATCAGGCCCGACTGCTGCTCGGTGAAGCCGTGCGAGACTTCGTGCGCCGACACGTCCAGGCTGACCAGCGGGTAGAAGCGCGTGGCGCCGTCGCCGAAGGTCATCGCCGAGCCGTCCCAGAACGCGTTCTCGTAGCTGTTGCTGTAGTGCACGCGCATGGTCAGCTGGAACGTCAGCGGCGGCAGGCCGACGTAGCTGTTGTACATGTCGAACACGACCTTGCCGAAGTAATGCGCGTCGTTCAGCGGCGAGTAGGCGCCGTTGATGGTCTTGACCGTGTTGCGCGGGCAGGTGTACGAGAACGCCGTGCTGCCGCTGGTGCCGTGATTGAGGTTCACGGTCTTCACGTTGGTGTTGTTCATCGTGCAGGTGCTGCCACTCTGCGCGACATCGTTGTAGCCGTAGTTGGTGCCGTATTCGTACTGGCCGGTCTTCTGGTTGCCGCCCGGGCCGGTGCCGATCAGGGCGTGGTTCAGGCCTTCCCACTGCTTGAGAACCTTGCCGCTGTTGGCGTCGACGACGACGAACGGACGGGTCGGCTCGCCGCCCTTGGCGGCGTCGGCGAAGTAGTTGACCACGTAGGCCATGTGGGCGCGGCCGTTGTCGTCGATGTAGATCATCTGACGGCTGCTTTCGTTGCGGGTCTGCAGCGCCGAGGCGCGCTTGCCCAGCACGGCGCTCTTGGCCACGCTCAGCGCCTGGGCCGAGCTCAGCTTCGGCGCGGTGGCCGGCAGTTCGGCGGCCAGGCCTTCGACCGAGCGGCCGAACAGGGTGCGCACGTTGCCCTGGGCGTCTTCGCTGACCACCACGTGCTCGCCGAACACCGGCACGCCGCGGAAGGTCTGCTGATAGCGGTAGTTGCGCGCGCCGTTGCCGTCCTGGCTGCTCTTGAGCTGGACCAGCGAGGAGTCGGCGTCGAGCGCGATCAGTTCGGCGTGGCGCACGTTGGCTTTGGCGGCGGCGCCGGACTTGGCGACGGCGGCACGGTACTGCTGGTTGAGCTTGGCGACGTCCTTGCTGTGCAGGTCCACGCGCTGGGCCGCGCCGGCGGCGCCGGAGACGAGAGCGAGCGACAGGGCGAAGGACAGGGCATGCAGGCTCGGCGATACGTAGCGATTCACTGGTGTAACCCCCGAAACGAGTTGGATGGAGGCCGCGGGCGCGGCCGGCTCTCATTGCTCGTGCATCCGCTCCCCCGTAGCCCGTCGCGCGACGACGCGCATGGCAGTCCCTGCCTTGGCGCCAGCGCTGGCGAACCTCGTGCGGATACCGCGCTGACGCGTCGCGCGGCGGACGGCACGCTAGGGGCGGGGCGAAAAAGCCGTCAACGGCGGCTACGGAGGTCACATAGCGAATGCGACCTGTGCGGGCTGCGCCGCAACATGATTTCGTCTGAAATCGTTCTGTCATCGGCTTTGCGCGGTTTGGCGGTTGGGTTTTGTCGCGCGAAGCGGGTGTAATAATGTTTCGAATAATATGCTGCGCCGCAGCAATGTATTGCGTCCGCTGCGCGCCCGGTTATGCAACGGATCGGATTTTCGAATGTGATCGCGAGCGGATTTGTGCGGTTTTTGCGCGGTTTTCCGCACCAAGGCACGCTTGGCTGGGGGCGCGCCGGATTCGCGCGATGTCGCAGTTTCCGAATCCGAGCGAGTTTCCAGGGGCGGTTGTGATGCGGGTCCGGGCGATTCTGCAATCGTCCTCGCAGGCCGCGATCATTATCTTTGGGCATGAGCGGGCGAAAAGCCGGGCGCCAGCGGGGGCGAGTCCGCGCCGGCGGCTCGTACCGCCGGCGTCGGCACAAAAAAGAAGACCCGCGGCGCAGGCCGCGGGTCGAGGGTGGAACGGACCGGCTTAGTGGCCGCCGGTGCCGGTATGCCACAGCGGCACGCCGGCCGCGGTGTAGATCACCACGTTGCCGTCGTTCTGCATCAGCAACTGGGCCGAAGCCAGGCCGTGGGTGTTGCTGCTCCAGGTCGCGCGGGTGCTGTTGTAGATGACGAAGTTGCCGTCGGTCTGCAGGATCGCCGAACTCGGGCCGTAGCCGGCGGTGATCGAGGACCACAGGGCCTGGCCGCCCTGGGTATAGATCACCAGGTTGCCGTCGCTCTGCATGGCCAGGCTGAAGCGGCCGTCGCAGGAGGCCAGCGAGGTGTTGTTGTTGATGCCCTGGCCGGGCAGCAGGCGGCCGCAGGCGGTCGGACCGGGGAAGGTCGGCGGCGGCAGGGTGGAGCCGACCGCGGCGGCGGCGTCGACGATGCCGGTGCCGCAACCGCCGCTGCAGGAGCCGGGCAGGGGGCGGGCGGTGTTCTTGAGGATGGCCTCGATCTCGGCCGGGGTCTTGTTTGCGCGGCTGAGGATCAGCGCGGCGACGCCGGCCACGTGCGGCGCGGCCATCGAGGTGCCCTGGTACCAGGCGTAACCGCCGCCGCCGACGGTGGACAGCACGCCTTCGCTGGCGACCGCGGTCTCGCCGCCGGGCGCGGAGACGTCGATGCCGGCTCCGTAGTTCGAATAGACCGCGCGATTGCCGCCGATGTCGGTGGAGGCGACCGCGACCACGTTGGCGCAGTTGGCCGGACGGAAGCCGGACACGTTGCCGTTGCTGTTGCCGGCGGCGATCACCACCGTGGTGCCGCGCGACACCGCGCCGTTGATCGCGTTCTGATAGACCGCGTCGCAGACGCCGCTGCCGCCCAGGCTGAGGTTGATGACCTTGGCCGGGGTCGGGTTGGCCGGCACGCCCGGAACCGCGCCGCCGGAGGCCCAGACGATGGCGTCGGCGATGTCCGACAGGCTGCCGTAGCCGCCGTTGCCGAGCACCCGCAGCGGCTGCACCTTGGCGCCGTAGGCGACGCCGGCGACGCCGTTGCCGTTGTTGCTGACCGCCGCGACGGTACCGGCGACGTGGTTGCCGTGCTGGACGTTGGAGACGTCGGTCGGATCCGGATCGCGGCCGTTGCCGTCGCCGGAGCCGCCGGCGCCGGTGCTGGTGGAGGTGATGAAGTCGTAGCCGCCGACCAGGTTGCCGCTGAGGTCGCCATGGCTGATCGAGCCGCTGTCGATCACCGCCACCACCACGCCGTTGCCGTTGGCGTGGTCCCAGGCGCCGGGCAGGCGCAGGCCGCCGACGGCGTGGTGGTAGTGCCATTGCTGCGGGTAGAGCGGGTCGTTCGGGGTGGCGAAGGCCTGCATGCGCGCATCGACCTGGACCGATTCGACCTGCGGGTCGGCGGCCAGGCGGCGCAGCAGGGCGGCGGCCTGGACGCTGTCGAGGGCGAGGTCGCTGCCGACCACGTCGTAGTCCAGGGCCATCCGCCGTTGATGACGCAGTTTCACGCCGCGGCCGATGCTGGCGCCGACCGATCCGGCGGCGGCGTCGAGCCCGCGCTGGCGCGCGGCCGGGTCGCGGCGCTCGGCGGCGCCGTCCTGGTACTTGACGATGAAGCGGTCGTAACGCTCGCCGGAGGAAAGGCCGCTGAGGTCGGCCTGGCCGGCGGCGGCGGGCAGACTGAGGAACAAGGCGCCGGCGGTGGCGACGGCGAGGGCGCTGCGGTGCAGGGAACGACGGACGGTGGTGCCGGTCATGGGTGGTATCCCTTTGAGTGGATGGTGCAGTCCCGCGAGGCGCGGGCATCCATTCGCAGACAGGCAGCGGGCGAGTACGGCAATCCCTTGCGCGTCGCGAATCCCGGTGGCGACGTCGATCCGGGTCGCCAAGACGGCGCGCAGTCTAGGCAGGGCGGATCGGAGCGGCAGTGACGCCGGTGCCAAGTCGGCGGCCGTTGTGCGGGCGCGAATGCGTTCAGTGACGGCAGTCGAACCGACAACGGGCGCGACGGCCTTAACCGATCGTCAGCGATCGTTCGGGCGGACGGCTGCCGACGGTTGTCGATCACCAAGCCCGCTCTATACTCGTCGCAGTTTCTGCAAGGACACGCACGATGCGCTCGCACGGCCAGGACGGATCCCCGATGCAACCTTACCCGCGGCCGACGCCGCCCCGCAGCGCCTGGCGCTGCGCCACCCGCGGCCTGGCCGCGCTGCTGATCGCCGCGACCGCGCTGGTCGCCGGCTGCAAGCGCGACAGCGCCGGCCAGTTGCCGGAAACCAGCGGCGAGGCGATCCAGGCCAAGCGCGAAGCGGTCAAGGGCTTCGGCCTGGTCGCCGCCTATCCGGACCAGAAGCGCGACGAACTGGCGATCGCCCTGGAATTCAGCCAGCCGCTGGTCGGCACCCAGAGCTTCGACGAGCTGATCGCGGTCGCCGACAAGAACGGCGCGGCGGTGCAGGGCAGCTGGGTGCTGGACGACGACGGCAAGATCCTGCGCTTCCCGCACGTGGAGGCGAGCAAGGACTACGTGGTCACGATCAAGGCCGGGCTGACCGCCGCGGCCGGCGACCGGATCGGCCAGGAAATTCGCAAGGAGGTCTACACCGGGCCGCTGGAGCCGGTGGTCGGTTTCGCCTCGCAGGGCAGCGTGCTGCCGGCGCGCGACAGCCGCGGCCTGCCGGTGGTGTCGATCAACGTGCCCGAGGTCGACGTCGAGTTCCTGCGGGTCAAGGAAAAGGAACTGCCCAAGTTCTTCGCCGAGTACCAGCGCGGCGGCCGCCGCGGCAGCTGGGAGCTGGAGCGCGACTGGGACGACAAGAAGCCGCTGTCCAAGCTGGCCGAACCGGTCTACGTCAACCGCTTCGTGCTCGGCGGCAAGCCCAACGAGCGGGTGCTGACCTACCTGCCGCTGCAGGACATCAAGGAACTGCAGGAGCCGGGCCTGTACTTCGCGGTGATGAAGCGCGCCGGCCAGTTCAAGGACGAGTTCGAGACCGCGTTCTTCACCGTCAGCGACCTCGGCCTGCACGCCCGCGCCTACAAGGACAAGCTGTTCGTCCACGTCGCCTCGCTGGAAACCGGCAAGGCGGTCGGCGGGGTCGAGCTGAAAGTGCTCAACGCCCAGGGCGAGCCGGCGCTGAAGGGCGAGACCGACCGCAACGGCAACGCCATGCTCGGCTACCGGCTTGATGCCGGCCACGTGCTGATCGCCCAGCGCGGCAGCGACGTGTCGATGCTGCCGTTCAACCAGCCGGCGCTGGACCTGTCCGAGTTCGCCGTCGCCGGCCGCGAGCAGGCCTGGTTCGACGTGTTCGCCTGGTCCGGGCGCGACCTGTATCGCCCCGGCGAGACCGTGCGCCTGTCGGCCTTGTTGCGCGACCAGGACGGCAAGCCGGTCGACACCAAGGGCAAGCCCTTGCAGCCGGTGTTCCTGCGCTACGTCCAGCCGGACGGCAAGACCTTCCTGGAAACCCGCCTGCAGCCCGACCCGCAGGGCTATGTGCGTCACGCCCAGGCGATTCCGGCCGACGCCGCCACCGGCCGCTGGCGGGTCGAGTTCCGCACCGACCCGGCGAGCAAGGAAGCGGTGCAGGGCATGACCCTGCGGATCGAGGAATTCCTGCCCGAGCGGCTCAAGCTCGACCTGAAGGCGCCGGAGGTGCTGCGCCCGGGCCAGCCTTTCAAGCTCGGCGTCGATGCGGCCTATCTGTACGGCGCGCCCGCGGCCGGCAACCGCTTCACCGCCAAGCTCGCGGTGACGGTCGAACAGCACCCGCTGGAACAACTGCCCGGCTACTTCTTCGGCGACCCGACCCTGAGCCTGCCGAAGGAGGCCAAGGACGTGGTCGACACCACCCTCGGCGCGGACGGCAAGCTGGAGCAGGACATCGCCCTGCCGGACGAGGCCAAGCCGGTCAGCACCATCGCCGCGATCGTCACCGGCAGCGTCTACGAGACCGGCGGCCGCAGCGTCAACCGCAGCCTCAAGCGGGTGCTGTGGCCGGCCGATGCGCTGGTCGGCGTGCGCCCGCTGTTCGACGACAAGGACGGCGCCGCCACCGACAGCAACGCCGGCTTCGAGATCGCCCGCGTCGGCAGCGACGGCAAGCCGCGCCCGGGCAAGGGCCTGCGCGTGACCCTGGTACGCGAGCACCGCGATTACCACTGGAACCACGACGACGACGGCGGCTGGGACTACGACTTCACCCGCCGCTACGAGGATGTGCAGGTGCGCACCCTCGACGCCGGCGCCGCGCCGCAGAAGATCGATTTCCCGGTCGAATGGGGCGAGTACCGGCTCGACGTCTACGACCCGGCGACGCGCCTGACCACGCGCTATCCGTTCCGCGCCGGCTGGAGCTGGGACGACCAGAACCGCGGCCTCGACGCGCGCCCGGACAAGGTCAAGCTGGCCCTGGACAAGACCGGCTACCAGGCCGGCGACACCCTGCAGGTGACCCTGACCCCGCCGCACGAGGGCCCGGGCCTGTTGATGGTCGAAACCGACCGCATGCTGTACGTGCAGGAGATCCAGGCCAAGGCCGGCAGCAAGTTCGAGATTCCGGTCACCGCCGACTGGGAGCGCCACGACGTCTACGTCACCGCGCTGGTGTTCCGCGGCGGCAGCGCGCCGAGCAAGATCACCCCGGCGCGCGCGGTCGGCGTCGCCCACGTGCCGATGGACCGGCGCGCGCGCAAGGTCGCGGTCGGCCTCAACGTGCCCAAGCTGATGCGGCCCGAGCAGGACCTGCCGGTCACCGTCAGCGCGCCGCAGCTGGCCGGCAAGGACGCCTACGTCACCGTGTCCGCGGTCGACCTGGGCATCCTCAACATCACCCGCTTCGCGGTGCCGGACGCGGCCGCGCATTTCTTCGCCCAGCGCCGCCTCGGCGTCGACAGCTACGACGTCTACGGCCGGGTGATCGAAAGCTACGAGGGCGACACCGCCAAGATCCGCTTCGGCGGCGACATGGCCCTGCTTGCCTTGCCGCAGGCGCGGCGTCCGACCGCGCGGGTGCAGACCGTCGACCTGTTCGCCGGGCCGGTCAAGCTCGACGCCAAGGGCAACGCGCGGGTCAAGCTGCGCGTGCCCGACTTCAACGGCACCTTGCGCGTGTCGGCGCTGGTCTATGCCGGCGGCAGCTACGGCAACCGCGACGCCGAAACCGTGGTGCGCGCGCCGGTGCTGGCCGAGGCGAGCACGCCGCGGGTGCTGGCGCCGGGCGACAAGAGCAACGTGACCCTGGACGTGCAGAACTTCACCGGCAAGCCGGGCGAGTTCTCGGTCAAGGTCGAAGGCATCGGTCCGCTGGCGCTGAGCGAGGGCGAACGCAAGCTCACTCTCGGGGTCGAGGCGAAGAAGACCCTGACTTTCCCGGTCGTCGCCCGCGAGGGCTATACCACCGCCCAGGTGCGGGTGCGGGTCGACGGCAACGGCTATCAGGTCGACCGCCGCTACGACGTGCCGGTGCGCCCGGCCTGGCCGTCGGTGCTGCGCTCGCGCACCCGGGTGCTGGACGAGCTGGGCGCGGTCCAGCTCGGCGCCGACCTGGCCGAGGGCCTGATGCCGGACTCGGTCAACGCCCGCATGGTGGTCAGTGCGCTGCCGCCGATTCCGTTCGCCAGCGCGCTGCAGGGCGCGCTGGAGTACCCCTACGGCTGCGCCGAGCAGACCACCAGCAAGGGTTACGCCGCGCTCGAGCTCGACGAAGCCACAGCCAAGATGCTCGGCGCCAAGGGCCTGGACGCCAAGCAGCGGCGCGCGCGCATGGAAGGCGCGTTCGGTCGCCTGGCGGCGATGCAGATCGGCTCCGGCCACTTCTCGATGTGGGGCGACGGCGACTACGTCAATCCGGGCCTGACCCCGTACATCGTCGAGTTCCTGCTCGACGCCCGCGACGGCGGCTTCGCCGTGCCGGAGACCATGCTGCAGAAGGCGCTGAAGGTGCTCAATGAGGACCTGCTCTCGGGCAATGCCTCGTTCTACGGCTACGATCGCCGCGAGCATCTCAAGTTCGCCTACCAGGCCCAGGCCGGTTATGTGCTGGCGCGGGTCAACCGGGCGCCGCTGGGCACCTTGCGTGCGCTGTACGACAACGACCGCAAGAACAGCCTGACCGGCCTGCCGCTGGTCCACCTGGGCCTGGCTTTGAGCCTGCAGGGCGACAAGACCCGCGGCGCCAAGGCGATCAAGGAAGGTTTCGCCCGCGACGCCAGCGATCGTCCGGAGTACCTGGGCGACTACGGCAGCCGCCTGCGCGACGACGCGCTGATGATCGCCCTGGTCCACGAGCACAAGCTGGCGCGGCCGGAGTACGACGCGCGCAGCGTGGCGATGGGGCGCGAGCTCGACGCCCGCCGCAACAGCGGCTGGCTGTGGCTGAGCACCCAGGAGCAGGTCGCGCTGGCGCGCCTGGGCAAGGCCTTGATGGCCGACCAGGGCAAGCAGATCGGCGGCCGCTGGAACGTCGGCGAGGTCGGCTCCGACGCCGATCCGGGCAAGCTGATCGGGCGCCTGTTCGACTACGCCGCCCTGGCGCGCGGGGTCAGCTTCGCCCCGACCGGCCAGCCGCCGCTGTACGCGAGCATGGAAGTGGCCGGCGTGCCGCGCAGCGCGCCGGCGCCCGACGCCTCGCAGATCGAGGTCGGGCGCAAGTACTACACCACCGAGGGCAAGGACTGGAGCGGCGGCAGCCTGGTCGAGGGCGAGGCCTTGATCGTCCAGGTCACGATCAAGGCCCACCGCGCCATGCCCGACGCGCTGCTGACCGACCTGCTGCCGGCAGGCCTGGAGATCGAGAACTTCAACCTCGGCGACGCCAAGCAATGGGCCGGCGTGGTCGTGGACGGGATCGAAATCTCCGAGCGCGGCAGCGCCGCCGAAGTGCGCCACGAGGAGTTCCGCGACGACCGCTATGTGGCCGCGCTGAAGCTGGAGCAGAACCAGACCGCGCGGGTGTTCTACCTGGTGCGCGCGGTGACGCCGGGCACCTACACGGTGCCGCCGTCGCTGGTCGAGGACATGTACCGTCCCGACCTGCGCGGGGTCGGCAAGGCGGTGCCGTCGGCGCTGACGGTACGCCAGCCGTGACCGCGGCGAAATCGGCGACGGGAGGCCGCGCGCTTCCCGTCGCGCCGTCGCGCGCGCCGCAGGCGTGCGTCGCGGCCGGCCTGTTGGCCTTGTCGCTGGGGCTGAGCGCCTGCGCGCGCTCCGATGCCGGTGCGCTCGGCAGCGCTCCGGTGCCGCCGCCGGCAGAACCCACGGAGGCGGTGGCCACCGCCGATCCGCCGCAGCCCGGACCGGCGCAGGCCGAAGCGGTCGCTCCGGCGCCGGTGCCGCCGCTGCAGGCGGCCGCCGAAGCGGTGTTGCGCCAGGACGATCCGGACTTCGACGACTACTACACCCAGTTCGCCTTCGGCGACCTGGACCGCGACGGCCGCGACGACGTCGCGGTCGAATACGGCATCGGCGAGGAAGGCGCGATGCGCCACATCGCCAACAACGTGCGGGTGCTGCTGATGCGCGACGCCGGCCTGGAACTGCAGCGCGACGAGCCGGATTTGTTCCGCTACTGCGCGGCCGTACGCGGCATCGAGCGCGGCCGGCTGCAGGTCGATTCGCTGGAAGCCTGCATGATTCCGTTCCCGCGCACCGACGCTCATTACGAATACGAATGGACCGGGCAGGGGCTGCGCCTGGTCGCCGAGCGCTCCAACGAGGAGCAGATCCAGGCCCAGTTGGGCGAACTGGCCCAGGCGCTGCGCAGCGGCCGCAGCGCCGACGCGGCCGCGTTCCTGCGCCCGGGCCCGGTCGCGGCCGGAGAAGCGCCGGGCGCGCCGGATCCGCTGTTCGACGACGCTGCGCGCCGGGCCGAGTTCATCGCCGCGGTCGAGGCGCTGTCGGAGCAGAGCTTCCGGCGCTCCGGCGACAACGAGCTCGTGGCGACCCGGGCGCTGGCGTCGCCCGGCGGAGCGCGCGGCGAGCGCAAGCTGCACGTGAACCTGAAACCGGAAGGCGAACTGGCCGAACTCGGCGCCGGCGACACGGTCAACGACGCAGTCGCCACGCTGGAATGGCCGCAGGGCGACGGGGTCGGCTACTCGGTCCGGTTCCTGCTGATCCAGGGCCGGCTGTACCTGCTCGACCACAGCGGTTTCGACAGCGAAAGCGAGTAAGGATTTCTCCCGCTTCGCCCGTGCCGCGGCCAGTCGCCGCGGCCCGAGCGGGCAACGAAGGCAACGAACGCAAGGAGCGAACATGCGACATTCCCCCGCGCTGATTCCGACATTGGCCCTGATCCTCGGCCTGGGCGCCTGTGAGGGCGGCGGACAGGCCGCGACCGCCGCACCGGCGCAAGCCGATGCGGCCGCCAACGCGACCGCGGCGACGGCGACCGGCGCTGCGGCCGCCGCGCCAGCTTTGACCCAACAGCAGATCGCCGAACGCGCCTTCGCCGCGCTGCGCAAGACCGAACCGGATTTCCAACGCCTGGGCCATACCCATCTGCTCGGCGACCTCGACGGCGACGGCATCGACGATGTCGTGATCGGCTACGGCGAGGGCACGCCCGACGCGACCATGGCCGCGAACTGGCGCCTGGCGGTGGCGATGTCGCGTCCGCAGGGCGCGCAGTTGCTGCCGCAGGCGGGCCTGCCGGACTACTGCGCGTTCGCGCGCAAGATCGAACACGGCAAGCTCTACGTCGAAGAGCCCGACATCTGCAGCGCCGCGCGGCCCAAGACGGTCGGCTATTACGTCTATGCCTGGGACGGCAAGGGCCTGGCCCAGGTCGGCCACGAGACCGTCGAACAGCGCGTGGTCAAGCTGCTCAAGCCGCTGGGTGCGGCGTTCGCGTCCGGCGACCGCGGCGTGGTGCTGGACGCGCTGCGCTTCCCGCTCGACGTCACCTATTGGCCGATCTACGACACCCCGCTGGAGGCGGTGGCGAAGAAGACCGGCGGCAAGATCGACCGCGCCACGGCCCAGGCCCACTACCAGGATCTGTTCCCGAAGGATCGCGCCAACTTGTACGCCGCGGCGATCGCCGCCACCGTCGCCAAGCCGCTCAAGCGCGATTCCGCCGGCGGCCACGGGGTGGTGACGCCGGCGCCGGACGGCGAGAAGTACAGCCTGAACATCGTCTTCGACCCGGACGAGGACCGCGAAGAGGGCAATGGCGACCGGATCATCGATGCCCGCGTCGACGTGGCCCAGAGCCAGGGCGACGGCGGCCAGAACCTGGTGCTGTTGCTCAGCGAGGGCAAGCTGGACATCGTCGCGATCAACACCGCGGGCTGAGCGCCGCGGCCGGCGCAGGCGAGGCGGCAGGGCATCGCCGCCGCCAGCGCGCTCGCCGCGGGCCGTGCGGCGCGCAGCCGTAGAGCGCGGCCGGCGCTGAGGGCGGGCCGGCGTCTCCAGCGTCGTTGCGCAGCGCGTTCGCCCGACGGATGCGCCGGATCGAATCCGTCGCTCTGCGTGCGTTGCGCGCCGCGCCGTCCCGCTCGGCGGTACGCTTCGCTTCGCGCCCTCTGTCGACCTGTCTCCCAGCCGTACTCGCCATGCCGTCCGCGCCGTCCGCTTCCGCCGTCGATACCGCTTGCGCAGCCGCCGTGCCGCGCCGCACGCGGCTGCGCCGGCGTTTGCTGCAGACGCTGTTGCTGGCGCTGTCGTTACTGACCGCGACGATGCTGCTCGACCTGCTGTTTCCCTTGCCGCTGCCGCAGCCGCGCGACGCCGGCGCGGTGGTGGTCGCCGCCGACGGCACGCCGTTGCGCGCGTTCGCCGACCGCGACGGCGTGTGGCGCTATCCGGTCGAGGCCTCGAAGGTGTCGCCGCTGTACCTGCAGGCGCTGCTGAACTACGAAGACCGCTGGTTCTGGAAGCACCCGGGCATCAATCCGCTGGCGATGCTGCGCGCGGCCGGACAGTGGCTGCGCAGCGGACGGGTGGTGTCGGGCGGCTCGACCCTGACCATGCAGGTCGCGCGCATTCTCGACGCGCGTCCTGGCGAGGGCCGGCGCAGCCTCGGCGCCAAGCTGCGTCAGGTGCTGCGCGCCCTGCAGTTGGAAGCGCACCTGTCCAAGCGCGAGATCCTGGCCTTGTACCTGGACCGGGCGCCGTTCGGCGGCACCGTCGAAGGGGTGGAGGCGGCGAGCTGGGCTTATCTGGGCAAGCCCTCGGCGCGTCTGTCGCACGCCGAGGCGGCGCTGCTGACCGTGCTGCCGCAGTCGCCGAGCCGGCTGCGTCCGGACCGCGAGCCCGAGCGCGCGCGCATCGCCCGCGACAAGGTGCTGGCGCGGATGGCCGCATTGCGCGTGTGGACGCCGGCGCAGGTCGCCGATGCGAGGGTCGAGCCGGTGGTGGCGCGTTCGCTGCAGCCGCCGCGCTACGCGCCGCTGCTGGCGCAACGCCTGCGCAGCCAGGACCCGAAGGCGGCGCGGATCGTCTCGACCGTCGACCTGGAATTGCAGCGCACCCTCGAGGACCGGGTGTCGGCGTACTTCTCGACCTTGCCCGAGCGCACGTCGGCGGCGCTGCTGGTGGTCGACAACGCCAGCCTGGAAGCGCGCGCCTACGTCGGTTCGGTGACCTTCGGCGACGCGGCGCGGCTGGGCCACGTCGACATGGTCCAGGCCTGGCGCTCGCCGGGTTCGACCCTGAAGCCGTTCCTCTACGGATTGGCCCTGGACGACGGACTGATCCATTCCGAAAGCCTGTTCGTCGACGCGCCGCAGGCCTTCGGCGGCTATCGCCCGGGCAATTTCGATGCCGCCTTCAACGGCCCGGTCGGCGCGGCGACCGCGCTGCGCCTGTCCTTGAACGTGCCGGCGGTGGATCTGCTGGAACGGGTCGGGCCGTCGCGTTTTTCCGCGCGCCTGGCCCATGCCGGCATCGACCTGCACTGGCCGCGCGGCGCCGCGCCGAACCTGGCGATGATCCTCGGCGGCACCGGCGCGCGCCTGGAGGACCTGGTCGGCGCCTATGCCGCGTTCAACCGCAACGGCGTCGCCGGCCGGGTGCGTTATCGCGCCGATGCGCCGCGTCTGGACCGGCGCCTGCTGTCGCCGGGCGCGGCCTGGATCGTGCGCGAGATTCTCGAGGCCAATCCGCGCCCCGGCAGCGTCGAGCAGACCTTCGATCCGCAGGGCCGGCCGCGAGTGGCGTGGAAGACCGGCACCAGCTACGGCTTCCGCGACGCCTGGGCCCTGGGCAGCACGCGCCACTACACGGTCGGGGTCTGGGTCGGGCGGCCGGACGGCACCCCGCTGCCGGGCCAGTACGGCGCGGTCACCGCTTTGCCGTTGCTGTTCGAAGTGGTCGACAGCCTGCCGCGCCAGCGCGGCGATGCCGCACTGCGCCCGCCGCCGCGCGGGGTCGAGCAGATCGAAGTCTGCTGGCCGCTGGGCCTGCCGCCGGACCCGCAGGCGCCGGGGCTGTGCCAGCGCCGGATGCAGGCCTGGACCCTGGACGGCTCGGTGCCGCCGACCTTCGCCGAACGCGATGCGCGGCTGTGGAGCGCGGGCGTGGAGCGTTTCGAAGCCGACGCCGACAGCGGCCTGCGCCTGTCCGCCGAATGCGCGCGGCCGCACCGTCGCGAAGCGCGCGAAATCGCCCGCTGGCCGGCGCTGGCCTCGCCCTGGCTGCCGGCGCAGACCCGCCGCGCCTCGCAGCTGCCGGCGCTGGCGCCGGACTGCAGCGACGACGGCCGCGACGCGGTCGAGGAATTGCGCATCGAAGGCATCGACGACCAGGCCACGCTGGCGCGCGCGCCCGGCAGCCAGGCGCCGCTGCGGCTGTCGGTGCGCGCGCTCGGCAGCGACGCGCGGGTGCGCTGGCTGCTCGACGGCCGCCTGATCGGCGAATCGCAGGGCAGGGGACGTTTCGAACACGACTTCGGCGAACCCGGCGAGCACGTGCTGACCGCGCTGGCCGATACCGGCGCCTGGTCGCGGGTGCGGTTCAAGGTGCTGCGCTGAGCGCGACGCCGAGATTGTTGTAGGAGCGGGGTACCACCGGATTTCCTTCGGTCATAAGCCGCGACAACCGCAGTGGTGTACGCCAGTGTTGCGACCGAGGCCCGAACCGTCGGCACGCCTCGGAACATGCCGAAACACATCGACGGCCCCGGCTTCGGAGGCCGCGCTTTCGTCCGTCGCTGCGGTGGTCGAGGCTCACGCCGCTCCTACATGGGCAACATCGTCGGCTTGGGGGCTGGCCGCCGATATGGCGCGTAGGCGCTCAACCCGCGCCGTGCCAGACCGCCAGCATATCGCCGAAGGTCTGCGCGCCCGGCGCATAAGCGGCGCCCGCCGCGCCGGCGCCGGCGGCGATCGCGGCGATGATCAGGAACGGCAAGGCGGTGCGGCGCAGCGCCGTGCTCAGCCAATGCGAGGTTTCGATCCGGCGCAGGCGCCGGTACAGGCCGCCGGCCAGGGCGACGTCGAGGATCAGCTCGGCCATCAGGGCCGGCGCGATCCAGATCACCCACAGCGCGGCGAGCACGGCGCACAGCGCCACGGCCAGCGCCGCCACGACCCAGGCCGCTTCGTCGCCGGCGTCGGCCGCGGACAGATCCCAATCGCCGTCGCCGGCGTCCGCGGTTTGCGCCGCCGGCCGCCCGTTGCCCGCGTCGAAACCGATCTCGGTCGGGTCGGCTTCGCTCCAGGCATCGTGTTCGCGGGTCCGCGCCCAGGTCCAGAGCAGGGCGAGGAAGGCCAGATAGGCCCCGGCGGCGGCGAGCGGATAGCGCAGCGCCATAGCGTCGACGCCGGCGGCGAGCAGGGCGTAGGAGACCAGGAAGCCGACCGCGCCGGTCAGCAGCACGATCAGGCTCATCTGCAGGCGCGGCCAGTGGTCGCGTTCCAGGCGTTGGCGCAGGCGGGCGATTTCGCTTTGTCGGTCCATGCCGCGCAGTCTAGGCGGCCAGGGGGCAGGCGACGCCAATCGGTCCGAATCCGAGTCTCGACGGGGAAATGTACCAATCGTAGCCTACTTAAGGTAAGTTACCTTTGGTAATTTCAACTCAGGACATCTCATGCAAGCTCTCATCGTCGTCGCTCATCCCGACCCGCAATCGCTGACCCACGCCGTCGCCGCCCGCCTCGCCGCCGGCCTGGCCGAGTCCGGCCACCGCGCCGAAACCGCCGACCTGGCCGCCGAAGGCTTCGACCCGCGCTTCAACGCCGGCGACATCGAGGGTTTTTATCGGCGCGAGGACGCGCCGGCCGACGTGCTCGCCGAACAGGCGCGAATCGACCGCGCCGACGCCCTGGCGCTGGTGTTTCCGGTGTACTGGTGGTCGATGCCGGCGCTGCTCAAGGGCTGGGTCGATCGTGTGTTCGCCAACGGCTGGGCCTACGACGAGGCCGACGGCCGGGTGGTCAAGCAGCTGCAGCGGCTGAAGGTGCACCTGATCGGCGTGGGCGGCGCCGGCCGACGCACCTACGCCAAGCACGGATACGAGGCGGCGATGAAGACCCAGATCGACCATGGCATCTTCGACTACTGCGGCGCGCAGGTGCGGACCTCGGAGTTGCTGCTGCACACCAGCCCGGAAGAGGCCGCCGCGCAGCTGCAGACCGCGTTCGAACTCGGCCGCGGCCTGTTCGCCGAGCAGGCTCTTGTAGGAGCGGCGTGAGCCGCGACCAACCGAAGCGGTGTTCGACAGCGTGTCATCCGAAGCCCGGCAGCGACAGAACTCGCCAACGACCCGGGCTGCGGAAAGGTCGCTTGCATACGCCGCCTCGGCGGCCGCCGCTTGCGACCGGAAGAAATCCCGTCGGACATCGCTCCTACAGGGGCGCTTACTTGCCGGTCCAGCCGTCGAGCAGGTCGGCCAGTTCGTCGGCGTGCTCCTCTTCCTGGGCCAGGATGTCTTCCATCAGCCGCTTGGTGGTGGTGTCGCGGTCGCCGACGAAGCGGATGATCTCGCGATAGCTGTCGATGGCGATGCGTTCGGCGACCAGGTCCTCCTTGACCATGTCGCGCAGGTCGCTGCCTTCGACGTACTCGGCGTGGGCGTGCTTGGACAGCACGTCGGGGTTGAGGTCGGGCTCGCCGCCCAGTTGCACGATCCGCTCGGCGATGCGGTCGGCGTGGGCCTGCTCTTCGTTGGCGTGCTCGAGGAATTCGGCCTTGACCGCGTCGGCCATCAGGCCGCTGGCCATGAAGTAGTGGCGCTTGTAGCGCAGCACGCAGACGATCTCGGTCGCCAGGGCTTCGTTGAGCAGCTTGATCACCGCGCCGCGGTCGGCGGTGTAGCTGGCGGTGATCGCGCCGTCCTCGATGTGCTGGCGGGCGCGGGCGCGGATGGTCGCAAGGTCGGTGACGAACGCGGACGCGTCGTTCTTGCGCATGGGCTTGGCAGGCATGGCGGCCTCCTGGCGGTGGGGGAAGTGGGGCGGTGGACCTCGGCGTGCAAGGGTGGGAAGGAAGTACGGCGGCCGCGCGAACCGGTCGCGCGGCCGCGGACCGGGTCAGATCGATGCGAGCAGGTGCTCGGCCGAAGACACCTTGTATTCGCCGGGCGCCTCGACGTGGAGTTGCTTGACCACGCCGTCTTCGGCGTACAGGGCGAAGCGCTTGGCGCGGATGCCCATGCCGTAGGCGCTGGCATCCAGTTCCAGGCCGAGCGCGCGGGTGAAATCGCCGTTGCCGTCGGACAGCATCATCAGCCCGTCGGGCACGTGCTGGCTCTTGGCCCAGGCCTGCATGACGAAGGGGTCGTTGACGGCCATGCAGGCCACTTCGATGCCCTTGTCGCGGAACTGCTGGAAGTGCTCGACGAAGCCGGGCAGGTGCTTTTCCGAACAGGTCGGGGTGAAAGCGCCGGGCACGGCGAACAGCACGGCCTTGCGGCCGTCGAACAGGGCGCGGGTGTCCACGCTCTCGACGCCGTCGTTGATGCGCTTGAGTACGACTTCGGGCAGGCGTTCGCCGACCTGGATGCTCATGGGTTTCTCCTGTGATGGGGTCGAGTCTAGGCAGGCGGCGCTAATGCCGCGTCAAGGCGACTTGAAATCGCGCCCGGCGCCGCCATGCTGTCCGCTTAATGATGCGTCAAGGCGGCGTGAGTTCAGTACGCCGGCGCTGGCGGTTGCGAGTCGGGAGCGAGCGATGCAGTTCAAGGATTATTACGAAACCCTCGGCCTGGAGCCGAGCGCGGGCGAGGCCGAGATCAAGACGGCCTATCGGCGCCTGGCGCGCAAGTACCACCCCGACGTCAGCAAGGAGGCCGGCGCGGAGGACAAGTTCAAGGCCGTCAACGAGGCCTACGAGGCGCTGCGCGACCCGGCCAAGCGCGCCGCCTACGATCAGTTGCGCGCGCGCGGCTACCGCCCCGGCGACGAAGTGCAGCCGCCGCCGGGCGGGTTCGGCGGCGGCTACGGCGGCGGCGGGGTCGATTTCGAGGAGATCTTCGCCGGCGGCGGCGCGGGCGGCGGTTTCAGCGACTTCTTCGAGAACCTGTTCGGCCGCGGCCGTTCGGCGGGCGGCGGTTTCGCCGGCCAGGCCGGGCGCAGCGCGCCGCCGCGCGGCGACACCCGGGCCAAGCTGGCGGTGTCGCTGGAAACCGTCTACGACGGCGGCAGCGTGCGCATTTCGGTCAACAACAAGACCCTGGACGTGCGCGTGCCCAAGGGCATCCGGCCGGGCCAGCTGATCCGCCTGGCCGGCCAGGGCGCGCACGGCGACCTGCTGCTGGAGATCGAATACGCCGCCCATCCGCAGTTCGAAGTCGACGGCCGCAACGTGGTCCACGTGCTGCCGCTGGCGCCGTGGGAGGCCGCGCTCGGCGCCACGATCAGCGTGCCGACCCTGGGCGGCGCGGTCGAACTGAAGATCCCCGCCGCCTCCGAAGCCGGACGCAAGCTGCGCCTGCGCGGCCGCGGCCTGCCCGGTAGCCCCTCGGGCGACCAGATCGTCGAACTGGAAGTGCTGGCGCCCAAGCCCGACAACGAGGCCCAGCGCGACGCCTACGAGGGCCTGCGCGCCGCGTTCGGCGAGGAATGGCGGCGGGACTGAGCGCGCCGCGGCAGGTCGCCGCCGCGCGATGCGCGACGGAAACGAAAAATCCCGGCTACGGCCGGGACTTTTCTGTATCGCGAGCTGCGCGCAGCGCTGGCGCTGGTCGCCCGTTCAGGCCGCCGACGGCAGCAGCTGGCCGATGATTTCCGACAGGTCGGTTTCGCTGAACGGCTTGGTGATATAGGCCTTGGCGCCCTGGCGCATGCCCCAGACGCGGTCGGTGTCCTGGTCCTTGGTGGTGACCAGCACGATCGGGATGTGCTTGGTGGTCGGCTCGCGGCAGATCGAGCGCGTGGCCTGGAAGCCGTTGAGGTTGGGCATCACCACGTCCATCAGTATCAGGTCGGGCAGCTCGCGCTTGGCCGCCTCGACGCCGGCGGCGCCGTCTTCCGCGGTCAAGGCCTCGTGCCCCAGTTTTTCGACGATGCGACGGATGCCCATCAGCTGGGACGGCGAGTCGTCGACGATCAGAATGCGCGCCATGTGATTCCCCCAAATATCTGCGGCCGATTGTAACGACGCGCCGCGCCGCTGCAATGCCAACTAGATCACGACGAGGGTCCGGCCCAGCGAACCGCCCGAAAGCATGCCGGAGAAGACCTCGGCCAACCCGCTCAAAGGCACTTCGCGGGTGCGGATCCGCTCCAGGTGGCGCGGCTTCCAGTCGCTGCCCAGGCGCTGCCAGATCTCGTCGCGGATCTCGCGCGCGGTGCCGGCCGAGGCCACCCCGAGCAGGGACACGCCGCGGATGATGAAGGGCATCACCGTGGTCGCCAACTCGTGGCTGGCGGCGAGGCCGGCGGTGGCGACGTTGCCGTAGGGCGCGGTCTGCGCCAGCAGGCTGGCCAACATCGGCCCGCCGACGTTGTCCAGGCCGCCGCCGAAGCGCGCCGATTCCATCGGCCGCGCGGTCTGCAGGGCGTCGCGGCCGAGCACCTGGCTGGCGCCGATGCTCTTGAGGTAATCGGCCTGATCGGCCTTGCCGCTGATCGCATGCACCTCGAAGCCGGCGCGGCTGAAGATGTCCAGCGCCAGCGAACCGACCCCGCCGCTGGCGCCGGTCACCGCCAGCGGGCCCAGTTCCGGGGTCTGGCGGTTGTCGAGCATGCGGTGCAGGGCCAGCGCGGCGGTGAAGCCGGCGGTGCCGAGGATCATGCTCTCGCGCAGGCTCAACCCGGGCGGCAGCGCGATCGTCCACTGCGCTTCCAGCCGCGCGTACTCGCTGTAGCCGCCGTCGCGGGTCTCGCTGAGGCCGCAGCCGGTGGTCAGCACCGCATCGCCTTCCTTGAAGCGCGGATCGGTCGAGGCGACCACGTGGCCGGCGACGTCGATGCCGCCGACCAGCGGAAAGCGGCGCAGGATCTTGCCTTCGCCGGTGCCGGCCAGGGCGTCCTTGTAGTTGATCGAGGAATAGGCGGTCTTGATCACCACCTCGCCGGGCGCGAGGTCGTCGATGCCGACCGCTTCGATGCCGCCGCGGTAGCCGGCGGCGTCGTTGTGGATGCGGAAGGCGTTGAACGAGGCGGGCAGGGGCATGGCGTCGGTCCGTCCGATGGCGCGCGGCGCTGCGGCCGCGGGCGAGAGAGAAGCGCGATGATAGCCGAGCGCGCCGGAGCGATCGGGGCAGGCGTCGCGGAGCGCGCGCGCGCGTTCGGTTCCGCCCGTGCCGGCAAAGCCTCGCCGGCGCGCGGGCCGGTGTGCGCGCCGGCAGGCGCAGCGGCGCAACGGCAGGCCCGCTCGGCGCCTTGCGGATCGAACAGCCTGCGGATCAGAGAATCGGTGCCGCGCCGGCGCCGCGCTGGGTCGGCAGGCGGCAGCGTGGCGGCGGCGACAGGCGCGGATCGTCGCGATCGGCGGGCGGCCGGGTCTGCGCCGACCAGTAGCCGGCGCAGCTGGCGTTCTCGATCAGGTCGACGGCCTCGCAGAACACGTCCGGCACGAAGCGCGAGCCGGCATGGACGGTCGTGGCGGGCAACGCCTGCGGTTCGCGGCTGTCGCGCAGGCAGGCGACGGCATAGCGGGTCACGCGGCGCACGCCCGCGGGTGTGGACACCGTGATCGTGGTCCTGGGCCCGTCGGAGACGGCGGCTTCATAGCGGGGCGCCAAGGCGGCGTAGGCCTGCGAGTGCAGCAGCCCGACCAGGGCGACATGCTGGGCCTCGTCGAGTTGGTGCACGGCCGCGACTTCGCCGGTCGACTGGCGCAGCGGATGGCGACCGGTGAAATCGCGCGCGCCGAACAGGGCGATGCCGTTGCCGTCGATGCGCAGGCGATAGACCGGACTGCCGTCGCCGCCACCGTCGCGTTCGACCTCGACGATGGTGTCCTCCATCGCGCTGGCGCCGCCGCGCGATGCCGGGTGGCAGGCGCACAGCAGGGACAGGGTCAGCAAGGCGAGCGGCGCTGAGATCGCGCGCATGGTCGGGCACTCCTGTATCCGAATAGGCCCGGGCCGGTTCGCGCGGCGGGTCCGCGCGGTTCCGGCCGGGGCGGACGCTGCAGCTTAGCGCAGCGCGTTGCGGCGCTTCTCGTCCATCCACTTGCTCGAGGACGCCGGCTGGTAGCCGCGCATCCAGTCCAGCATGGCCTCGATGTCGTCGCCGTGCCACAGGTCCTGGCGCTGGTCCGGATGCAGGAAACGCTCGGCGACCATGCGGTCGAGCATGCCCATCAGCGGCGTATAGAAGCCGTCGATGTCGAGGAAGGCGCAGGGCTTGTTGCCGATGCCGAGCTGGCGCCAGGTCAGCATCTCGAACATCTCGTCGAGGGTGCCGAAGCCGCCGGGCAGGGCGACGAAGCCGTCGGCGAGGTCGAACATGCGCTGCTTGCGCTCGTGCATCGAGCCGACGATCTCCAACTGGCTCAGGCCGCGATGCGCCACTTCCCAGTTGACCAGTTGCTGCGGGATCACCCCGATCACCTGGCCGCCGCCTTCGAGCACGGCATCGGCGACCACGCCCATCAGGCCGACGTTGCCGCCGCCGTACGCCAGGGCGATGCCGTCCTGGGCCAGGCGATGGCCGAGCGCCATCGCCCGTTCGGTGTAGATCGGCTTGGAGCCGGAGTTGGAGCCGCAGTAGACGCAGAGGGTTTTCATCGTGGAGCCGGGAATGGGGAATCGGGAATCGGGAGTCGGGAGTCGTAAGAGCCGAGTGCGGGAAAGATCCGGGGGGAGTGGGCGGGTGGATCGAGAAGGGTTCTTGCGATTCCCTATTCCCGATTCCCCATTCCCGATCCCAAGCCCCAAAAGCGAATCGGGAACCGGACTAGCGCGTCGCGCTGTTCCGATTCCCGATTCTCCATTCCCGATTCCCGGCTTAATTCGCCTTGTGAATCGCGCGCTTGTCGACCGCCATCGCCGCGTCGTGGATCGCTTCCGACAGGGTCGGGTGGGCGTGGCAGATGCGGGCGAGGTCGTCGGCGGAGCCCTTGAACTCCATGGTCAGCACGCCTTCGTGGACCAGCTCGGAGACGCCGACGCCGACCAGGTGCAGGCCGAGCACGCGGTCGGTCTCGGCATGGGCGATGACCTTGACGAAGCCGGCCGGCTCGCCCATGGCCACCGCGCGGCCGATCGCCGCGAACGGGAAGCTGCCGGTCTTGTACGGCACGCCGTCGGCCTTGAGCTGCTGCTCGGTGCGGCCGACCCAGGCGATTTCCGGCTCGGTGTAGATCACCCACGGAATGGTGTCGAAGTTGACGTGGCCCGGTAGGCCGGCGATCAGTTCGGCCACGGCGATGCCCTCCTCGAAGCCCTTGTGCGCCAGCATCGGGCCGCGCACGCAGTCGCCGATCGCCCAGACGCCGTCGACGCCGGTGTGGCAGTGATCGTCGACTTCGATCTGGCCGCGCTCGTTGAGCTTCACGCCGGTGCCGTCGGCGAGCAGGCCCTTGGACGCGGCGCGGCGGCCGACGGCCACCAGCAGCTTGTCCACGACCAGTTGCTGGTCGGCCTTGCCGTCGTTGTAGGTCAGGTGGACTTCATCGCCCTTGACCTCGGCCTTGGAAACCTTGGCGCCGAGCTTGATCTCCAGGCCCTGCTTCTTGAATTCCTTGGCCGCGGTCTTGGCGACCTCGGCGTCGGCGACGGCGAGGAAGTCGGGCAGGGCTTCCAGGATGGTGACCTCGGCGCCGAGGCGCTTCCACACGCTGCCCAGTTCCAGGCCGATCACGCCGGCGCCGATCACGCCCAGGCGCTTGGGCACCGCGGTGAAGTCCAGCGCGCCGACGTTGTCGACGATCTTGTCGCCGTCGAACTTGGCGAACGGCAGCTCGATCGAATCCGAGCCGGCGGCGAGGATGACGTTGGTGCCCTTGAGCTCGACCTCGGAACCGTCGTGCTGCTTGACCTTGACCACGTTGCCCGGATGCAGGGTGCCGAAGCCGTAGTACGGGGTGACCTTGTTCGCCTTGAACAGCATCGCGATGCCGCCGGTGAACTGCTTCACGATCTTGTCCTTGCGACCGACCATGGTGCCGACGTCGATCTTGGCGTTGTCGGCGCTGATGCCGTGCTCGCCGAACAGGTGCTGCAGGTTCCAGAACTGGCGCGAGCTGTCGAGCAGCGCCTTGGACGGAATGCACCCCACGCGCAGGCAGGTGCCGCCCAGGGCCGGCTTGCCGTCCTTGCCCAGCGCGGCGTCGATGCAGGCGGTCTTCAGACCGAGCTGGGCGGCGCGGATGGCGGCGTGGTAGCCGGCCGGACCGGCGCCGATGACGACTACGTCGAATTGTTGTTGTTCGCTCATGCTTCGCTCACGGGAATGGGGAATGGGGAATCGAGAATCGGAAAGGCGGGAACGGGGCGGGCTCTTGCGATTCCCTATTCCCCATTCCCTATTCCCGGCTTCTTACATTCCCAGCAGCATGCGGTGCGGGTTTTCCAGCTGGTTCTTGATGTCGACCAGGAACAGCACCGCGTCCTTGCCGTCGATGATGCGGTGGTCGTAGGACAGCGCGATGTACATCATCGGCGCGGCGACGACCTGGCCGTTCTCGACGATGGCGCGTTCCTTGATCGCGTGCATGCCGAGGATGGCCGACTGCGGCGGGTTGACGATCGGGGTCGACATCAGCGAGCCGAAGGTGCCGCCGTTGGTGATGGTGAAGGTGCCGCCCTGCAGGTCTTCCAGCGCCAGCTTGCCGTCGCGGGCCTTCTTGGCGTAGTCGCCGATGGCCTTCTCGATGTCGGCGAAGCCCATCCGCTCGACGTTGCGCAGGACCGGGGTCACCAGGCCCTTGTCGGTCGACACGGCGATCGAGATGTCGGAGTAGCCGTGGTAGATGACGTCGTTGCCGTCGACCGAGGCGTTGACGATCGGATGGCGCTGCAGCGCGTTCGCCGCGGCCTTGGCGAAGAAGCTCATGAAGCCCAGCTTGACGCCGTTGGCCTTCTCGAAGGTCTCGCCCAGCTCCTTGCGCATGGCCATGACCTTGCCCAGGTTGACTTCGTTGAACGAGGTCAGCATGGCGATCGAGTTCTTCGACTGCATCAGGCGCTCGGCGATGCGGGCGCGCATGCGGGTCATCGGCACGCGCTCTTCCGGACGCAGGCCGGCGGCCGCGCCGACGCCGCCGGACTTGGCGTAGTTGACGATGTCTTCCTTGGTCACCGCGCCCTTGCGGCCGGTGCCTTCGACCTGGGCGGCGTCGACGCCCTGGACGTTGGCGGCGAAGCGCGCGCCCGGCGGCAGCTGGTCGTTGGCCGAGGCGGCGGCCGGAGCGGCCGGCTTGGCGGCTTCGGTCTTGGCCGGGGCCGGGGCGGCTGCGGCCTGAACCGGAGCGGCGGGCGCGGCGGCGGCGACGGCGCCGGCCTCGACGATCGCGATCAGCTGCTGGCTGGTCACGGTCGCGCCTTCCTCGAACTTGATTTCCTTGAGCACGCCGTCGACCGGCGAGGGCACTTCGAGCACGACCTTGTCGGTTTCCAGATCGACCAGGTTCTCGTCGCGCTTGACCGCATCGCCCGGCTTCTTGTGCCACGTCGCGATCGTGGCGTCGGAGACCGACTCGGGAAGGACGGGGACTTTGATCTCGGTGCTCATGGGGCAGGCATCCTGGATTGCTTGTATGTGGGTATGCGTAAGGGGTACGACTCGAAGAACCAGCGCCTTATTCGGCGCTGGACTCTCCTTGCAGCGAATTGACCAGCGCGTCGGCGACCAGCTTGGCCTGCTCGGCGACGTGGTCGGCCAGATGGCCGGCCGCCGGCGACGGCGAACGGGCGCGGCCGGCGTAGTGCAGGGCCTGCTTCGGCGCCAGGCAGGCGCTGAGGTGGTGGCGGATCTGATACCACGCGCCCTGGTTCTGCGGCTCTTCCTGGCACCACACCACGTCCTTGGCGGCGCTGAAGCGCTTGAGCTCGGCGGCGAGGGCTTCGCGCGGGAACGGGTAGAGCTGCTCGACGCGGACCAGGGCGACGTCGTCCAGGCCGTCCTTCTGCGCCTGTTCGAACAGGTCGTAGTAGACCTTGCCCGAGCACAGCACCACGCGCTTGACCTTCTTGGCGTTGGCCGCGTTGTCCGGGATCAGGTGCTGGAACTCGCCGTTGGCCAGTTCGTCCAGGCTCGACACCGCCAGCTTGTGGCGCAGCAGCGACTTGGGCGTCATCACCACCAGCGGCTTGCGCGTGCTCATGCGCATCTGCCGGCGGATCATGTGGTAGGCCTGGGCCGGGGTGGTCGGGGCGCAGACCAGCATGTTCTCCAGCGCGCACAGCTGCAGGAAGCGCTCCAGGCGCGCCGAGCTGTGCTCGGGGCCCTGGCCCTCGTAGCCGTGCGGCAGGAACAGGGCCAGACCGCACAGGCGGCCCCACTTGGCCTCGCCCGAGGACAGGAACTGGTCGATCACCACCTGGGCGCCGTTGGCGAAGTCGCCGAACTGCGCTTCCCAGATGTCCAGGGTCATGGGATCAGCGGTCGAGTAGCCGTACTCGAACGCCATCACCGCTTCCTCGGACAGCAGCGAGTCGATGATGGTCACGTCGGTCGGGTTCTTGACCAGACGGCGCAGCGGCATGACGTACTCGTCGGTGCTCTGCTCGTGCAGGATCGCATGGCGGTGGAAGAAGGTGCCGCGGCCGCTGTCCTGGCCGACCAGGCGCAGCTTGTAGCCTTCGCTGAGCAGGGTGGCGTAGGCCAGGTTCTCGGCGAAGCCCCAATCGCCGGCCTGTTCGCCGGCGGCCATCTTGCGCCGGTCTTCGTAGATCTTGGCCACGCGCGGATGCAGCTTGACGCTGTCCGGAACGGCGTTGATCTCGACCGCCAGGGCATCGAGCCTGCTGCGCTCGAACTTGGTGTCGACCGCGTCGCTGAGCTTGCCCGACAGGTACTTGGACCAGTCGATGGTGAACTCGTCGGGCTTGACCTCGACCAGCTCGGTGGTGACCGCGCCGGCGTCGAGCTTGTCGCGGTACTGGTCGACCAGGGCCTGGGCCTCGTCGGCCTTGAGCGTGCCTTCGGCGACCAGCTGCTCGGCGTAGAGCTCGCGCGGGGTCTTGTGCTTGCGGATCACCTGGTACATCAGCGGCTGGGTCGCCGCCGGCTCGTCGGCCTCGTTATGGCCGTGGCGGCGGTAGCAGACCAGGTCGATGACCACGTCGCGGCCGAAGCGCTGGCGGAAGTCCAGCGCCAGCTCGGCGCAGAACACAACCGCTTCGGGGTGGTCGGAGTTCACGTGCAGGATCGGCGCGCCGACCATCTTGGCCACGTCGGTGCAGTACAGGGTCGAGCGGGCGTCCTGGCGCTCGCTGGTGGTGAAGCCGACCTGGTTGTTGATCACCACGTGGACCGTGCCGCCGACCGCGAAACCGCGCGCCTGCGACATCTGGAACAGTTCCATGCCCACGCCCTGGCCGGCGAACGCGGCGTCGCCGTGGAGCAGGATCGGCAGGACCTGGGCGCGGCCCTTGTCGCCGCGGCGGGTCTGGCGCGAACGCACGCTGCCGGCGACCACCGGGTTGACGATTTCCAGGTGCGAGGGGTTGAACGCCAGGGCCAGGTGGACCGGGCCGCCCGGAGTGGCGACGTCGGCGCTGAAGCCCATGTGGTACTTCACGTCGCCGGTGTGGGCGTGCTCGTCGTGGTCGAACTTGCCTTCGAACTCGTCGAACAGCTTGCGCGGCGGCTTGCCGAGGGTGTTGACCAGGACGTTGAGGCGGCCGCGGTGGGCCATGCCGATGACCACGTCCTGCACGCCCTGTTCGCCGGCGCGGCGGATGGTCACGTCCATCAGCGGGATCAGCGCGTCGCCGCCTTCCAGCGAGAAGCGCTTCTGGCCGACGTACTTGGTACCCAGGTAGCGCTCCAGGCCGTCGGCCGCGGTCAGCCGCTCCAGGATGCGCTTCTTGTCCTCGGCGGTGCGGCCGAACTTGCCGCCGGCGCCTTCCAGGCGCTCGTACATCCAGCGGCGCTGCTCGGCATCGGCGATGTGCATGAACTCGGCGCCGATCGGGCCGGTGTAGGTCGCCTTGAGCAGGGCGAGCAGGTCGCCGAGCTTCATCCGTTCCTTGCCGGCGACGCCGCCGGTGGAGAACTCGCTGCCGGTGTCGCTTTCGGACAGGCGGTGGAAGCCCAGCGCCAGGTCCGGCGCGTCGGGCTTCTGCAGCAGGCCCAGCGGGTCGATGTTGGCCGCCAGGTGGCCGCGCGAGCGGTAGGCGGTGATGACCTTGCCGACCGCGCGCTCGCGCTCGTCGCTGCCGCCGCCGGCCGCGGCGGTGACCACGCCGCGCGAGGCGGCGCGGCCGGCCGCGGCGATGCTCTCGATCGCCGCCGAATGCGGGACATCGCCGGCTTCGCGGCCCTTGAAGCCGTCGAAATAGGCTTTCCATTTGGGCCCGACGCTGTCGGGATCGACCAGGTACTGCTCGTACAGGTCTTCGATGAAGGCGGCGTTGGCGCCGAGTTGCGAGGACTGCGAAAACTGCTTCAGGAGACTGTCCACGATGGCATCGGGAAACTCAGGGGGAGGTTCGGAAGCGGCGTCGCGCGCACGCGGGCGGCGGTCGGCGCTCATAAGAATCGGAAGTATAACGGTAGTGTTAAGGCCAGCGGCATAACTACTTACGTCTAGGCGGCCGTTTCGGGCCGTTATCGGCCCCTGCGCGGGATACGGACCGTTCCGGCAATGCGCTGGAGTTTGGGGGCCGTCGCCGGCTTTCAAGCCGGGGCGGCGCGGCGGCGCGGGCGGCCGGCGCGGTTTAGCCGGGCCTCAGATTCGCGGACTGGGGCCCATCACCGTCAAATCCCCAGGGCGCGGAACTCGCTGCAGGGCCGGGCGCGCTCCCAGACCGGCAGGAAGTGCGCGCGCAACTGGCGGGCGCGGGCGCCGCCGTCGATCCGGGCTTCGCCGTCGTAGCGGTGGCCGAGCGGGCGGAAGTACCAGCCGTCGCGGTCGTTGACCAGGTAGGCCGAGGCGTAGTCCAGGTCGACCGGCTCCTCGATCGCGCGGAATTCGAAGCCGCTGGGCAGGCGCTGGGCCAGGCCCAGCAGCGGCGCCAGGGCGCGCTGCGGCGCCTGCGGGTCTTGCAACAGGATCCGGCTGCGGCCGCCGTCGGTGGCCAGCCGGCGCAGCGCGGCCAGAGCCTCGGGGCGGTCGAGCAGGCCGGGGTCGAGCTCGCGGCTGTAGATCCACAGCTCGCGGCGAGCGCCGGCGGCGGCGCCGAGCAGCGCCGCCAGGGCGGCCTCGGCGTCCTCGACCGGGCTGGGGCCGTCGAGCTGGCGCTGCATGTCCTGGTGTTCGATCCCGGCTTCGAAGAAGCGCGGGCCGTGCGGCAGGAAGCCCTGGCGGGCGTAGAAGCCGACCGTCGGCGCCTGTGCGTGCAGGTTCAGCCGGCGCCAGCCCAGCGCCGCGGCCTGGGCGATCAAGGCCTGCAGCAGGGCCTCGCCGACGCCGCGGCCGCGCCAGGCGGCCAGCACCGCGAGCCGGCCGATGCGCCGGTCCGGGGTCAGCCGGCCGGTGCCGATCGGGCGGTCCTGCGCGTCCAGGGCCAGCACGTGCCGGCATTGCGGGTCGCCGGCGAGGTCGTGTTCCAGCTCGGCCGGGACCTGCTGCTCCTGCACGAACACCGCCTCGCGCACTGCGCGCAGGGCCGGCAGGGCGGCGGCGTAGTCCTCGACCTCGACCACCCGGAACCCGGCGCTCATTGTTCTTCTCCGTCCCCGTCCGGGCCGGCGTCGGCCTCGTCTTGATCTTCGTCTTCGTCCAGGCCGAGCCGGTAATGGCCGCCGGCGATCAGCGCCAGCACGCACTCGCGCCCGGCCTCGGACAAGGCCGAGTAGGCCGCGGCGTCGAGTTCGGCCGCGCCGGCCAGGGCCTGGGCGTCGCGCGCGGGCAGGGCGAATTCCTGGCCGCTGACGTACAGCCGCGCGGCGGAGCCGCGGCGGTGGGCGCGGCGCCAGGCCATCCGCGACCAGGGGTGGCGCCACAGGCCGGCGCCGCGCTCCAGGTCCCATTCGATCTCGATCCGCGAGCGCGCCGGCGCGCCGCCCGCGGAGACCTCGCCGGCGGCACGGTAGACGGTGATGAAGCGGCCGAACCAGTCGCCGAGGCGGTCGGGATCGTTCATCCGCAGCACGTTCAACGCTTCCACCACCCGGCCCATCGCGGTGGCGTCGATCTCGTTGGGGTCGCGCGGCGGCGCCAGGTCCGGATCGGCGTAGCGCAGGCTTTCGTCGGCCTCTGCGGCGAGGGTGTCGATGTAGTCGCCCATCAGCTCGGCCGCGGACGGCGCGCGCATGCCGACCGAGAAGGTCAGGCAGGCGTCCTCGGCGACGCCGTGGTGGGGCACGCCGGGCGGCAGGTAGAGCATGTCGCCGGGACCGAGCACCCAGTCGTGGCTGGGCTCGAATTCGCGCAGCAGCTTGAGCTCGGCGTCGGGGCGGAAATCCTGCGGCGCGCCGGGGCGGGCGTCGATCTGCCAGCGCCGGTGGCCCTGGGCCTGGAGCAGGAACACGTCGTACTGGTCGGTGTGGGCGCCGACCGAGCCGCCCGGCGCGGCGAAGGAGACCATGATGTCGTCGATCCGCCAGCGCGGCAGGAAATCGAACGCCGGCAACAGCGCGGCGACGTCGGCGTCCCATTTGTCGACGTCCTGCACCAGCAAGGTCCAGTCCTGGGTCGGAAGGCCGGGAAACTCGGCTTCGTCGAACGGGCCGTGGCGCAGCGAGTAGCGATCGCTGGCGCGGTCGTGCTGGATGAGCCGCGCCAGCACGCCGTCTTCGCAGGCCAGGCCGGCCAGGTCTTCGGGCTGGATCGGCGAGCGGTAGCCGGGGAAGGCGTTGCGGATCAGCAGCGGGCGTTTTTGCCAGTAATCGCGCAGGAAAACCGCGGCGGACATGCCCAACGGCGGGCGTCGCGCGGCGTCTATTTCGAGGGGGAGCGGTCGCATGGGCGCGAAGTCTACGCCAATGCCGCCGCCGCGACCGTTACCCGGGTCGGGGCCTCAGCGTTGCGGCAGGGCCTGGCCCAGTTCGCGTTCGCGGCGCTCGATCTCCTCGCCGAGGTCGCGCGCGGGCGCGGCGCCGGCGCCGCCCTGGGCGGCGCGCAGCCGGGCAAGATGCGCCGGCTCCTGCGGCAGGCGCAGGCCGCGCGCGGCGAGCAGGGCCTGGCAGCGCTGCTGCCACTGCGCCAACTGCGGAAACTTGCCGGCGTCGACCGGCCACCAGTAGACGTTCTCGACCACCGGCTGGGCGCCGACACGCTGCGGGTCGGCGGCGTGGTCCAGGCGATGGCCGGGGTCCGCGCCGCGTTCCAACAGCCAGTGCGCCTTGTCGAACTGGCCGCGCGAGTAATAGGCCAGCAAGGTGTCGCCGCGGCGGTCGTGGGCGACCGCGTCGACTTGCGCGCCGTGTTCGATCAGCAGGCGCACGTTGTCCCAATGCCCGGCCAGCGCCGCGACCCGGGTCAAGGGCTGGCGGTCCAGGTCGTGCGCATCGGGGTCGCCGCCGTGTTCGAGCAGGGTGCGCAGCAGCTCCGGCCGCTCGGCCTTGGCCGCCCAGACCATCACCGTGCCGAGCGCGGGCACGGCGCGATTGGGGTCGGCGCCAGCGTCGAGCAGGGCGGCCGCACCCTCGGCGTTGCCATGCAGGATCGGCCAGGCCAGCAAGGGCAGGCCGCCGGGCGAAACCGCGTTGGGGTCGGCGCGCTCTTCCCTCGCCAGGCGCAGCACTTCGTCGCGGCGACCGGCCGCGGCGGCTTCGGCCAGGGCCAGTTCGGGGCCGCTGAAATGCTGCTCCAGGTGCGGGGTGGCGGTCATTGCGGTGGGCTCGGCGGCGGAATGAGGGAGGGCGGCGGGGGCGCGCTCGGCGCAGGCGCTCAGGCCCAGCAGTAGCGCCGGCCACAGCCAGCGGATGCGCTCGGCGGCGCTAAGGATGCGGACGGCATGCCGGCAGTGCATTCCGTCAGTATCGGCGCGAACGCGGCAAGGCGCGGTGCAGACGGGGCCGCGGCTGTCACTGCCCCAGCCGTTCGCGCAGCGCCGCTTCCTGCTCGCCGATGTGGCTGGCCATGGAATCGTCGAATACGCCGAAGCTGTGCCGGTCGACCATTTCCAGCACGCTCGGGATGGTGTCGGGCTCCAGCCCGGCCTCGAGCGCGGTGGCGACGCCGGTCTCGATCGCGTCGGTCGCGTCGGCGGCGAGGTCGCCGCCTTGCTCGACCAGATCGCCCAGCGATTCGATGCCGTCGCCCAGGGTCTCCACGCCGTCGCCGAACGCGCCGACGATCGCGCCGGCCGGGCCGGGCAGATGTTCGTCGATGAATTCGGTGCCGCTGTCGACCAGGTCGCCGAAGCCGCCGACGATATCGCCGAACAGGCCGCCGCCGTCGCCGACGGTCTCGGCCACGTCGCCGAGTTCGCCGATCGGCAACTGGTCGGAGGCGGCGTTGATCCCGTCGATGGTGTCTTCCAGCGAGACGATGTCCGGGCGCGGATCGCCCTGTTCGTCGGTGGCGTCCAGGGTCACCCGGCGCCCGACCGCATCGGGCAGGTTGAGCACGCCCTCGGCGGTGGCGTCGGTCGGCAGGCGGACCTCGTCCTGGAACCGGTTCGCCGCCAGGCCGACGCCGTTGAGGATCGCGGCGAAGCCGTCGGCGTTGTCGGCCGACAGGCCGCTGGTGGCCGCCTGCAGCTCGGTCAGCAGGTCGCCGTCGACCGCGTAGGTGGTGATGTTGCCGTCGGCCTGCTCGAAGCTCAGGCCGCGTTCGGCCAGCGCGGCCTCGACCGTGGCCGGATGCACGCCGGCCGGGTTGGACACCACGCCGCGGTTGCCGGTGACCAGGGCCGCGGCGGTGGCCAGGCCGCCGCCGAGCGAGTGGCCGCTGAAGACCACGTCGTCGCCGCCGTGCTCGGCGACCGACTGGGCGATGTCGATGGCCTGGTTGTAATAGGCCTCGTCGTTGCCGATTGCCTGGGCGACGTCGGCGTTGACGTCTTCCAGGTCGCCGAAATCGGTGCCTTCGAACTGCAGCACCGGCGCCGCGTCCGGCCCGAACACCGCCGGGTCGGGAATGAACAATTGCGCGTTGAAGCCCGAGCCCTGCGGATGCAGTTGCTCGGCGCTGAGCCCGTACTGCGCCAGTTGCGCATCGCTGGCGCGCTGCCAGCCCTCCGGCACGCTGTCGTCGGCGCCCAGCGAACGGCTCAGGGTCAGTACCTCGCGGTCGTGGTAAAGGGTCTGCAATTGCTCGGTCTGCTGCCACAGCGCGCCGTCGCGATCCTGCTGGGCCTGGGTGTAGCCCTGCACCAGCAGCTCGCGCTGCTGCGGGTCGGAGGTCGCCGCATCGGCGCGGGCCTGGATCTGTTCGGCGCTCAGCGCCGGCGGGGGCGGCGGCGGTTCGCGTTGCAGCAACTGCTCGACGACGCGGCTGACGGTACCGGCGATATCGCTGACGAAAGACATGGCGGCCTCGGCGAGCGGGATGAGACGGGCTGCCCGAATCTCGCCACAGCCTGCGCCGGTCCGCCATCCGGAGCGACCCGAGCTAGGGCCGACCCTAGGCGCCCGCTGCGGCCGGCGCGTCCTCGCCGGCGAGCTTCAGCCAGCGCAGCCCGGCCAGCGCAGCTCCAGTCGGCGCAGCTCCAGCCGGTGCAGCTTCAGCCGGCGCAGCTTCAACCAGTGATTTCGTCGTAGCCGCGGCCGAGGAATTGCAGCAGGCACCAGCCGTGGCCGAACGGATCGGCGATGGCGACGATCCGGCCCCAGTTCGCACTGCGGATCCGGCCTTCCTGGCGCGCGCCGGCGGCCAGGGCGCTGGCCAGGGCCGCGTCGAGGTCGGTCACCGCCACGTCGAGATGGATCGGCGACCAATGGCGGGCGTAGCGGCGGGTCTCGTCGCCGGCCGCCGGCGAGCCCTCGGGCTTGCGCAGCAGATAGATCGGCGCGGCGCCGCCGAGCAGTTCGATCGCGTCCGCACCGAGACGGCGGCCGATGTGCAGGCCGAAGGCGCGGGTGTAGAACGCCAGCGCGGCGTCCAGGTCGGGCACATCGATATTGATCAGTTGCTGCATCGGCTGGCTCCGCAGGCGTGAGGCCCGAGTGTGCGCAGCGCGGCGCTAAGGCGGCGTGGCGATGCGCGCCGCGCCGGTCCGGGCGCGGCGTGCAGGCTCGCGCTCAGGGCGCCGGGGCGGCTTCCTTGCGCAGCTGTTCCTCGAGCTTGCCGTTGCCGGACGCGGCGTAGGCCCGGCAGTAGCTGGCCGTGCCCTGCGGCGCCGGGCCCGGCGCGTCCAGGCGCGCGAGCAGGTTGCTGGCGTTCGGATGCGGGGTGACCAGGATGTCGCAGGGCAGGTCGGCGACGGTCTGGATGCTGCGCCGGAACGCCGCCAGCACGCCCGGATGCGCGGCCTCGTCGCTATATCTATAGGCCTCGTCGGTGAGCGGGGTGAGGCTGTCGGCGTAGGCGATCGCCTTGCAGTCGCCGGCCTCGTCGCAGGCGCGCCAGCTCCAACTGGTGCCGCCGGGGGTGTGGCCGGGCGTGGCGTGCGCGGTCAGCTCGATCGGGCCCAGGCGCAGGGTGTCGCCGTCGCCGATGCGCTGCACCGCGCGCACCGGCGCGAACCGCGACACGCTGAGGAACTGCGGGTCGCTGCGGTCGCCCTTGCCGCTTTGCAGCGCCGCGATCGCCGGCGCGCGCGCGACCACGGTCGCGCCGGTGACGCGCTGCAGATGGGCCAGGCCGCCGGCGTGGTCGTTGTGTTCGTGCGAGTTGAGCAGGTAGCGGACCTGGCGCGGGTCGATGCCGAGCGCACGGATGCTGGCCTCGATCAGCGGGCCGCCGCGTTCGCTGGCGCCGTCGATCAGCACATGACCCTGCGCGGAGGTGATCAACACCGCGCTGAGGCCGCAGGTGCCGACATACCAGGTGTTGCCGTGGATGCGTCGCGGCTGGGTCGGCTGGTTCCAGTCCGGATCGGCTTCGCAGGGCGCGAAGGCCGGGCCGGCGCTCGGGTCGGGCTTGGCCGGCGCGTGCGCGGCGCAGGCGGTCAACAGGCAGAGCAGGGAGGCGGCGGAAAAACCGGCACGCAATCGCATCGGCGGATCTCGGACGTCAGCACAGGGTCAGCCACTATGTTCGATCGGGCCGCGCAGCGAAACCGCCGGGTTTGTTCTTTTGGAGGAGCGGCGTGAGCCGCGACAGCCGAAGCGACGAACGCAAGCGACCTGTCCCGAAGCCGGATCGACCGGTTGCCGCTGGCTTCGGATGCCGACGTGGTATCCGCCCTCGTCGACGGTCGCGGCTCACGCCGCTCCTACAGTAGGCGAGGCCGCGCCGCCTCCGGGTAGGAGCGACGCGAGTCGCGACCGCGTGCCGCGCCGCTGTCCGCAAGCCCGCGGTCGCGGCTTGCGCCGCTCCTACCGGAGGCGTCCGCATCGCCTCAGGGAAGCGGCGGCTGCGCTCAGATCTCGCGCGCGAGCTGCTCGGCCAGGCCGGTGTAGCTGCCTGGGGTCATCGCCAGCAGGCGCTGCTTGGCCTCGGCCGGCAGGTCCAGCGAGGCGATGAATTCGCGCATCGAGGCCTCGTTGATGCCCTGGCCGCGGGTCAGCGCCTTGAGCTGTTCGTAGGGGTTGGGCAGGCCGTGGCGGCGCATCACCGTCTGCACGGCCTCGGCCAGCACTTCCCAGGACGCGTCCAGGTCGGCGGCCAGGCGCTCGGGGTTGGCGCTGAGCTTGCCCAGCCCGCGCTGCAGGGCGTCCAGGCCGATCAGGGCGTGGCCGAAGGCGGTGCCGAGCGCGCGCAGCACGGTCGAGTCGGTCAGGTCGCGCTGCCAGCGGCTGATCGGCAGCTTGGCGGTGAAATGCTCGAACAGCGCGTTGGCGATGCCGAAGTTGCCCTCGGCGTTCTCGAAGTCGATCGGGTTGACCTTGTGCGGCATGGTCGAGCTGCCGACTTCGCCGGCCTTGACCGCCTGCTTGAAATAACCCAGCGAGATGTAGCCCCAGACGTCGCGGCACAGATCGATGCAGATGGTGTCGATGCGGCGCTGGGCGTCGCAGAGTTCGGCGATGCCGTCGTGCGGTTCGATCTGGGTGGTGTAGGGCTGCCAGTCCAGGCCCAGCGAGCCGACGAAGCGCTGCGAGAACGCCGGCCAATCGATGTCCGGGTAGGCCGAGAGGTGGGCGTTGTAGTTGCCGACCGCGCCGTTGATCTTGCCCGGCATCTGCGCCCCGGCCAGGGTTTCGCCCTGGCGCTGCAGGCGCGCGACCACGTTGGCGATCTCCTTGCCGACCGTGCTCGGCGAGGCGGTCTGGCCGTGGGTGCGCGACAGCATCGGCAGCGCGGCGTACTCGTGCGCCATCGCGCGCAGCTTCTGGATCAGCTCGTCCAGGCGCGGCAGCAACACGTGCTGGCGGGCCTGGTTGAGCATCAGCGCGTAGCTGAGGTTGTTGATGTCCTCGCTGGTGCAGGCGAAATGGACGAATTCCAGGGCCGGGCCGAGCTCGGCGTCGTCCTTCAGCCGCTCCTTGATCAGGTACTCGACCGCCTTGACGTCGTGGTTGGTGGTGCGCTCGATCTCCTTAACCCGCGCCGCGTCCTCGATCGACAGCTCGTCGGCGAGCAGGCGCAGGCGCGCGGCCGCGGCCTCGGAGAACGGCGCCAGCTCGACGATGCCCGGTTCGTTGGCCAGCGCCAGCAGCCACTCCACCTCAACCTTGACGCGGGCCTTGATCAGGCCGAATTCGGAGAAGATCGGCCGCAACGCGTCGACCTTGCCGGCGTAGCGGCCATCGAGCGGGGACAGGGCGAGCAGGGTGGTCTTGGGGTCGGCGGACATGGCACGCAGCGGGGAGGAAACAGTCCGCCATTCTACCCCCTGCGCGGCCCGCGCCGCCCGCAGCCGCCGACGCCGGCCCCACGACGGGGCCGGCGAGGGGCCGCGGACGGACCGCCGACAGGCCGAATCGGGCGTCAAGCGCGCACGCACTCGACGCCCGCCGATGCCGCGGCGATGATGGCGCCCGCCAGCGGAATCCGATGCCAGCACGACGACCTCGTTCACGACCGCCCCCTTACGGCCGGTCTTGAAGCGAGTCGATGCGATCCGATCGACACGACGCGCGGCGCAGGCGGCGCGTCTCCCCCACGACTCAATGGAGTTGGCAATGGCGAGCAAACGCAAGACCCCGGCCGCGGGCGCGGCCGGCAAGCAGGACAAGGCGCCGGGCACGAAAGCGGCCCGCGGCGGGAAAGCCGGCAAGACGGCCGGCAAGACGGCCCAGGCCGCGGCGGGCTTCCGCATCGAACACGACAGCATGGGCGAGCTCAGCGTCCCCGAGCAGGCCCTGTGGGGCGCGCAGACCCAGCGCGCGGTGCAGAACTTCCCGATCTCCGGCGTGCCGATGCCGCGCGAGTTCATCCGCGCCCTGGCCCTGGTCAAGGGCGCCGCGGCCGAGGTCAACGGCGGCTTCGGCCTGCTCGGCAAGGCCCAGGCTGCGGCGATCCGCGCCGCCGCCGCGCAGGTCGCCGCCGGCGAGCACGACGCGCAGTTCCCGATCGACGTGTTCCAGACCGGCTCGGGCACCTCGAGCAACATGAACGCCAACGAGGTCATCGCCACCCTGGCTTCGCGCAGCGGCCGCCAGCCGATCCACCCCAACGACCACGTCAACCTCGGCCAGAGCTCCAACGACGTCATCCCGACCGCGATCCGGGTGTCGGCGCAGCTGGCGACGGTGGAGACCCTGCTGCCGGCGCTGGCGCATCTGCGCAAGACCATCGAGCGCCGTGCGCGCGAGCTGTCCAAGGTGGTCAAGACCGGCCGCACCCATCTGATGGACGCGATGCCGCTGACCTTCGGCCAGGAGTTCGGCGCCTGGGCGGCGCAGCTGGACTCGGCGCAGCAGCGCATCGAGGACAGCCTCAAGCGGCTGCGCCGGCTGCCGATCGGCGGCACCGCGATCGGCACCGGCATCAACGCCGATCCGCGCTTCGGCAAGGCCATGGCCAAGGCCTTGTCGGCGGCGACCGGCACCCGCTTCGAGTCGGCCGGCGACAAGTTCGAAGGCCTGGCGGCGCAGGACGACGCGGTCGAACTGTCCGGCCAGCTCGGCGCGCTGGCGGTGGCGCTGAGCAAGATCTCCAACGACCTGCGCTGGATGAACTCCGGTCCGTTGGCCGGCCTGGGCGAGATCGAACTGCCGGCCCTGCAGCCGGGCAGCTCGATCATGCCGGGCAAGGTCAACCCGGTGATTCCCGAAGCGCTGGCGATGGTCTGCGCCCAGGTCGTGGGCCACCACGCCGCGATCACCGTGGCCGGGCAGAGCGGCAATTTCCAGCTCAACGTGATGCTGCCGCTGATCGCCTACGACCTGCTCGATTCGATCCGCCTGCTCGGCAACGCGATGCGCCTGCTCGCCGACAGCGCGATCGCCGGGCTGCGGGTGCGCGAGGAGCGGGTGCGCGAAGCGCTGGACCGCAATCCGATCCTGGTCACCGCACTCAATCCGATCATCGGCTACGAAAAGGCCGCGGCGATCGCCAAGCGCGCCTACAAGGAGGGCCGGCCGGTGCTGGAGGTGGCGCTGGAGGACAGCGGCCTGAGCGAGAAACAACTGCGCCGGCTGCTCGACCCGGCCGCGCTGACCCGCGGCGGAATCCAGGCCGGCGGGGGCGGCGCCGGCGGCTGAATGTGCCCGACGGCCTTTATCGGAAAATGTTCGGAGATTTAGTTTCGCGACTCAGGTGGTATTTTCCATTACCGCCGCTTGGATATCCTCGCCGCACGCAAGGGGGGATATTCGCAGGCACTGGCGCGGATAAACTCGACCCCGGCGGCGCAGGACCGGACGCGGATGGAACCGCCGCCGGGCCGGCCGTCGTGACACACTCGCGCGTCTACGCCGGCCCCGGCGCAGGCGCCGATCCGGCGGCGCAAGCCGCCGGGCCCGCCGCGGAAGCACGGCGTCGGCGATCGGTTATTGAGCGGTAATCGATGCGCAACGGCCGGGTTATCTTTGCGGTTTATGCTTTTCGCCCGAACGGCGCCGTATCTGCCGCGCGGGCGATTTTCCCCCGACCCCCGGACTCGATCCGGTCGCCATAACCAGGAGCTTCGCTCATGAAATCCACCCATTTGCTGCGCTACGCCGCCGTCCTGTCGCTGCTCGTCGGCACCACCGCCTGCAACCCGCAGCTCGAGCCGGAAGGCGATGAGATCCATGTCGATCTCAGCGCGCAGGCCGCGCCCGCCGCGGCGCCGGCGGCCGACGACGCCCGCGCGGCGGGCTGAGCGAGCTGGGTCCGTCCGGAGGGCCGAGGCCCTCCGGACGAATCCGCGCCGCCGGCTTCGGCGGCGTTTGCGCGCCGGCGCGCGGCCGGCCCGGGCCGGGTCCGTCGGCCGGGGCGGCTGCCCGCGACGGCGCGCCCCGCGGAGCATGCGCAGCAGCCAGCGGCGACGACGATCGTCGCTTTCCCGGGTTACTCTTTGCCGCCGCAGGCGCCCTGGCGCCGGTTCGCGCCCCGCCGGTCGCGGCAGCGGACCCTGATCGCGGCGGTTGCAACGGGCACCATCGGATTACGTGCATGGATCGAGCGGCGTGGCGCATCGGCGGGGCAGGACTCGCGCTGTTGTGCCTGATTCTGGGGTGGTGGAGCCCGCTGCGGGCGCAGACCGCTTTGCCGCCGCCGGCCGCCGAGCTGGCGGTCGCGCGCTGGACCGGCGCCGAAGAACCCGCGCTGTGGCAGGTCCTGTCCGGCGCGGCCGCGTCGGGTTTCGCCGAGGTCGAGGACGGCCGGCTGATTCCGACCGCGCGCCGCGAAGTCGGTTGGTGGCGCCTGGTCGCGCTGCGCGACATCGCCCCGGGCAACGCGCCGCAACTGGTGCTGACCCCGCCGCACCGCAAGCGGGTCGAGCTGTGGCGACCCGGCGACAGCGAGCCATTGGCGCGCGCGATCTACGGCGACGACGCCGACTACAGCCACTCGACCCGGTTCCTGGTGTTTCCGCTGCCGCAGGGCCTGCGCCGCGGCGACGCCTTGTACCTGCGCATGATCGCCGCCGACGTGGTGCCGTCGCAGGTTTCGATTTTGCCCGGCCAGGAGGTTTACCGCGGCGACATCGTCTATGTCGCGGTGCGCACCTTCGTGCTGACCGTGCTCGGCCTGATCGCGGCGCTGGCGTTCGGCCTGTGGATCGGCCTGCGCGAGCGCGGCTACGTGTTCCTCGGCCTGACCCTGGCCAGCCAGATGCTGGCGATGGCGATCGAGGGCGGCGAGATGCGCGCCTGGCTGGAACTGGGGCCGCTGACCCTGGACCGGCGCATGGACATCATCCTCAACACCGCGGCGGTGATCGCTTCGCTGCGCTTCTTCAGCCTGTTCCTGCGCCTGCGCGAGCTGCAGCCGCGCGCGGCGCGGCTGCTCGACGGCTGCTGCCTGCTGCTCGGCGGCCTGATCGCGGTGACCGTGTTCAAGACCTGGCCCTACAGCGGCAGCTTCGGCAACCTGGTGCTGTTGGCGGCGATCGCGGTGGTGCTGTACGCGATCGCCAACGCGGTGTGGCGGCGCCAGCGCGAAGGCATGTTCCTGCTGGTCGCTTGGAGTCCGCTGATCATCAGTCTGGTGGCCCTGGTCGGCGCCTACCAGCGCTGGTGGCCGATGTACCGCTGGCTGGAGTTCGCCTTTCCCTCCAGCCTGGCCTTCAGCGGCCTGGCGCTGCTGTTCGGCCTGACCTCGCGCCTGCGCCAGCTGCGTCACGACCGCGACCGCGCCCAGCACCGCGCGTCCTACGACGCGCTGACCGGGGTGCTGGCGCGTACCGCGCTGGAGGAGGCGCTGGCCGCGGCGGTGGCGCATGCGCAGCGCAGCGGCGAGGCCTTGTCGGTGCTGTTCCTGGACATCGACCATTTCAAGCGCATCAACGACGAGCACGGTCACCGCGCCGGCGACGAGGCCCTGCGCATCGTCGCCCTGCGCGCGCGCAACCGCTTGCGCCGCGGCGATCTGTGCGGGCGCTACGGCGGCGACGAAATGGTCGCGGTGCTGATCGGCGCGGACCTGGACGAGGCGCTGCGGGTGGCCGAGCACATGCGCCTGTCCTTGAACGATCACCCCTTGTCGATCGAGGGCCGGCTGATCCCGATCGCGTTGAGCCTGGGCGTGGCCGAACTGCGGGCGGGCGAGAGCGGCGAACAACTGCTGCGCCGCGCCGATGCGGCCTTGTACGCCAGCAAGAGCGCCGGCCGCGACCGGGTCAGCGCCGACCGCGGCGCAGCGGGCGTGGCCTCGGTCGCCGGCGCGGCCTGATCGAGCAAGCCCGACCAGGGCGGTTGGATGACAGAAGTCCCGGCGCGCGGCATAGTGCGCGCGCGGGCTGGGAGCGCCCGTACGACACAGGCCGGTGCCCGCACCGGCCGCCGAGCGCGGCGCCGCCCCGGATCCATGCCGGGCATGGCGCGCGGCCGCCCGGCATGGCCGCTACCCACGACAAGGACTCATCCATGAATCGCGTCATTTCCCGCAAGCCCTCCGCCGCTTTCGTCGGCGCGTCCTGGGGCGCACTGCTGCTCGGCGCAACGGCCTTCCTGATCGGCCTGTGGAACGCCGACATGCTGCTCAACGAGAAGGGCTATTACCTGACCCTGCTGCTGTACGGCCTGTTCGCCGCGGTGTCGGTGCAAAAGAGCGTGCGCGACAGGATGGAGGGCATTCCGGTCACCGGCCTGTACTACGGCCTGGCCTGGTTCTCGATGGTCGGCGCCTTGTTGCTGTTGTTCGTCGGCCTGTGGAACGCGCAACTGTTGCTCAGCGAGAAGGGCTTCTACGGCATGGCCTTCGCCTTGAGCCTGTTCGGCGCGATCGCGGTGCAGAAGAACACCCGCGATTCGTCCGGCCGCGATTACGAAGACTGAGGCCGCGTCGTCGCCAGCGGGCGCCGTTCGGCGCCCGTGGCGTGCGCCTCAATGCTTGCAGTCGTCGACCGAATCGGCGTCGAGCACCGCGAACGGCTGGAACGCCGGCAGGGCGCCGACGAGCTCGTCCTGGGCGGTGCGCAGCGACGCCATGCGCTCGCACAGGCGTAGCGCCTGGCGTTCGACTTCCTTGGCATCGGCCTCGACCTTGCGCTCGATCGACTCGGTATCGCCCTGGGTCAGGCCGGCGACGACGTTGCCGACCGCCTTGCCGGCCAGGGCCGCGCCGGCCTTGCCGACGGCGATGCCGTCCTGGGTCATGCCCATCGCCTGGACGTAGTAGCGCCGGCTCGCCGCCAACTGCGCCGGATCGAGCGAGACCGCTTGGCCGTCGATACGCAAGGCGCCGTCGGGGCCGATCTCGGCGCGCACGCCGCCCTGGCCGCGGACCTGGATGCGGTCGCCGGACAGGCTGACCGGCGCGATCACGTGCACCTCGGGCGTGCCGTTCGAGCAGCCGCTGCCGGCGGCGGCAACGAGCAGGGCCAGACACAGCGCGGACACGAACGGAAGTTTCATCGCCAAAATTCCTGGGTGGGGTACTTAAGGGGTAGGGGACGCCGCAAGCGGCGTCAGTCGTCGCTGGGCACGTCGACCCGGCCGACGACGCCGGTGTGCTTGACCGCGCCGCTGCCGACCGAACGCACGCGCAGGTCGCCGCGCACGTCGCGCACTTCCAGATCGCCCGAGCCGATCCGCTCCAGGCTCACCGAGCCGCCGACGCGTTCCAGGGCGACGTCGCCGGAGCCGATCGAGCCGAGCTTGGCGTCGCCGCCGATGCCGCGCGCGAGCAGGTCGCCGGAACCGAGCGAAATCACCTGCAGCGAGCCGATATCGTCCAGCTCGACATCGCCGGAGCCGACATCGGCCACGGTCAGGCCGCGCACCTGGCGCGCCTTGATGTCGCCGGAGCCGACGTCGACGCTCAGCGCCGCGACCCGGGCGACATCGACGTCGCCGGAGCCGGTCTTGAGCTGGACCCGGGCGCTGTCGGGCAGGCTCGCGTGCAGGACCATGTAGGCGTAGCGGTTGAACGACAGACTGAGCTTGGACTCGTGCTCGGCGCGCACGATCAGCTTGTCGCCGGCGCGGCGCTGGCTCAGGCGCAGCCCGGCCAGGTCGGCGGCGCTGGAGGCGCAGGCCTTGCCGCGCACTTCGGCGCGGGCGCCGGGCGCGCCGACGATGTGCAGGTCGTCGGAACCGGTCTCGAACACCACCGCCTTGACTCCGGCGAGGTCGAGCTTGAGCTCGCGCGGCTGGCTGTGCTCGCAGTGCCGCTCGGCCTGGGCCGCCAGCGGCAGCAGGGCCAGGGCGAGCAGGGCGGGAACGAAACGGATCGGGGCGACGGTGGGGCGCATCGGAAGCTCCAGGGATGGGTGGAAGTTCGATGGATGCGGCGCAAGCCGCGATGGTTGCGTGGCGGAGACTCGGAGACTCGGAGACTCGGAGGCGGGTCGGCGGCGGCCTGCGCGACCGACGATCTTTCCGGCAAGGCCCCGCCGCGCCGGAGGCGGGCGGGGCCGCGGGGCTCAGCCCTCGTCGCGCCAGCGGCGCAAGCGGATCGCGCCGTAGACCATGGCCGCGCCGAGGATCGCGCCGATCCACAGGTCGGCCGTGCCCAGGGCGTGCAGGCTGCTGCCCAGTTCGATCGAGCGGGCCAGGTCTTCCGGGCCGTGGATGGCCGAGTCGCGGACGTGCTCCATGCCCGGGCTCAGGTACCAGCTCGCCGGAACCATGCTCAGCAGGCCGCGGAAGGCGACGGCGTACCAGATCTTGTCGTGCGGGATCTCGATGCCCGGCAGGACGTCGAGCCAGCTGACGAAGATGCAGGCCAGCAGCGGCGCGACCACCGCCCAGACGAAGGGCACGCTGCGGGCCCAGGCCGAGCACAGCATCAGCCAGCCGATGGTCGGCAGGGCCCACAGGGCGTACACCGGCACCGCGCACAGCAACTGGAAGATCAGCCGGAACGGATGCGCTTCGGTGAGCAGGGCGCTGGCGCCGGGGACGCCGTTGATCACCATCGCCAGCCACGAGATCAGCCACAGCACCGCGCCGACCACCAGACCGATCGCCATCGTCAGCAGCGGCGCCAGGAGCAGGGCCCAGGCCAGCTTGGACAGCACCGTCTGGGTGTCGGAGACCGGCAGCGACTTCCAGAACAGGATGCTGCGGTCCTTGCGCTCGTCGTAGATCGAGCCCAGGGCGTAGAAGAACACCACGAACACCAGCACGATGCTGACCATGCCGATGCCGCCGAGCAGGGCCACGTCGCCGGCGAAGCCCGCGTCGGAGCCGGCGCCAACGCCGATCCTGACGTTCTCCAGGTCGATTTCGCCTTTGCTGACGGCGCTGCGCAGCATCACGGTGCTGGCGACCACCCCGAGCAGGGTGAACACGATCGCGATGGCGCCGACGATCGACGGCGCCCACAGGAAGCCGCCGCGGTGTTCCCAGTACTCGCGCTTGAGCAGCATCTTGAAGGTCTGCAGGCTCGGCGTCGCGGCGATCGCGCGCGGCGCGGCGGGCGAGGGGGCGAGGATGTCGTCTGCGGCGTTCATGCGTAGGTTCCCTTCATGGTGGCGACGAACAGGTCGGCCAGGCCCGGGGTGCGGGTTTCGCCGAGCCCGTCGAGCTGCGCGGCCGGAATGCCGTCGAACAGCATCACGGTCTTGCCGAACGGCAGCGCGCGTTCGTCGATCGGGCCGAGGTTGCGCGCGTGCACGGCCTGGTCGGGGTTGACCAGCACCTCGACGAACCGCTCGCCGAGCACCTCCATCTGGCTGTCCAGCACGACCTTGCCGTCGCGGATGAACATCACGTCGGTGAGGATGTGTTCGATCTCCTCGACCTGGTGGGTGGTGATCAGGATGGTCTTGTTCTCGTCGAAGTAGTCTTCCAGCAGGCGCTGGTAGAACTGCTTGCGGTACAGGATGTCCAGGCCCAGGGTCGGCTCGTCCAGCACCAGCAGGCGGGCGTCGATCGCCATCACCAGCGCCAGGTGCAGCTGCACGATCATGCCCTTGGACATTTCGCGCACGCGCAGGTTGGGCTTGAGCTGGGTGCCGTGCAGGAAACGCTCGCACTTGGCGCGGTCGAAGCGCGGATGCACGCCGGCGACGAAGTCGATCGCCTCGCGCACCCGCAGCCAGCGCGGCAGCACCGCTACGTCGGCGATGAAGCACACGTCGCGCATCAGGTCGTCGCGCTGGGTGCGCGGGTCGCGGCCGAGCACCGACAGATCGCCGTCGAACGCGATCAGGCCGAGGATGGCCTTCAGCGCGGTGGTCTTGCCGGCGCCGTTGGGACCGATCAGGCCGACGATGCGGCCGGCCGGGATGTCGAAGGCCGCATCGTCGAGCGCCAGCTTGCTGCGATAGCGCTTGCGCAGGTTGCGCGCGGTGACGATGTGGCCCGGGTCGATGCGGATGGCGTCGGTCATGGCGAGCCCGCCTTCTGGTCGTTGCCGCCGCCGAGCAACTCCTCGGTGCTCAGGCCCAGGCGCTGGATGCGCTCCAGGACCAGCGGCCATTCTTCTTTCAGGAAGCGTTCGCGCTCGTTGAGGAGCAGTTTCCTTGCGGCTTCTTCGGTCACGTACATGCCCAGGCCTCGGCGTTTTTCGACCAGCGCCTCGTCGGCCAATTCCTGATAGGCGCGCGAGACGGTGATGGGGTTGAGTTGGTATTCGGCGGCCACCTGCCGCACGGACGGCAGGGCATCGCCCGGCTTGAGCACACCGTCGAGCATCATCGCGACGACGCGCTCCTTGAGCTGGCGATAGATCGGAGCGCCGTCGCTCCATTGGATTGCGGTCATGGTTCAGCCCCGCGGCAGGAAGGAGAAGTAAGGCATGACGAGGTTCCGTCGGTTGCGGCGCGCGGCCTTCCCGGCCTTGCGCTTGCTTTCGGTGCTGGCCGGCTCCGCGGCAGCGGGGGATTCCAGGGTCGAGGCGATCGCGGCCAGGTCGGCGACTTCGCCGGCCATGCCGGTGGCGAAGGCCAGGGCCGCGCCGTCGCGTTCCAACTGCTCGGCGCGAGCGCCGATGCGGCCGGCGACCCGGGCCAGGTCGCCGCTGCGGGCGCGGGCGCGCTCGACATAGGCGGAGTCGAAGCGGACCCGGGCCTGGACCAGGCCCAGGTCGAGTTCGAGCGGGCGGCTCTGCGCGGCGGCGAACTGCCCGGCCGGGGCGCTCGGCGCCGGCAGGGCGATCACCAGGCCCAGGACCAGGGCGCCGCCGGCGGCCATCAGGGCCGAAATGGAGTTATGGAGCTTGCGGTTCATGCGAACGTCCTGCTCGTTAGTGGGCCGGTGTTGTATGCAACTATAACACCTAAACACGTCGCGTCAATCGCCGCCGGCCCAACTAAAGTCATACTTGCCCGCACCGCCCGGTCCCGACCGGGCCTGCCCCTTGCGACGGAGCCTGTTCATGTCCCAGACCCCGCTGTTTCCCGCCGTTTCGCGGCCTCGCCCGGCGCGCCGGGCGGCCCTGGCCGCGCTGTGCCTGACCGTGCTGGCGGCCGGCGCCGCCGCCGCGGCCAGCGCCGGCCTGCTCGACCGCAGCTTCCGCCCGCTGGCCGGCAAGACGCCGGTCAACCTGCAGGCGCAGTACGGCGGCCAGGTGCTGCTGGTGGTCAACACCGCCAGCAAATGCGGCTTCACCCCGCAGTTCGAGGCCCTGGAAGGCCTGCAGGCCAAGTACAAGGCGCGCGGCTTCGCCGTGCTCGGCTTTCCCTCCGGCGACTTCAAGGCGCAGGAATTCGACGACGAGAAGCAGATCCAGGAGTTCTGCACCCTGACTTACGGGGTCAAGTTCCCGATGTTCGAGAAGGTGCATGTGGTCGGCGAGCAGGCCACGCCGCTGTACCGGGACCTGGCCCGCAGCGCCGGCGAGGCGCCGAAGTGGAACTTCCACAAGTATCTGGTCGGCCGCGACGGCCGGCTGATCGCCAGCTACGGCAGCAAGACCGCGCCGAACGACCCGGCGCTGGTCGCGGCGATCGAGCGCGCCCTGGCCGCGCCGCGTCCGGCCGCGGTGGGCCGGCGCTGAGCCGGCCCGGCGGGATTTGCGCGCGCGGTCGGGTTTCGGCCGCGCGCGAGCCGCTAGGGTGCGGAACTTCGCAGCTTGAGCGACGTCACACTGGAACATTGCCGCCATAGCGCCGGCCCGCGACAATGACGGGCTTGCGCCGGACTGCGGCGTATCGATACACCACCAGGACTGCAACCAGGAGCAGGACCCCGATGAAGGCTTTCGTGCGCGGCGCGGCCGTGTTGATCACCACTGCGACGCTGTTCGGCGGCGTCGCCTCTGCCCAGGAAAAGACCGTGCTCGCCAACGATCGCGAAAAAGTCAGCTATGCCATCGGCCTCGACGTGGCCAGTTCGCTCAAGCCGGTCGGACCGGACCTGGATACCGCCGCGTTCGAGCGCGCGGTCAAGAACGTGTTCGACGGCGGCAAGCCGCTGATCGGCCAGGACGAGGCGCGCAGCGTCGACCAGGCCCTGCGCGCGCGCATCGCCGCCCGCGACGGCAAGCCGGTGCCGGGCCAGGCCCCGGGCGCCAAGCCGCCGGAAGTGGCCAAGGACAAGGTCGGCCTGCTGATCGGCACCTACATGGTCGGCCCCTCGCTGCAGCAGATCAAAGCCGAGATCGAGCTGCCGGTGCTGGTGCAGGCGCTGCGCACCTCGCTCAGCGGCGGCAAGCCGCTGCTCGCCGAGGGCGACGCGCGCACCGTGCTGACCAACTTCAGCGAGCGCCTGCAGGCCAAGATGAAGGCCGAGGCCGCCGTCGCCGGCGAGACCAACCGCAAGAAGGGCGCCGAGTTCCTGGAAGCCAACAAGAAGGTCAAGGGCGTGTTCGTGACCGGCTCGGGCCTGCAGTACATGGTGCTGCGCCAGGGTTCGGGCGAGCGTCCCAAGCCGACCGACAAGGTCAGCGTCAACTACAAGGGCACGCTGCTCGACGGCAGCACCTTCGACAGCTCCTACGACCGCGGCCAGCCGGCCGAATTCCCGGTCAACGGCGTGATCCAGGGCTGGCAGGAAGGCCTGGCGATGATGCCGGTGGGCAGCAAGTTCAAGTTCTGGATTCCGGCCGAACTGGCCTACGGCCCGTCGGGCGCGCCGCCGAAGATCGGCCCCAACGCGACCCTGGAATTCGAAGTCGAACTGCTCGACATCCTCTGACCGGTCGCCGCGCAGACTCGTTGCGTTCAGCTGCCGGCTGGCAGTTTGTGCCGCCGGGCCGGTTCCCATTCCGTTTCCGCTTTTCCGTATTCAGGAGTGCAGTTTGATGAAGCCTTTCATGCGTAACACCGCCTTCGCCGTGGCCGTGGGTTCGATGGCGCTGTTCGCCGCCGGCTGCAACCAGGCCGGCAAGCCGGGCGACAAGCCGGCCGCCGACGCCAAGGCCGCGACCGAGGCCAAGGGCGCCGAGGTCAAGGCGATCGGCGGGATGAAGACCGAGAAGGAGCAGGACAGCTACCTGATCGGCATGGACATGGGCCGTTCGCTGGAACTGCTGAAGGACGACCTCGACCTGGCCGTGCTGCAGAAGGCCATGCAGGCCAACATCAAGGGCGACAAGCCGCTGCTGAGCGACGAGGAAGCGCGCCAGATCCGCGAGCGCCTGCAGAACAAGGTGCGCACCAAGCAGATGGAAAAGATGGTCGCGATGGCCAAGACCAACCAGGAAGAGGGCGACAAGTTCCTCGCCGCCAACGGCAAGAAGCCGGGCGTGGTGACCACTGCTTCGGGCCTGCAGTACCAGATCGTCAGCGAAGGCAAGGGCGCCAAGCCCAAGGCCAGCGACACCGTGCGCGTGCATTACAAGGGCGCGCTGCTCGACGGCAAGACCTTCGACAGCTCCTACGACCGCAACGAGCCGGCGGTGTTCCCGCTCGGCGCGGTGGTGCCGGGCTGGCAGGAAGGCATCGCGCTGATGCCGGTCGGCAGCAAGTTCAAGCTGTGGATCCCGAGCAAGCTCGGCTACGGCGAGCAGGGCACCCCGGGCGGTCCGATCGGCCCGAACGCCACCCTGGTGTTCGACGTCGAGCTGCTCGACATCGTCAAGCCGAACGCGCAGGGCGCCGAGTCGGCCGCGATGGGCACCCAGCCGCCGCAGCAGAAGTGAGCCTCCGGCGCGCGCCGCGTCCGCAATCCGGACGCGGCGCGCCGCCCAGGCGCCGCAACACCCAGCACTGAGAGCAACGAATGCGCGTCACCATCTTCGGTACCGGCTATGTGGGTCTGGTCACCGGAACCTGCCTGGCCGACGTCGGCCACGACGTGGTCTGCGTCGACATCGACCAGGCCAAGGTCGAGGGCCTCAACCACGGCGTGATCCCGATCTACGAGCCGGGCCTGGAGCCGATGGTCAAGGCCAACCACGCCGCCGGCCGGCTGCATTTCACCACCGACGCCGCCAGCGCGATCGGCCACGGCGACCTGATCTTCATCGCCGTCGGCACGCCGCCGGACGAGGACGGCAGCGCCGACCTCAAGTACGTGCTCGCGGTCGCCGCGACCATCGGCCGCCACATCGAGCGCCCGGTGGTGGTGGTCAACAAGTCGACCGTGCCGGTGGGCACCGCCGACAAGGTCCAGGCCGCCATCGCCGCGCAGCTGCGCGAGCGCGGGTTGGAGATCGCCTTCGACGTGGCCTCCAACCCCGAATTCCTCAAGGAAGGCGACGCGGTCAACGACTGCATGCGCCCGGACCGCATCGTCGTGGGTTCGTCCAACCCGGCCGCGGTGGAGAAGCTCAAGCGCCTGTACGCGCCGTTCAACCGCAACCATGAGCGCATCGTGGTGATGGACGTGCGCTCGGCCGAGCTGACCAAGTACGCGGCGAACGCGATGCTGGCGACCAAGATCAGCTTCATGAACGAGATCGCCAACATCGCCGAGAAGGTCGGCGCCGACATCGAGATGGTCCGCCAGGGCATCGGCTCGGATCCGCGCATCGGCTGGCATTTCATCTACCCCGGCGCCGGCTACGGCGGCTCGTGCTTTCCCAAGGACGTGCAAGCCCTGGCCCGCACCGCCCAGCAGCACGGCTACGGCGCGCGCCTGCTGGACGCGGTCGAGGCGGTCAACGACAGCCAGAAGGGCCATCTGTTCGAACTGATCCAGCGCCATTACGGCGGCGAGGTGAAGGGCAAGACCTTCGCGGTCTGGGGCCTGGCGTTCAAGCCCAACACCGACGACATGCGCGAGGCCTCCAGCCGCACCCTGCTGGCGCAGCTGTGGGCGGCCGGCGCGCGGGTGCGCGCCTACGACCCGGAAGCCAACGAGGAAGCCGAGCGGATCTTCGGCGAGCGCGAGGACCTGGTGCTGTGCGACTCGGCCCGCGCCGCCCTGGCCGACGCCGACGCGCTGGTGGTGGTGACCGAGTGGAAGCAGTTCCGCAGCCCGGATTTCCTCCGCATCCGGCAAGCTCTGGCCGACGCGGTGATCTTCGACGGGCGCAACCTCTACCACCCCGACGAAGTCGAAGCCGCCGAACTGGCGTACTACGGCATCGGCCGCGGCCGTTCGATCCTGGTCGACGCCGGCTGAGCCGGCCGACCGCCTTTCTTGCGAGCGAGCGCAACCGTGACCACCGAACTCGACCGGCGCCTGATCGACCTGGAAACGCGGCTCGCGTTCCAGGAGCACGCGCTCAACGAACTCAGCGACGCGCTGGCCGCCGCGCGCAGCGAAGAAGCGCGCAATTCGCTGCTGCTGTACCGCGCGCTCGACGAGATCAAGCACCTGCGCGCCGCCATGGCCGCGACGCCGTTGACCGGCGACGCCGCCGCCGAACCGCCCCCGCCGCATTACTGAGCGCTTTCGCTCCAGCACCGAACCTCAAGTACCGAATCATGAGCGACAGTCTCCGCGACCAATTGCTGGGCCTGGGCTTCAAGCCCGCGCCCAAGCCCGAACGCAGCGAGCGCAAGCCCGACGAACGCCGCGGCGGCAAGCCCGGCGGCGCCCGCGCCGACGCCAAGCCGGGCGCGCGCCCGGGCCAGCCGCGCCACGACGCGCGCAAGCCCGGCGGCCCCCGGCCCGACGGCGCCCGCGCCGACGGCCGTCCGTCCGGCGGCCACAAGCCGGGCGGTGCCAAGCCCGGCCAGGGCCGACCGGGACAAGGCCGTCCGGGTCAGGGCAAGCCGCGCACGCGCGAGGACATCGACCTGGCCAAGGCCTATGCGATCCGCGCCCAGCGCGAGAAGGAAGAGCGCATCGCCGCCGAGCAGGCCAAGCAGGAAGAGGCGCGCCTGCGCCGCGAGGCGCGCGCCAAGCTCGCCGAACTGCTCAAGGACCAGGCGCTGAACGTCGCCGACGCCGAGATCGCGCGCCATTTTCCCTATGGCGGCAAGATCAAGCGCATCTACGTCACCGAAGCCCAGCTCAAGCAGCTCAACGCCGGCGAGCTCGGCGTGGTGCAGATGGAAGGCCGCTACGTGCTGGTGACCGCGGCGATGCTGGCCCAGGCCGAGGCGGTGTTCGCCCCGGCGGTGGCGCTGAAGGTCGACCCGAATGCGCCGGCCGACGAAGACCCGTACGCCGATCCGCAGTATCAGGTGCCCGACGACCTGGTCTGGTGAGTCCGCCGCGCCGGGTCGTCCAGGCCCGGCGCCTCGTCGACGGTCGAGCAGCGGCGCAATGCCGCTGTTTTCGTTTGTGGGGCCGCGAGCCCCAGCCGCCGCGGACGCGCCGCTACGGCGCCGGCGCGGCGATCGCGCGCCGGACCGCTTGCGCGCTCAGCGCCGAGCCTGCGGCGTCAGGCTGTCGATCATCGCCTCGATCGCCTGCGCCGTGTCCAGCGGCCGTTCCATCGGGAACAGATGGCTGCCTTCCAGCCAGCGCCAGCGTTCGCCGACCAGGCGCCGGGTGGCGGCGTGGCCGGCGTGGCGCAACTCGCGCGAACGGGTGCCGGCCAGGAACCCGACCGGCACCGGCACCTGCGGCACGCAGTCGCTGAGCGCGGTGGTCGGCAGGCTGCGGTAGATGCGGTACTCGATCTCGCGTTCGAAGGCCAACTCGCGCGAGCCGTCGTCGGCGGCGCGGGTGCCGTGTTCGACGTAGGCGTCCAGCACCCGCCGATCCCAACGCGCGAACGCCGGCTTGGCCAGGAAATGCGCGCGCACCGCGTCCGGGTCGGGCCAATGCCGACGGCGCTGCAAGGTGGCGCGTGTCGGCATGACCAGATTGTCCAGGCCGGTGCGGCGGCCGACCTGGACCAGGCGCGCGCGCCAGCCGGCGATCAGCGGCGAGTCCAGCATCACCACTCCGGCCACGCGCGCGCCCAGCGCGCTGCCGGCCAGGCGCAGCGAGGCCAGCAGGCTGAGATAACCGCCCAAGGAATGCCCGACCAGCCAGATCCGGCCGGCGTCGCCGGCGGTCGCGCCGATGCGGGCGCTGAGCTCCTCGACCAGGTGCGGCCAGTCGCGGGTGACCGGGTAGCGCGGGTCGTGTCCGATCCGTTCCGGGCGCTCGATCCGGAAGCGACCGGCCAGGGACTCCAGCATCAGGTCGTAGACCGGGGCCGGAAAGCCATTGGCGTGGGAGAACAACAACAGATCGGTCATGGAGCGGGCGCGGGTCGCGGATGCCGCCGGCGAAGCGGCGCGGGGCGCCAAACATACCATTGCGTACTGTCGGGCGACAGCGCCGCGCGCCGCGGTTTGCGGCGCCCGGCGCAGACGGCCCGCGCCGCGCTCAGTCGCGGTTGCGATAGCGCGCGGCGGCGCGGGACTGGGCGAAGTTCGGCAGCATCGCCCGGCGGGCGTTTTCCAATGCCGTCCACTGCGCCTCGTCCGGCAGCGGCGGGATCGTCACCGGCTCGCGGCGGTCGTAGCCGAGCAGGGCGGCGTCGACCAGTTCGTCGACCTCCATGACCCCTTGCAGGCTGTCGACGTCCTTGCCCGAGCGCTGCCAGATCTCGGTACGGGTCGCCGCCGGCAGCACCGCCTGCACGTACACGCCGCGCGGGCCCAGTTCGACCTGCAAGGCCTGGCTGAAATGCTGGACGAAGGCCTTGGTGCCGCCATACACCGCCATCGCGAACTCCGGCGCCAGCCCGACCACCGAGCCGATGTTGACGATCGCGCCGCGGCCGGCGGCCGCCAGGCGCGGCGCGATCGCCGCGGCCAGTCGCGCCGGGGCGACGGCGTTGAGCGCGATCAGCTGGCCGATCCGGTCCGGGCCCTGGTCGAGGAAGCCGCCGGCGAGGGCGGCGCCGGCGTTGTTGATCAGCACTTCGATCGCAGCGTCGTCGCGCAGGCGGGCTTCGACCGCCGTCAGCGCGGCCGGATCGCTGAGGTCGGCGACCAGCACGTCGGCTTGGACCCCGGCGTCGCGACGCAGGCGCTCGGCGAGGGCGTCCAGGCGGGCGCGATCGCGCGCGACCAGGACAAGATTGTGACCGCGGCGGGCGAAGCGGTCGGCGTAGACGGCGCCGATGCCGCTGGAGGCGCCGGTGATGAGGACGGTGGGAGTGGGCATGGGTAGGGCCTGGGTGGGCTAGCAGCTAGCGGTTGAAAGGCAGGAGGCAGCGGGCGGAAGGGCGAGGACAGCGATTTATTTATGATGAACGTCATGTTTAAGTTATCATGATGATCATCATGTAACATGTCAAGCCTGTGCCGGAGGGGTCATGAAAGTCAGTCGCGAGCAGGTGGAAGAAAACCGTCGGCGGATCCTGCAGGCCGCGGCGCGCTTGTTCCGCGAGCGCGGGTTCGAGGCGGTGACGGTGGCCGAGGTGATGAAGGCGGCGGGGCTCACCCATGGCGCCTTCTACGGCCATTTCCAGTCCAAGGACGATCTGATCGCGCAGGCCCTGGCCCATGCCCTGGCCTCCACCGCGACGCCCGCCGACCCGGCGGCGTTCCTGGCCGCCTATCTCTCGCCCGAGCATTGCGCCGATCTCGCCGGCGGCTGCGCGACCGCGGGCCTGGCGGCCGAGACCCTGCGCCAGTCGCCGCAGGCGCGCGCGGCGATGACCGGGTTCCTGCGCCAGGCCTTGCAGGCGATGACCGCCTCGGCGCCCGGCGCAAACGAAACCGAGCGCCGCCGCCATGCGATCGGGCGCTGGTCGGCGATGGTCGGCGCGCTGATCCTGGCCCGCGCCAGCGACGATCCCGAGCTGTCGGCCGAACTGCTGGCGCAGACCCGGGACTGGATCGAAGCCGGGCCCTGATCGCGCCCTGACCGCGCCGTTGCCGCAGGGCGCCGTTCCGGCGTCGCGGGTCGTCGTTCTGCCGTTCCTGTCTGACTCGGTGAAACGGCGCGCGCGCATACTCGGCCGGCGCGGCGCTCGTGCGTTCGCCGCGCACCGGATCGATTGCCGTCAATCGATCGCCATCGATGGACCACCACAAAGAGAGGGATTTCATGCGCATCGTTTCCCGTGCGGGCCTCGCCCTGGCCGCCGTCTTCGCCAGCGCTTCGGCTTCGGCCTGCGACTTCGTGCTCCAGCCCGACCAACGCGATATCTACGATCCCGGCAAGTACTGCCTGTTCGCCGACCGCGAACTTCCTATCGAGATCCGCAGCGACAACGTCGAACTCGATTGCCGCGGCCGCCTGCTCGGCAACGGCGCCGGGTCGTCCTGGGACACGGCCATTACGGTATCGCCGCGGCGCGGCGTGACCGTGCGCAATTGCCGCATCGAGGGCTGGCCGCGCGGCGTGTACGTCGACCGCGCCAGCGATACCCAGATCGTCAACAACACCGTGCTGCGCCCGCAGTCGGCCGGCTTGCTGGTGCAGGGCAACGACTCGCCCGAAGGCGACGGCGTGCGCCTGATCGGCAACCGCATCGCCAACTACGGCAACCAGGGCGCCCTGCAGCCGGTGGTGGCGATCCGGCTGCAGGGCGCCAACCACCTGGAGGCAGTCAACAACGTGGTCGCCGGCTTCGGCGGCGAAGGCGTGGTCCATGTCGAGCATTCGGCCGACGTGCGCCTGACCGGCAACCAGGTGCTGGATTTCGAGTCGGGCGTGGGCTCGGCCTTCTACCTGGACCGCTACTCGCCGCGCACGCGTCTGGTCCACAACACCGTGACCGCGCTGCGGCCGTACAACGTGCGCGGCATCGAAGGCGAGGGCGTGGGCAACGCCACCTGCATCGAGAACGTGTTCGTCAACACCACGCCGTCGAACCTGGCGCTGTGCGCGGCCAAGCGCAACAACCTCGAGCAGATCAGCCAGCCCGTCCCTTGACCAGCCCGTCCCTTGAATCGTCGGGTTGGTCCCTGGCCGCGGCCCCGGTCGCGGCCAGGGCGACATCGCGGGTCCATCATCGTGATGCGGACGGGGCGCCGGGGCGGCGCCCCGTGCCGCAATCGGACAACTCACGAAGAGGAACTTCATGCGACTCATCGCCATTACCGGCCTGGCTCTGTCGGGCCTGATGCTCAGCGCGACCGCGCTGGCCTGCGAAACCGTGCTCGATCCCCAGCAGGTGCAGGTGTTCCATCCCGGCAAGTACTGCCTCAGCGCCAACCGCAGCCTGCCGATCGAGATCCAGGGCAGCAACATCGAACTGGACTGCCGCAGCCGCAGCCTGATCGCGCCGCCCGGCGGCGGCGCAGGCCCCGCCGGCATCCGCGCCCACGGCGAGAACCTGATCGTGCGCAATTGCCGCGTCGACGGTTTCGACCACGGCATCGAACTGGACGCGAACGGCGCCTCGCAACTGGTCAACAACACGGTGCTGCGCGCCAGGCAGGCGCCGCTGCTGGTGCACGGCCACTACGACCCCTTGGCCACGCCGATCCGGGTCACGGGCAATCGGATCTTCGGCTATTACGACACCGAACCGTCCTGGGGCACGCACGCGGCGGTGCAGGTGATCGGCCTCAACCGCGCGATCCTCAGCAACAACGTCGTCGCCGGCTTCCGCGACGGCCGGCGCGGCCTGTGGCTGGCCGATGCGCCGGACACCCAACTGATCGGCAACCAGTTCCTCGACTTCGCCGGCGTCGACCGGATGATCCAGTTCGATCGTTCGCCGCGGGCGCGGGTGGTGCACAACACGATCATGCAGTCCGAACCGAGCCTGCCGAATGGCATGACCGGCGCGGTCGACGCGACCTGCGTCGAGAACGTGTTCATCAATACCCAGCGTTCGGGCTTCTCCGAATGCGCGGTGACCCGCCACAACGTCGAGCGTCCGTTGCCGCCGTCCGGTCCGTAAACCCCGCGGCGCGGTTTCGCTCGAACCCGCCGTCCAGCATCGCGACGCCGCCGGCCCGCCGGCGGCGTTCGCTTGCGCGGGGCTTCAGTCCAGCGCCGAACTCAGCCGCGCACGGGCGCTGTGGGCCAGGGTGCGCACCGTCGACACGCCCAGGTCGCGGATGATGCGGTGGGTGGCGTGCGGGATCGGCGAGTCGTCGATGTCGTGCGGGGCGATGTTCTTGCCCGGCACGCCGGGCAGGAACTCGATGCCGGCGGCGTGATAGCAGTGCTGGACCAGGGCCGAGCAGTACAGCGCGCCCTCCTTGGCCAGCAGATTGCTGCGCCGGCGCAGGCGCCGGCTGTGCATGGCCATCAAGGTGCCGACCAGTTCGCTGATCGAATAGCTCGACAAGCCGGCCAGCAGGTCCAGCCCGGCGATCTGGACCTGGCGGATCTGCGCCGGGTCCAGGCCGAAGTCGAGGATCGCGATGTTCGGAAAGGCTTCGGCGTCGTAATAGCGCGCGACCCGGTTTTCCTGCACGCCCAGGCGGATCTGCCGATAGCGCAGGTCCAGGTCGGACTCGATCACCCACCACTGGCCGTCGCTGCGGCGTTCGTTGAACAAGAACGCGTGCGACCACAGACTGCGATGGCCGTCCTCGGTCAGCGGCGCCTGCGCCTTGCGGATCAGCTTGTTGATGAAGTCGCGGCCGCCGCACAGGCCGATCCGGCCGGGGCCGGCGTGCTTCTCGATGAAGGCGGCATTGCCGCGCGGGTCCGAGGAGGCGTCCTCGGCGATGTCTTCGGGCAGCAGAATGTCGCTCATCCTGGCAACTCTCTGGGTGACGGCGATGGTCGGTGGGGCGGGGCGCCCGCCATCGACAACGCGACCGCCGCCGCGCGGCGGACGTCGCGGTCGATGGGACCGGGCGGGGAGGCGCGAGCGGACGCGGGCCGCAGGGCCCGCGTCGCTCACTCGGGATCGTAATCCAGATTCGAGGCCAGCCAGCGTTCGGCCTGGGCCAGGCTCGCGCCCTTGCGCCGGGCGTAGTCCTCGACCTGCTCCTTGGACACCCGGCCGACCACGAAGTACTGGCTGTCGGGATGGCTGAAGTAATAGCCGGACACCGCCGCGGCCGGGTACATGGCGAAGCTTTCGGTCAGCTCCAGGCCGGCGTTGGCGCCGGCGTCGAGCATCGCGAACAGGCTGGCCTTCTCGCTGTGCTCCGGGCAGGCCGGATAGCCGGGGGCGGGGCGGATGCCGCGGTAGCCCTCGTCGATCAGGGCCTCGTTGTCCAGCGCCTCGTCGCCGGCGTAGCCCCAGAACTCCTTGCGCACGCGCTCGTGCAGGCGCTCGGCCAGGGCCTCGGCGAAACGGTCGGCCAGGGCCTTGAGCATGATCGCGTTGTAGTCGTCATGGTCGGCTTCGAAGCGGGCCACGTGCGGCTCGATGCCCAGGCCCGCGGTGACCGCGAACGCGCCGATCCAGTCCTGCCGGCCGCTGCCCTGCGGGGCGATGAAGTCGGCCAGGCAGAAGTCCGGCCGGTCGGCGGGCTTGTCGGCCTGCTGGCGCAGGAAGTGCAGGGTTTGGGATTCGGGATTGGGGATCCGGGATTCGACCCGGCGAGGGGCAGGGGCGGCGAACTGCGGCGCATCGCCGGCCCCCGGGGCGGCGTCGCCCAGATCGACCACGACATCGTCGGCGGCGGCGTTGGCCGGCCACAGGCCGAACACCGCCTTGGCCGAGATCCACTTCTCGGCGACGATCTTGCCCAGCATCGCCCGGGCGTCGCGATACAGCTCGCTGGCCTGGGCGCCGACGATGTCGTCGCTGAGGATCGCCGGGTAGCGCCCGGCCAGTTCCCAGGTGTTGAAGAACGGGGTCCAGTCGATGTAGTCGACCAGTTCGTCCAGCGGATAGTCGTCGAACGCGTACACGCCCGGCGCCAGCTTCGGCGCCGGCGGCGCGTACTCGGTCCAGCCGCCGTCGAAGCGCTGGCCGCGCGCCTTGTCCAGCGAGATCAGGCGCTTGCCGTCGCCGCGGTTGCGGTGGCGTTGGCGGATCTCGGCGTAGTCGGAGGCGTTGGCGGCGACGAACGGCTCGCGCAGCTCGATCGAGATCAGCGACTGGGCCACGCCGACCGCGCGCGAGGCGTCCTTGACCCAGATCGTCGGCGCCTGGTAGTGCGGGTCGATCTTCAACGCGGTGTGCGCGCGCGAGGTGGTCGCGCCGCCGATCAGCAGCGGCATGGTGAAGCCCTGGCGCTGCATCTCGCGGGCGACGTGGCTCATCTCTTCCAGCGAAGGGGTGATCAGGCCGGACAGGCCGATCAGGTCGGCGTTCTCGGCGCGGGCGCGGTCGAGGATGGTCTGCGCCGGCACCATCACGCCGAGATCGACGACGTCGAAGTTGTTGCAGGCCAGCACCACGCCGACGATGTTCTTGCCGATGTCGTGCACGTCGCCCTTGACCGTGGCCATGACGATCTTGCCGTTGGACTTGCCGGCGTCGCCGGTGCGCAACTTCTCGGCCTCGATGTACGGCAGCAGGTAGGCCACCGCCTTCTTCATCACCCGCGCCGACTTGACCACCTGCGGCAGGAACATCTTGCCGGCGCCGAACAGGTCGCCGACCACGTTCATGCCCGCCATCAGCGGGCCTTCGATCACGTCCAGCGGGCGCGTGGCCTGGCTGCGGGCGGCCTCGGTGTCCTCTTCGATCCACTGGTCGATGCCGTGGACCAGGGCGTGGCTGAGGCGTTCGCGCACCGGCTTGTCGCGCCAGCGCAGGTCCTCGACTTTCTTCTCGCCCTTCTTGCCCTTGTAGCGGTCGGCGATCTCGAGCAGGCGCTCGGTGGCGTCGGAGCGGCGGTTGAGCACCACGTCCTCGACCCGTTCGCGCAATTCGGCGTCGAGGTCGTCGTACAGCGGCAGGGCGCCGGCGTTGACGATGCCCATGTCCATGCCGGCGCGGATCGCGTGGTACAGGAACACCACATGGATCGCCTGGCGCACCGGCTCGTTGCCGCGGAACGAGAACGAGACGTTGGAGACGCCGCCGGAGATGTGGCTGTGCGGGAAGCGGCGCTTGAGCTCGCGGGTGCCCTCGATGAACGCCACCGCGTAGTCGTTGTGTTCCTCGATGCCGGTGGCGACCGCGAACACGTTGGGGTCGAAGATGATGTCTTCGGGCGGGAAGCCGATCTCTTCGGTCAGCAACCGGTAGGCGCGCGAGCAGATCTCGACCTTGCGCTCGACCGTGTCGGCCTGGCCGACCTCGTCGAAGGCCATGACCACCACCGCCGCGCCGTAGCGGCGGACCAGCCGGGCCTGGCGCAGGAACTCGGCCTCGCCTTCCTTCATCGAGATCGAGTTGACGATGCCCTTGCCCTGCAGGCACTTCAGCCCGGCCTCGATCACGCTCCACTTGGAGCTGTCGACCATCACCGGGACCCGGGCGATGTCCGGCTCGGCGGCGATCAGGTTGAGATAGGTGACCATCGCCTGCTCGGAATCGAGCAAGCCCTCGTCCATGTTGACGTCGATGACCTGGGCGCCGCTTTCGACCTGCTGCCGCGCGACCACGACCGCTTCGTCGTAGCGGCCTTCCAGGATCAGTTTCTTGAACTGCGCGCTCCCGGTGACGTTGGTGCGTTCGCCGACGTTGACGAAGTTGCTTTCGGGCGTGATCTGCAGCGGCTCCAGGCCGCTGAGACGGGTATGGCGGGGAAGGGAATCGGTCATTGCCTGCTGCTGATTCTTGGCGTTCGCTTTTGCCCGTCACCCCCGCGCAAGCGGGGATCCGGGGCTTGATCGCGATAGGGCTTTGAAGTCTCTGGATTCCCGCTTTCGCGGGAATGACGATAGGAAGGGCGCGCGGGAAGGCGGTGGAAACTCATGCCGCCGCGTCGATCAGCTGCAGCCGCGCCCGCGGCGCCACGCCCTCGACCGCCTGGGCGATCGCGGCGATGTGCGCCGGGCTGGTGCCGCAGCAGCCGCCGACCAGGTTGAGCAGGCCGGCACGGGCGAACTCGCCGAGCACCCCGGCCATGTCTTCCGGGGTCTCGTCGTAGCCGCCGAACGCGTTCGGCAGGCCGGCATTGGGGTGGGTGCTGACGCAGGCGTCGGCGATCTGCGCCAGCACGTCGATGTGCACGCGCAGGTCCTTGGCGCCGAGCGCGCAGTTCAAGCCGATCGCGGTCGGCTGGACGTGGCGCACCGAGTACCAGAAGGCTTCGGCGGTCTGGCCCGACAGGGTGCGGCCGGAGGCGTCGGTGATGGTGCCGGAGATCATCACCGGCAGGCGCGCGCCGCGGGCGTCGAAGGCTTCCTCGATCGCGAACAGCGCGGCCTTGGCGTTGAGGGTGTCGAAGATGGTCTCGACCATCAGCACGTCCGCGCCGCCGTCGATCAGGCCGTCGGCCGCCTCGCGGTAGGCCGCGCGCAGCTGATCGAAGCTGATCGCGCGGTAGCCGGGGCGATTGACGTCCGGGCTCAACGAGGCGGTGCGGCTGGTCGGGCCGAGCACGCCGATCACGAAGCGCGGCCGCGACGGGTCGCGCGCTTCGATCTCGTCGCAGACCCCGCGCGCCAGCCGCGCGCCTTCGAGGTTGAGTTCGCGGGCCAGGTGTTCCAGCCCGTAGTCTTCCAGCGAGATCGTGGTCGAGTTGAAGGTGTTGGTCTCGACCAGGTCGGCGCCGGCTTCCAGGTACTGGCGGTGGATGCCGGCGATGATGTCGGGCCGGGTCAGGGTCAACAGGTCGTTGTTGCCGCGCTGGTCGCGCGCGCAGCCGCAGCCGTCGTCGTGGACGTGGTCGTCGCCGTGCGCCAGGTACAGCCGGTCGTAGCCGTGGGCGAAGCGTTCGCCGCGGTAATCGGCTTCCTCCAGCGTGTGCTGCTGGATCATCGTGCCCATCGCGCCGTCGATGACCAGGATGCGCTGCGCCAACCCCTGCAGCAGGGCCTGGGCGCGTTCGGGATGGATCCACGGTAGCTGCTTCATCGGCTGGTCCTCACTTCTTCGCCGGCTTGCGCGCCGGCTCGGCGCCGGGCTTGCGCGCCATCAGGGCGATCACTTCGAAATGCGGCGGGCGGCGCTCGCGGGTCACGGTTTCGCAGCTGACGATGTCGAAGCCGGCCTTGTTGGCGAACTTCTGCAGGTCTTTTTCGGCGAAACCCAGATTGACGTGGCCGAAGGCCTCGACCGCGCCGCGGTGCTCGTGGCGGGCCAGGCTGGTCAGCAGCAGGCGGCCGCCGGGGCGCAGCACCCGCGCCGCCTCGACCACCGCCTGGGCCGGGTGTTCGGCATAGGTCAGGGCGTGCATCAGCACCACCAGGTCGAAGCTGGCGGCCTCGAACGGCAGGGCATGCATGTCGCCCTCGCGGACTTCGACGTTGCGCAGCTTGCGCAGGCGCTCGGAGGCCGCGGCCACGACCTTGGTGCTGGCGTCCAGGCAGACATAGCGGTTGGAGTGCGGCGCCAGCAGCTCGGCCAGCACGCCGTCGCCGGAGGCGATGTCGAGCACGTCGCCGGGCTGCAGCAGCGGCAGGGCCGAGCGCGCCAGCGCCTCCCAGGTGCGGCCCGGGGAGTAATGGCGTTCCATGTCCCCGGCGACCGAATCGGCCCAGTTCTGGTCGGAGGCGCGCATCGCCAGCACCGCGGCGACGCGGTCGGCGTCCTGGCGCAGCAGCGGGTCGTCGCTGCCGGTGCTCAGGGTCTGCCACAGGGCGCGCTGGGCCTGGTCGAGCGCGGCCTCGTCGAAACGGTAATAGGCCGAGACGCCGGCGCGGCGGTCGCGCACCAGCCCGGCTTCCTTGAGCTTGGACAGGTGGGTGGACACGCGCGGCTGCGCCAGCCGGGTGATCGCCGAAAGCTCGGCCACGGTCAGCTCCTCGCGCTCGAGCAGCGCAAGCAGCCGGACCCGGGTGGCGTCGGCGAATACTTTGAGTCGGGAGGACCAGCCTTCGAGATCCATGGGGTCGGGAATGGGGAATGGGGAATAGGGGAGTCGGTACGGCAAAGCGGGGCGCCGCGGCGGGGTTCTTCCGATTCCCGATTCCCGTGAACGACTCCCGGCTTCCATCAACGTATCGCGATATAGCGATGAGTGTGTGCCGACCGTGCGCCCAGGTCAAGTCGTGCGGCGGTGCAGCAAGCCGCAACGGCGACTGAAGCGCGCCGGCGGCGCGCGGATGACGCCAGATCCGGGCAGCCGGACGGGTGGGGTTATTCGGCGCGCGCGGCTACAATTCGCAGTCGCGGTCCGGGCAACGGAGCGCGGACCAGGACGCAGAACCAACGCGCCGGTCGTTCCGGGACGCGGCAGCGCCGAAGAGCGCGCCGCGATGGGGGAACGGCCGCAGCGCTCAAACCCAGCAGAGGTGCGACGTGGATTTTGGCTTTACCGAAGAGCAGTTGATGATCCAGGACGTGGCGCGCCGTATCGCCCAGGAAAAGATTGCTCCCAGCGCCGAGCACCACGACCAGACCGGCGAGTTCCCGCTCGAGAACATCCGCACCCTGGGCGAGAACGGCCTGATGGGCATCGAAGTGCCGGCCGAGTACGGCGGCGCGGGCATGGACCCGATCAGCTACGTCCTGGCGATGGTCGAGATCGCCGCCGGCGACGCCGCCCACTCGACCATCGTCTCGGTCAACAATTCGCTGTTCTGCAACGGCATCCTCAAGTTCGGCACCGAGGCGCAGAAGCAGCTGTACGTGCGCGCCATCGCCGAGGGCCGCGAAATCGGCGCCTTCGCCCTGACCGAGCCGCAGTCGGGCTCCGACGCCACCGCGATGCGCTGCAAGGCGGTCAAGCAGGCCGACGGCAGCTTCGTGATCAACGGCAAGAAAAGCTGGATCACCTCCGGCCCGGTCGCCAAGTACATCGTCCTGTTCGCGATGACCGACCCGGACAAGGGCGCGCGCGGCATCACCGCGTTCATGATCGATACCGCCAAGCCGGGCTTCCACCGCGGCAAGACCGAGCCCAAGCTCGGCATCCGCGCCTCGGCCACCTGCGAGATCGAGTTCGAGAACTACGTCGCCGCGGCCGAGGACGTGCTCGGCGACGAGGGTCACGGCTTCAAGATCGCGATGGGCGTGCTCGACGCCGGCCGCATCGGCATCGCCAGCCAGGCCATCGGCATCGCCCGCGCCGCCTACGAGGCGACCCTGGCCTACGTGCGCGAGCGCAAGGCCTTCGGCCAGCCGATCGGCGCGTTCCAGATGACCCAGGCCAAGATCGCCGACATGAAGTGCAAGCTCGACGCGGCCCTGCTGCTGACCTTGCGCGCGGCCTGGCAGAAGGGCCAGGCCGAGAAGAACGGCGGCCGCTTCAGCAACGAGGCGGCGATCGCCAAGCTGACCGCCTCGGAGGCGGCGATGTGGATCGCCCACCAGGCGGTGCAGATCCACGGCGGCATGGGCTATTCCAAGGAAATGCCGCTGGAGCGCTATTTCCGCGACGCCAAGATCACCGAAATCTACGAAGGCACCAGCGAAATCCAGCGCCTGGTCATCGCCCGCAACGAAACCGGCCTGCGCTGAAGCCACAGCCCGATGAAACGTTTCGGCTCGTCACGGCCCACCGCCTGTCCTGAGGACGGCGGCATGGGCTTGCGCGTCGCGAACGCCGCCGCCGTACCCGGCCCGCGCCCGATGGCGCGCGGCCGCGTGGGCGCGTCGCTCGATTACGGCGCCGCGTCCATCGCCGCCCTGCAAGCCTCGATCGCCCCCATCCCCCGCACCGACTTCCTCTTGGCCCGCGCGAAAGCGTGGGCCTCATTCCATCCGGATCGCCAACGTTCCCATGAGCAATAAAACCAAAGCTTCCAAGTCCGAACCCGCCAAACCGGCCAAGGCCGCCAAGCCGGCTTCGTCCAAGCAAGCCCCGGTCAAGCAGGCCGCGACCCAGCCGGCCGCCAAGTCCGCCGCGGCCAAGGCGCCGCGCATCGCGCCGGCGGCCGAAGCGCAGGCCGTCGACCTGGGCCCGATCGTCGAAGCCATGCGCAAGCGCCTGCCGAAGGCGCGCCATGTCGAGGCCCAGGCCTTCGCCCAGGCGTTCTACAAGCGCATGAGCGGCGACGAACTGCCGCAGCACCCGGCCGAGGGCTGGGCCGCGCTGGCCGCCGACTTCCTCGACTTCGCCCGCGACCGCAAGCCGGGCACCGCGCTGGTGCGCCTGTTCAACCCGACCCTCAAGGCGCAGGGCTGGGAATCGCCGCACACCGTGCTGCAGATCGCCAACGACGACATGCCGTTCCTGGTCGACTCGGTGACCATGGCCCTGGCCGACCAGGGCATCGGCGTGCACGTGCTCGGCCACCCGGTGGTGACCTTCCAGCGCGACAAGGCCGGCAAGCTGGTCGCGGTCGGGCAGGGCGTGTCCGAGTCGCTGATGCACCTGGAAATCGACCGCCAGACGCCGGAGGCGATGGCCGCGATCAAGCAGGCCCTGGACGTGGTGCTCGCCGACGTGCGCGCGATCGTGCGCGACTGGGCGCAGATGCGCGAGCGCATGAACGCGGTCGCCGACGACCTGGTCGGCGAGCGCATGCCGGTCGCCGATGAAGGCAAGCGCGAGGCGCAGGCCTTCCTGCACTGGGCCGCCGACAACCACTTCACCTTCCTGGGCTACCGCGAATACGAGGTGGTCAAGCAGGGCGGCCAGGAGGTGCTGCGCGCGATCAAGGACAGCGGCCTGGGCCTGCTGCGCGGCAAGGACGCGGGCAAGCCGCGTCCGCTGACCTCGCTGGCGGCGCACTACATGCCGCAGTCCGGTTCGGTCGACGCGCTGATCCTGACCAAGACCAACGCCCGCTCGACCGTGCACCGTCCGGGCTACATGGACTACATCGGCGTGCTGAGCTTCGACGCCGAAGGCCGTCCGGTGGCGGAAAAGCGCTTCCTCGGCCTGTACACCTCCAGCGCCTACAACCGCCGCCCCTGGGACATCCCGCTGGTGCGCCAGCGCCACGCCTACGTGATGCAGCAGTCCGGCCTGGCCGCCGACAGCCACAGCGGCAAGACCCTGCGCCACGTGCTGGAAACCCTGCCGCGCGACGAGCTGTTCCAGTCCAGCGAGGAAGAGCTGTTCAAGACCGCCTCGGGCATCCTCGGCCTGCAGGAGCGCGTGCGCAGCAAGCTGTTCCTGCGCCGCGACCGCTACGGCCGCTACTTCTCCGGCCTGGCCTACATCCCGCGCGAGCGCTTCAACACCGACGTGCGCCTGCGCGTGGAAGCGATGCTCAAGGACAAGCTGCACGGCGAGCACGTCGACACCACCGTGCACATCGGCGAATCGCCGCTGGCCCAGCTGCACCTGATCGTGCGGCCGAAGTCGGGCGAGGCGGTGCAGATCGACAACGCCGCGATCGAGGCCGAGCTGGCCGAGATCGTGCGCAACCGCCAGGACGAGCTGCGCGACGCGTTGGTCCGCGGCCACGGCGAGCAGCAGGGCCTGGCCCTGGCCAACCGTTACGGCCGCGCCTTGCCGGCGGGCTATATCGATGAAGTCTCGGCCGCGGTCGCCGCCCAGGACATCGCCCACCTGGCCGCGTTGAGCGGCCCGGACGATCTGCGCCTGAGCCTGTGCCGTACCCGTTCGGGCGAGGGCGGCCTGCGCTTCAAGTTCTACCGCCAGCTCGACGACATCCCGCTGTCGGACGCGCTGCCGATGATGGAGAACATGGGCCTGCGGGTGATCTCCGAGCACCCTTACCGGTTGAGCGTCGACGGCCAGCCGGTCTACATCCAGGACTTCGAGGTCGAGACCACCACCCAGGACATCGACGTCGACCGCCTCGACGAGACCTTCGAGGACGCGTTCGCGCAGATCTGGCGCGGCAACGCCGAGAACGACGGCTTCAACCGCCTGATCCTGGCCGCCAACCTGTCCTGGCGCCAGGTCGCGATGCTGCGCGCCTACTGCAAGTACCTGCTGCAGGTCGGCGTGCCGTTCTCGCAGAGCTACGTCGAGGAAACCTTCAGCCGTTATCCGCTGCTGGCGCGCCTGCTGGTCGAGCTGTTCGAAGCCCGCTTCGACCCGACCACCGGCAGCGAGAGCAAGGCCGAGATCAAGGCCGGCCAGGAGCGCCTGCGCGAGCAGTTCGAAGTGCTCGCCGGCGGCGACGCCGCGGTGCTGGCGGTGCTGCAGCCGGTGCTCGACGCCCGCAGCGGCAAGCGCGAGGCCCAGGCCGAAGCGACCCTGGGCGCGCTCAAGGGCCTGCTCGACCGCGTTTCCAGCCTCGACGAAGACCGCATCCTGCGCAGCTTCATCGGCGTGATCAACGCCACCCTGCGCACCAGCTACTACCAGCGCGCCGCCGACGGCGGCGAGCGCGGCTACGTCAGCTACAAGTTCGATTCGGCCCAGGTGCCGGACCTGCCCAAGCCCAAGCCCTACCGCGAGATCTTCGTCTACGGCCCGCGCGTGGAAGGCGTGCACCTGCGCTTCGGCCCGGTCGCCCGCGGCGGCCTGCGCTGGTCGGACCGCCGCGAAGACTTCCGCACCGAAGTGCTGGGCCTGGTCAAGGCGCAGATGGTCAAGAACACCGTGATCGTGCCGGTCGGTTCGAAGGGCGGCTTCTTCGCCAAGCGTCCGCCGCTGGGCGGCGACCGTGACGCCGTGCTGGCCGAAGGCATCGCCTGCTACAAGATGTTCATCAACGGCCTGCTCGACATCACCGACAACATCGTCGACGGCAAGATCGTGCCGCCGAAGAACGTGGTGCGCCACGACAACGACGACCCCTACCTGGTCGTCGCCGCCGACAAGGGCACCGCGACCTTCTCCGACATCGCCAACGGCATCGCCGCCGAGCACAAGTTCTGGCTCGACGACGCCTTCGCCTCCGGCGGCTCGGTCGGCTACGACCACAAGGGCATGGGCATCACCGCCAAGGGCGCCTGGGAGTCGGTCAAGCGCCACTTCCGCGCGATGGGCCGCGACAGCCAGAGCCAGGACTTCACCGCGGTCGGCATCGGCGACATGTCCGGCGACGTGTTCGGCAACGGCATGCTGCTGTCCAAGCACATCCGCCTGCTCGCCGCGTTCGACCACCGCCACATCTTCCTCGACCCGAATCCGGACGCGGCCAAGACGTTCAAGGAACGCGAGCGCATGTTCAAGCTGCCGCGCTCGAGCTGGGACGACTACGACAAGAAGCTGATCAGCAAGGGCGGCGGGGTGTACCCGCGTTCGGCTAAGTCGATCCCGCTGTCGCCGGAAATCAAGGCGGCGCTGGGCATCGAGGGCGCGGTCGCGGCAATGAGCCCGGTCGAGCTGATGAGCGCGATCCTCAAGGCCCCGGTCGACCTGCTGTGGAACGGCGGCATCGGCACCTACGTCAAGGCCTCCAGCGAGTCCAACGCCGACGTCGGCGACCGCGCCAACAACGGCCTGCGCGTCAACGGAAACGATCTGCGCTGCAAGACGGTGGGCGAGGGCGGCAACCTGGGCCTGACCCAGCTCGGCCGCATCGAGGCGGCCCAGCATGGCGTGCTGCTCAACACCGACTTCATCGACAACTCGGCCGGCGTCGACACCTCCGACCACGAGGTCAACATCAAGATCCTGCTCAACGGCCAGGTCCAGGCGAAGAAGCTGACCCTGCCCGAGCGCAACAAGCTGCTGGCGTCGATGACCGACGAAGTGGCCGGCCTGGTGTTGAACGACAACTACCGCCAGAACCAGGCGATCAGCCTGATGGAGCGGATGAGCCTGAGCCGCCTGGGCTCCAAGCAGCACTTCATCCGCACCCTGGAGTCGCAGGGCCTGCTCGACCGCCAGATCGAGTTCCTGCCGTCCGACGCCGAGATCGCCGAACGCAAGGCGCGCGGCCAGGGTCTGACCCGTCCGGAACTGTCGGTGCTGCTGTCGTACTCCAAGCTGGTGGCGTTCCAGCAGATGCTCGATTCGGACGTGCCGGAAGACCCCTACCTGTCCAAGGAACTGGTCCGTTACTTCCCCGAGCCGCTGCAGAAGAAGTACGCCAAGGCGATGGAGAACCACCGCCTGAAGCGCGAAATCATCGCCACCGCGGTGACCAACTCGACCATCAACCGGATGGGCGCGACCTTCCTGCTGCGCATGCAGGAAGACAGCGGCCGCACCCCGGGCGAAGTCGCCAAGGCCTTCACCATCACCCGCGAGACTCTCGACGCGCGCGCCCTGTGGACGCAGATCGACGCGCTCGACGGCGCGGTCGCCGAGTCGACCCAGATCGACGCCCTGCAGGTAATCTGGAACCTGCAGCGCTCGTTCACCCGCTGGCTGCTGTCGCGGCCGGGCGCGATTCCGGACATCACCACCGCGGTCGAGCGTTACCACGACGGCTTCAAGGACATCCGCGCCGGCAAGGGCATCCTCGGCGACGGCCAGCGGCCGGCGCACGACGCCGCCTACGCCGACTGGAAGGCCAAGGGCGTGCCGGAAGCGCTGGCGGCGCAGCTGGCGGCGCTGCCGTACCTGGAGCCGAGCTGCGACATCATCGAACTGGCCCGCGAGCGCAAGCTCAAGCCGGTCGAGGTGGCCAAGGTCCACTTCCGCCTCGGCGAAGCGCTGCGCCTGCCGTGGCTGCAGGAGCAGATCGACGCCCTGGTGGTCGACGGCCGCTGGCACGCAGTCGCGCGCGGCGTGCTGCGCGAGGAGCTCTCGACCCAGCAGCGGATCCTGGTCGGCCAGGTGCTGAAGATGTCGGGCGCCACCGCCGAGGCCAAGGTGCAGCAGTGGCTGGGCCGCGACGACCAGTCGCTGCGCTTCACCCTGGCGATGTTGAACGAGCTGGCGGCGCAGAAGAGCCTGGACTACCCGACCGCCTCGGTCGCGGTGCAGCGCTTGTCGCAGCTGGCCGCACGCGGCTGATCGAGCGAGGACCGGCCGCCAGGCCGGTCCTGCGCGCGGCAACCGATCGCCATCGAGCCCTCTCCCGCAAGGGAGGGGGCTTTTTGTTGTCTGGCCCATGCTTCTCTTCGGGGTATGAGCGGCGTCCCTCAGGGATTCCCTCTGGTCACAAGCCGCGACCGCAGAACCACGGCCGATCCGGGCCGGCGCCGCAACCGAGCCGGCGCGGCCGCGGCTTACGCCGCTCCTGCAGGGAATGCGGCGCTTGCGCGGTGGCTGTGGCGACGCGGTCGCGGCTCGCGCCGCTCCTACCCTGGAAGGATGCGGCGCGTCCTGCGGAACGCGCCCGCAGGCCGGCGCCGGCGAGGCGCGACGCAGCGTGCGGAAACCGCCACGGTCGGCGGGTTATGCTGGCGGCCTGTTCACGGAGCCGCCGATGACCGCGACGCCCCGCATCGCCTTCCTCGCCAGTCACACCGACGACGCCCAGCGCGCGCTCGCGGTCCTGTCGCAGCGGCACGGCCAGCACGAACCTGGCGATGCCGACGTCCTGGTCGCGCTCGGCGGCGACGGTTTCATGCTGCAGACCCTGCACCGCCACGGCGCGCTCGGCAAGCCGGTGTACGGGATGAAGCTGGGCACGGTCGGCTTTCTGATGAACCAGTACGCCGATGCCGGCGACGGCTTGCTCGAACGCCTGGCGGTGGCCGAGCCGGCGGTGTTGCGGCCGCTGGAGATGGTGGCCCAGACCGAGTCCGGCGCGACCTTCGGCTCGCTGGCCTACAACGAGGTTTCGCTGCTGCGCCAGACCCGCCAGGCCGCGCACCTGCGCATCGACCTCAACGGCCAGACCCGCCTGGACGAGCTGATCTGCGACGGCGTGCTGGTCGCCACCCCGGCCGGCAGCACCGCCTACAACTTCTCCGCGCACGGGCCGATCCTGCCGCTGGGCTCGGCGGTGATCGCGCTGACTCCGATCGCCGCGTTCCGGCCGCGGCGCTGGCGCGGCGCGCTGCTCAAGGCCGATACCGAGGTCAAGTTCCGCGTGCTCGACCCGTACAAGCGCCCGGTCAGCGCCACCGCCGATTCGCACGAGGTGCGCGACGTGGTCGAGGTGATGATCCGCGAGTCGCGCGACCGCACCGTGACCCTGCTGTTCGACCGCGAGCACAACCTCGAAGAGCGGATGCTGATCGAGCAGTTCACCAGCGGCTGAGGCCGGCACTCAAACCAGCTTCAACAGCAGCTCGCGCATCCAGGGATCGGACAGGTCGGGCCGCTCGGCCGCCTGCGCCGGCTCGAACCAGTGCAGGCAGCGGTGCTCGTCGCCGCAGGCCTGCGGCTCGCCGTCCCAGGCGTCGACGCGGTAGACGCGCAGTGCGATGCCGCCGCGCTCGAGTTCGGCCAGCTCGGCGCAGGCGCGGATGCGCACGCCGGCTTCTTCTTCGAGCTCGCGGCGCAAGGCCTGCTCCGGCGATTCGCCGGGCTCGACATGGCCGCCGAGCATGTCCCAGCGGTTCGGCGCCAGGCGCTTGAAACCGGCGCGCAGCCCGAGCAGGACCTGGCCGTCGCGCATCAGCAGGGCGCCGACCAGGCCGATGCGGTGTTCGCCGGCGCTCATGCCCTGGTCCGTGCGATGGCTCGCCCGGCGGCGATGGCGTAGCTCGAAATCACTTTAAGTTACGCGTCACTTAATTATGTAAATCAATAGATTACATTACTTATTTAAAGTAATTCGCCATCAGGAACGCGCCCGCAGGCGCCGGGCGATCTCGCTCAGCGCGGCGATGATCAGGGTCAGGGCCACGGTCGACAGCAACTGCAGGCGCGGGCCCGGGGTCATCAGGGCCAGGACGAAGACCAGGCCGAGGATGCCCAGGCCGAGCCAGGTCACGTACGGGAACGCCCACATCTTGAACGGCAGCGCGGTGCCGTCGCGATCGGCGCGGCGGCGCAGGATCAACTGCGAGAGCAGCGACAGCGTCCACACCAGCAAGCAGGTCGAGCCGACCACGTTGAGCAGGGCCGGCAACACCTTCTCCGGGTACAACAGCTCCAGCGCGGTGGCGACGAAACCGAACGCGACGCTGGCCAGCACCGCCGCCACCGGCACCTGGCTGCGGCTGAGGTGGGCGAGGAAGCGCGGCGCCTCGCGGCGCTGGGCCAGCGAATAAATCATGCGCGATGCGCCGTAGAGGTTGGCGTTGAGCGCCGACAGCAGCGCCACCACCGCGACCAGGGTGATCGCGGTGGCTGCGCCCGGGATCCGTGCCGCCTCCAGCACCGCCGCGAACGGCGACTTCAACGCCTCGCTGGTCCACGGCACCACCGCGATGATCACCGCCAGCGAGCCGACGTAGAACACCAGGATGCGCCAGGCCACGGTGCGGATCGCCTGGGTGATGCTGCGCTCCGGGTCCTGGGTTTCGGCCGCGGCGACGGCGACGATCTCGGTGCCGCCGAAGGCGAATACCACCACCAGCAAGGCGGCACCGACCCCGGCCCAGCCCTTGGGTGCGAAACCGCCGTGGGCGGTGAAATTGGCCAGACCGGGCGAGGCCACCTCCGGCAGCAGGCCCAGCAGCAGGGCCGCGCCGATGGCGATGAAGGCCAGGATCGCGCCGACCTTGAGGATCGCGAACCAGAATTCGAACTCGCCGAAGTTGCGCACCCCGAGCAGGTTGACCAGGGTGAAGGCGGTCATGAACACCAGCGAGGTCGCCGCCACCGGCAATCCGGGCCAGACCGTCGCCAGCAGTCCGGCGGCGCCGACCGATTCGGCCGCGACCACGATGACGATCTGCACCCACCACAGCCAGCCCAGGGTCGCGCCCGCGGTCGGGCCCATCGCGTCGGCGGCGTAGACCGAGAACGCGCCGCTGGTCGGGCGCGCCGCGGCCATTTCGCCGAGCGCACGCATGACGATGATGATCAGGGTGCCGGCGATCAGGTACGACAGCAGCACCGCCGGCCCGGCGGTCTGCACGCCGACGCCGGAGCCCAGGAACAGACCGGCGCCGATCGCGCTGCCCAACCCCATCATCACCAGTTGCCGCGACTTGAGCGCGTGGCCGAGCTGCGGAGCGG